>NZ_JBSFIA010000064.1:0-34217 GCF_053597355.1 Streptomyces sp. NPDC001443
GCGGGCGGTGTGTAGAACGGCGGGACGGTCGGGGCGGTCGCCTCGACGGCGGCCGCGGCGGACTGGGCCGCGGCGGGCAGGGCGGCGGCGCCCAGTTCCCTCATGCCGGTCACCCCGGCCAGGTGCCGGTCAGACGGCGGGTGGCCGTCGCGCCGCCCCGTTCGACGGCCGCCTTCACGCCCCCGAAGATGGCGCCCTGCAACACGGCGGCGGCGAGGATCTCACCCCAGGCCCGTTCCTCGTCGGTGGCGTCGGGAGCGTCCGCCTCCTGTCCGACGAGCTTCCACGTCTGTTTGAAGAGGCCCGCCGCGATCATGCCGGCGAGGACTCCCAGGACGAGTCCGACGGGCTTGTAAGCGATCTTGGATGCTTTCATGACTCAGCCCTTCCGCCGCCACAGCAGCCATCCGGCACCCGCCACCGCGGTGGTGGTCACCAGCACGCCCCGGTAGTCCCGCGACAGGCGCAGGCCCAAGGCGGCCCCGTCCCGTACCGGCCCGGGTGCCCTCTCGGCCCACCGCCGGCGCACGGGTGTCGCACCCGCGCCGGGCCGCCCGACACCGCCGGCGGAGGTGTCGCGCGCCGACGCGGACAACGGCTGCCGCGCCCGGGCGGCGACCGCGGCGGACTTCAGCCGGGCCCGCCCGGCCCTCAGGACGAGCCGCTCCCTCAGCACCGCGGCCCTGGCCGCGGCCCGCTGCCCGATCCGTACGGCCTTCTCCTGGGCGCGGCCCTTGACGTCGGTCTTCGCGGCGAGCGCCGCCACCGTGGCTCCCAGTTCGTGTCGCGTCCGCTCGACCTGCTCGCGCAGTTCCTCAGGAGTTCGAGCGGGGGCCCCTTCCTCGGTCGGTCGGGTCATCGGCGCGCCCTCTCCTTGATCTCGGCCACATCGGCCTTCACGTCCTCGATCGTCCGTACCGGCGCGGGTGGGGCGGCCCGTGCGATCTGCCTCTTGCCGCGCAGCGCCAGCACCGCCGCGACCGCGCCGAGGATCGCGGTCACGATCAGACCCGCTGCCCACACCGACAACGGGACGGCCAGCACGCCGATCGCCGTGGCCACCAGCGCCTGAAGCATCAGGAAGCCGACGACGCCGGCGCCTCCGAACAGCTCACCGCCCCGGCCGTAGCGCCTGCCCTTCTCCTGCATCTCCGCCTGGGCAAGGCGGAGTTCACCCCGTACGAGCTCCGTCAGCTGCTGCGAGGCACGCTGCACGAGTTCGCCCACCGGCTCGGCCCCGGCCGGCCGCTGACCGCAGCCGGGCTCCCGTTCAGTGCCGTACGCCATGACTGTCACCTCCTGTCTCTGTCGCTCCGCACCCGACTGCGTCGGAGCGGGGTCCAGCGAGCGCACGGGTACCCCGAACCGGCGGATGACGACATCGCAATCGAAGGCGTTCGCATCCGGGCAGGCAGGCCGGTGCACGGCGAGCCGCCGCCGCGCACGCCGACGCCGTCCTCGCCGAGTTGTCCGCGCGCACTCGCTCCTGCAAACCCTGCGGAATGCGGCCGCGCGCCGCCTCGCCCTCTGAACTTCTCCGCGCAGGAAGCGACTTCGAAGCTCTGACGGGCCGTCATGAATGGCCGTGAACACCGCGAAGCCCCCGAACCGGCCGGTAAGTCATTCAAACCGATATAAGCTCCGGCTGCACTCGTTCACTTCACATGGGGGATCCCCTTGCGCACGCGTCTTGCCGCTTCAGCCGTCACCATCGCCCTCGCGGGCGTCTTCTTCAGCGCACCGGCCGCATCGGCGGCGACCCTGCCGTCGACCAACACGGCCCACCGCTGCGTCCACCACACCACCGGACAGTGCGGCTGGACACACCACCAGAAGCCGAAGGACAAGTACGAGACGGCGAAGTGCAAGGACGCCTCCGTCTCCTACTCGCGGCACTCCCAGGGCACCTGCTCGCACCACCGCGGCGTCCGGTACTGGTTCAAGTAGACCCACCGGACCCACCACCACCCGGATGCGCCGCCTGCCGCCCACGGCAGGCGGCGCATCCGTGTACCGCGTGACAGTCGCCGGGCGAAGGTACGTCGAGCGACGAGCGGCTGCCGCCCGTCGGCTCACCGGGCCCGCAGCGCCGCGCCGATCGTCCTTCCCGTCTGCTGCACCACGCCCGCGAGCCGCTCCAGGCTGTGCGCGGGATCGGTCACGACGCTCAGGGACGCCAGTTGCGCGCCGTTCGGGCCGTGTACCGGCACGGCCACGCAGCACACGCCGGCCGTCACCTCCTCGCGGTCGAAGGCGACGCCCCGGTCCCGGATCTCCTGGGCCTCACGGTGCCAGGACGTGGGCAACGGGCCCAGAGGGAGCCGCGGATACGCCCCCGCGACCAGTACCTTGCCCGCGGCGGTGAACCAGGGCCAGACCGCGCCGTCGAGGGTTCGGCCGAGCGCCCCGGCCCGCTCGCCGGGCGTCCAGTCCAGGACCAGGGTCTGTCCCTCGCGCAGCACGTTGAGCCCCACCGTCGCGCCGGTGACGCGCGCGAGCCGGCGGGCCGGTGCCCGGGCGGCGGTGCGCAGGCCGGGGTGCGGCTGCCAGCCCTGCGCGAGCCGGAAGATCCGCGGCCCGATGCGGTAACCGTTGCGGCTGCGTTCGACGGCACCCAGCTCCACCAGTTGCTCCAGCAGGCGGTACGAGGTGGTCTTGGGCAGACCGCACTCGGCCGCGAGCCTGGTCAGTCCGGCCCCTTCGGCTCGTTCCACCGCCTCCAGCAACGCGAACGCGCCCTCCAGCACACTGCGTCCGCCGCCGTCCGGCGGAACCGGAGCGGGTGGCGCAGGCCGCGGAGGCGGTGCCGGATACCGGTCCTGCGGCTCGTACGGGTGGTCGGCCCGCCGCGCCGGTGACTGCGCCGTTCTCGTGGCTGTTGCTCCCCGTTGTTCGTTCACGTCCCTCTCTCCCCCGGATACCGACCGAGCGGCTCTCCGTACCGCCGTTCCCCGTGTACGACCGCTGTTCCCCGTGTGCGGTGCGCCGCCGTGTGCGGCGACTCCACGCCCCGGCAGACTGAACTCCGCCGTATCAGACTGAGGTCCGAGTGTGGCTGAGAACGTTGTCGATAGGTTGTCGCCGGGCGCGAGAATGTGTGCGTGGAGTGAGAACCTGCTGTGCGTGGAGTGTGGATGTCGTGGTGGAACTACGCCTTCTCGGCCCCGTGGAGCTCTCGGTGGGGGGCCGGACCGTCGAGGTCGGGCCACCGCAGCGGCGGACCGTGCTGGCCGCGCTGGCGGTGGACACCGGCCGGCCCGTTCCGGCCGACGTACTCATCACGCGGGTGTGGGGCGCCGATCCGCCCGACGGGGCGCGGCGCGCGTTGCACGCCCATGTCGCCCGGCTGCGCCGGCTGTGCGAGCGGACCGAGGACTCGGGACCGTCCCGGTTACGGCTGGTGCGCCGCTCCGGCGGATATCTCCTGGAGGCCCGTCCGGACGACGTGGACATCCATCGGTTCCGGCAGGCGGCGGGCCGCGCCCGGGAGAGCGGGCGCACGGACGAGGCACGGGCGGCACTGCTGCGCGAGGCGCTCGGGCTGTGGCACGGGGAACCGCTGGCCGGGCTCGGCGGGCAGTGGGCGGCGCGGGTGCGCGAGGCCTGGCGGCGCCATCACGTGGACGCCGCGGTCGCCTGGGCCCAGTTGGAGTCGCACGTCGGCGATGCCGTCAGCGTGATCGGTCCGCTGACCGAACTCCTCGACACCTACCCGCTCGTGGAACCGCTGTCCGAGGCGCTGATGCGGGCGCTGCACTCCGCCGGCCGCAGCGCGGAGGCACTGGACTGCTACGCCGCCGTACGCAAGCGGCTCACCGAGGAGTTGGGCACCGACCCCGGGGCGGAACTGCGCAGGCTCCACGAGGCGATCCTCCGGGGAGGCCTGGCCGAGTCCGTCGCACGGCCCGCTTCCCGCGCACCGGTCCCGGTGGCCGCCCCGGTCCGGCCACCGGCCGCGGCAACCGCGTGGCCGGGCGCGGTCCCCCGTCAACTGCCGATGGGGGTGCGGGGGTTCACAGGTCGCGGCGAGGAACTCGCCCGGCTGGAGAACATTCTCGCCTCGGCGGCGGACCAGCCGTCCGCGGTGGTGATCACGGCGGTGTCGGGCACGGCCGGGGTGGGCAAGACCGCGTTGGCCGTGCATTGGGCTCGGCAGGCCCAGCATGCCTTCCCGGGCGGCCAGTTGTATGTGAACCTGCGCGGGTTCGGGCCCGGCGGATCGGTGATGGGCCCGGCCGAGGCGGTACGGGGGTTCCTGGACGCCCTGGGCGTGCCGCCGGCCCGGATCCCGGCAGGCCTGGAGGCACAGGTCGGCCTGTACCGCAGCCTCCTGACGGGACGTCGGCTGCTGGTGGTGCTGGACAACGCCCGCGACGCCGAGCAGGTCCGTCCGCTGCTGCCCGGGGCGCCCGGGTGTCTGGCCCTGATCACCAGCCGAAGATCGCTGACCGGTCTCGCCGCCACCGAGGGGGCACAGCTGCTGACCATCGGCACGCTCGCCGCCGAGGACGCCCGGGAGTTGCTGATCCGCCGGCTCGGCAGGCAGCGGGTGACGGCCGATCCCGAGGCCGTCCGCGAGATCGTCGGCCGGTGCGCGGGCCTGCCGCTCGCGCTCGCGATCGTCGCCGCCCGTGCCGCCGCGCAGCCCGAGCTGCCGCTGGCCGCCCTCGCCGGAGAACTGCGCCCGGCCGACCGGCGGCTGGACGCCCTGGACGGCGGGGAGGCGAGCAGCGAGGTACGGGCGGTCTTCTCCTGGTCGTACCGGGCGCTCGGCCCGGAGGCCGCCAGGCTGTTCCGACTACTGGGCCTGCATCCCGGCCCGGACGCCGCGCTCCCGGCCGTGGCCGCGCTGGCCGGCGTACCGGTGTCCCGCGTCCGTACGCCGGTCGCCGAACTGGTCCGCGGACATCTGCTCACCGAACAGTCCACCGGCCGGTACGCCTTCCACGACCTGCTGCGCGCCTACGCGGCCGAGCTGGTCGCCGCACACGACGGCGAGGACACCCGGCACACCGCCGCGCACCGCATGTTCGACCACTACCTGCACACCGCGCACCGGGCGGACGCCCTGCTGACGCCCCGGCCCGCCCCCGCTCCCCTGCCGCCTACCCGACCGGGCGCCGGTGTCGAGGAGTTGACCGATCACCGGCAGGCGCGGGCCTGGTTCGGCGCCGAGCATCCGGTCCTGCTCGCCGCGGTGGAGCAGGCTGCCGCGGCCGGCTTCCCCGCGCACACCTGGCGGCTCGCCTCGGCCCTCACCACCTATCTCGACCGGCACGGCAACCGGCGGGCGCTGACCGCCGCGCACACCGCGGCGCTGGAGGCCGCCCGGCGTCAGGACGACGTCGTCGGGCAGGCGGAGGCCCACCGGGGACTCGGGCTCGCCGAGGACCGGCTGGAGCGTCCGGACTCGGCCCGCGCGCACTATCTGCGTGCGCTGGAGCTGTTCGGCGAGGTCGGTGACCACGCCGGGCAGGCCCGTATCCATCAGCACCTGTCCCGGATGTCCGAGGCCCAGGGCCGCCATCAGCAGGCGCTCGGCCACGCCCACGACTGCCTCGCGCACCACCGTGCCGTCGGCGACCGGGCCGGACGGTCCGCCGCGCTGAACCACATCGGCTGGATACTCGCCCAACTCGGCGATCACCAGCAGGCCCTGACGTACTGCCGTCAGGCACTGGAGCTGGCGCACGAGACGGGGGATCTCAACGGGCAGGCCCACATCCAGGACAGCCTCGGCTACATCCTCCACCGGCTCGGCGAGCACGCCGAGGCCGTCGACCGCTATCAGCAGGCCCTCGACCTGTTCCACCAGACGGGCGACCGGCACAGCGAGGCCGCCGGTCTCGTCTGTCTCGGCGATCTCCACCGCGCCACCGGCCGCCCGCATCCCGCCCGCACCGCCTGGAACCAGGCGCTGGCCATCACCGCCGGGCTCGGCCTCCCGGACGCCGATCCGCTGCGGGCCCGGCTCCTCGAACGGCTCGGCCTGCCTTCTGCCGACGGCTCGGTTCCCGCATCGCGTCAGGCACCTGCCTGAGGCCGGGCACCGGATGCGGGAGCCGGTCGGGTCAGCGCCGGGTGCCGGGAGTGAAGTCCACGCCTTGGTCGTTGAGTCGATGCCGAATCACGAAGTCCTCGACATCACCGGTGGGCCAGATCGAGCCGTGTCGGCGCAGCGCTTCGAGGTACTGCTCGTTCTGGGCGGCGTCAGTGACGATCAGGTTGGCGGGGTCGTTGTAGCGCCAGGGGTCGTCCGAGAGCCGGGTGCGGTGCTCGACACCGAGTGACTGGAACAGGGTGCCCGCGGCGGTCCTCGTGTTGACCTGCAGTGCGGTGCCTCCCGGGGCCGCGTCACCGGCCGCCTGGAGCTGTGCCTCGATCCGCTGGAGATCCGGGTCGGCGCGCAGCCGGCGCCAGATCGCGTCCCGTACGTTGTCGAAGTCGTCCCTCGCCAGGTCCCTCGCTTCCCGGAGAACCGCGTTGGCGGCGGCCCGCTGCGCGGGCGTCATCGGCCCGCTGCCGACCTGGCGCCGCAACTGGTCGAACTGCTGCCGCAGTTGGGTCAGCCTGGTGCGTTTGGCGGTGGCGCGCTGGCGACCGAGCACGTCGAGGACCACCGCCGCCATCCTGCTGTTGGCGACGCTCTCGTACTGTGCGAGGAGGGCCGGCCGGGACACCGCCGGAGCGCGGGTCTGCGGCGAGATCACGGTGGCGGCGGCCAGACCGGCCGGGGCCGGGGCGGCCACGGCGGAGGCCGGCGCCGTCGCGGACGGGGCCGGCGCGGTCGCGGCGGAGGCGGTGGGTGCTCGCGGGTCCGGGGCGGTGTCGGGCAGCTGCCCGCCCGACAGGACGATCGACGTCGGAGTCTCCTCCAGGCGCAGCGCGGGTACCGGATCGGCGAGACCGATCATCGCGCCCGCGAGGTAGGAGCGGGCCCGCTGCCCGGTGAAGCCGATGCCACGCCGTACGGACTGCCCGGCGCGGAAGGCCTGTTGCTCGGCGTTCTCACCGAGTCCGGTCGGCCGGCCGGCGGTCAGGGTGCCGACCGCCAGCGCGGTTCCCCCGGCCTGGAAGGACTGTGCCAGGTCACCGGTCTCCAGATAGGCCGCGCCACCGCCGGCCAGGCCGGGCAGTCCGACGCCGACGGCCCACCGGGCGGTGGGCGAGGCCAGCCCCTGCGCGTAGGTGCCCGCGACGGCGCCCAGCGTGCCCAGGCCGAGCCCGGTCAGACCGGCCCGCACCGCGGCCTCGCCGCGGCCGGTGCCCTCGGGCGGGGTGAGCAGGGCGCCGGTGACCCCGCCCAGCGCGTTCCCGCCGCCCTGCGCCAGCGCTCCGCGCCCGATCGACTGGAGCCGCGACAGGCCCCGGGCGCCGACGCCGAGGGTGCGGGCCAGGCCGAGGCTCGCGCCGCCGCCGAAGCCGATCGCAGCGCCCTGCCCCCCGACCCGCAGTCCCTCCTTCGTCCCGGCCGAGAGGGCCGCGCGTGACCCGTGCCCCGCGGCCAGCTCACCGCCGGCGCCCGCGGTGAAACCGAGCACCAGTCCCTCGCCGCCGACGACGACTCCGGTGCCCGTCGCGGTGAGGGCGGTCGCGGTGAGACCGGTGGCGCCCAGTCCGGCGACTCCGGCGGCGACCACCGGGGCGGCCAGGACGGCGCCCACGGACAGGGCGACGGCGAAGGCGAGATTGCGGGTGATCTCCAGTCCGTGCACGATCGACCCGGCCGCCGCCACGGCACGGTCGATGCCCTCCAGCACGATCTGCTGGGCCCTGTCCGCCTGTTCGACGGCGCCGAGGACGGCGTCGCCCATCTCGACGAGGGATCCGGCGCGCGCCGCCGCCCTGAAGCGGTTCAGCGCCATGTCGGACTCGGCCAGCGGGCCCAGCATCCGCGCCTGGAGCTCGACGGGCTCCTCCCCGCTGACCACACTGACCAGGAAGCCGACCACCTGCTGCTGTTCGTAGTTGAGGCGCAGGTGTTCCTTCATCCGGAACTCGGTGGAGTCGTTGATGCCGCGGGCCCGTCGGGCGGCCTCCGCCAGCGAGGACAGCACCTCGGCGCGTACGCGCTGCGCGGTCTCCAAGGGGAAGACGAGCAACTCGCCCTGATGGACGACGTACGCGGAGCCGGGCACGGCGTCGTAGGGCCTGATCGACTCGATGGTCCGCAGGTTGGCGAGGACACCGGACCGGTCCTCGGTCGCGGCGGGGACCAGGGCCCGGGCGAGGCGGGCCTGTCGGCGCTGAGCCCCGGCGCGGTCGAGGTCGGCGGTCACGGCGGGCGCGAGCAGCGCCAGTTCGGCGCGGAGCGTGGCGCGGTCGGCGCGGCTGACGTCGGTCCTCAGCAGCCAGGCCGCGATCCGGTCGGCCTCGGCACGGATCGCGGCCGGATCGGTGAGCGGGGTACTGGTGCGATCCCGCAGGACGTGCGGCATCTCGGTCTCGGGGGGCGCCGGTTCGGCCGCCGGTCCCGGGGCCGCGCGGCGAGCGCCGCGTGGGGCCGCGGGGCGGGGGCGGGGCCCGGTGGGGGACAAGGCCTGCGCGCGGCGGGCCAGTTCGGCCCGGAGGGCGGCCCTGGCCTCCACCATGCGGTCGACCTCGGGGGTCGTCGCGATCTGGCGGCCGAGCCACTCGTCGACGGCTCGCGCCTCGTCCGTCAGGTCGGACAGGCCGTAGCGGCGTACGTCCGGGGTGGTGGTCAGCCAGTCCTCCGGCGCCCAGGCGACATAGGGCGCCGCCGTGCCGGCCAGGGCCGTCGGGGGGACACCGCGGCCGGCCGCGGCGGCCTGGTGTTCGGCCTCCTCGGCGCCCGCGGTGCCGCCGGCGCTCTGCTGTGCCGCGTGCACCGCCTCGTGGACCAGCAGCGCCGGTGGGGCCTCCTGGCCCGGCCCGGTGGCGATGCCGATGTCACGGCCGAAGGTGAATCCGGCGGCGCCCGCAGCACGGGCGGCCGCCCGGACCCGTGGTCCGGTGTGCACCCGGACGTCGCCGGGGTCGTGGCCGACGGCCCGCTCGGCGGCGGCCCTGGGGCCGGCGCCGAGCGGTGTTCCCGGGCCGTCGAGCGCCCGGACCGCCTCGGTGGCGGCGGCCAGCGCGCCGTTGCCGATCGCGCGCCGCAGGCCGTCGCCGGAGAACCGGGCCTGGACCGGGGCCGGGGGCCGACGGGCGGGATCGCCCGCGCGGGTCCGCGCGGACCTGTGTGCGCTCTGCTGCTCGAACACCGTCGGCCTCCGTCCCTGGTCGTGCCCGTGCCCTTGGTCGGTCAGTCCGAGAAGCCCTGGAGGCGTCGGCGGACGTCGATCGTCGGCAGCACCACCTTGGCGGCGCGGACCACCAGCGCGGGAGACTGGCGGTTGGTGTAGAGGACGACACGCTGATAGGTGCCGTCGGTCTGCACCGGGGCGGGCTGGTGCTGGAGGACGTGCTGGAAGGTGCCGTCGCGCAGCGACCAGATCACCGAGTCGTCCTTGCCGGGACCGAGGTCCTCGCCTCGGGCGTCCTGCGGGGTGATGGCCACCAGGGCGGCGAGCAGCCCGCTCGGGTCGTTGTGCAGCCGGGTCACCCTGATCTTCGTGGCCTTGCGGTCCACCTTCACCGAGGCGAACGTGGAGGTGCTCAACTCCCTCGTGAACGCGTTGCCGTCGACGTCCTCGCCGTCGACGGTCAGGTGCCAGGTGTAGGTGCCCTCCTTGAAGACCTGCGCGAAGGTGTTGGTGTAGTTGCCGTTGCCGTCCGGGTCGAACAGCTCGTCGGTGCCGTCGACGAACAGGCCGCCGGTCGGGCAGTGGCGCGGCAGGTGGCGCCACTTGCGGTGGGTGAGCAGCGTACCGATGCGTCCCTCCATCCAGGTCGGCTCGTCCCGGTCGTCCTTGGCCTGGTCGGTCGGTACGGCGCCGAGTGCGGTGAGCTGCTCGCCGAGGCCGACGGCGGGCGCGTCGAGCACCGCCTTGACCCGTGCCCCGGCGACCGGCCTGTCGTCCTGCCGGATCCGCACGGTCAGGTCCATCCGGTCGCCGGTGAGGTAGTCGGGCCGGTCGAGCTGGACGTCGGCCAGCAGGTGCAGGTCCACATAGGCCAGGACCTGGCCCGCGGCGAGCGGTTCGGCGGTGGAGGGGCCGTTGCCGTGGACGACCCGCCAGTGGATGGGCGCGCCCTGGGCGAGGGCGGGGAGTTTGGCCACCGAGGTCGCCCGGTCCGAGGCGGTGGACAGGATGGTGATGGCCTCGGGGATGTAGGAGGTGCCGTCCCAGCGGGCGAGTTGGATGGTGCCGGTGAAAAGGGTCTCGCCGTCCGGCGGGGTCACCGCGAGGACCAGGCGGTCGGCGTCCGGCTCGGTGGTCAGGTAGACGGCGGGCACCGCTCCGTCGGGGTCGGGCAGGCCGGTGGTCGGCGTGGTCTGCTTCCTGGGCAGGTTGACGGTCTGCGCGTTGGCCAGCATCCGGCCGAAGGACTCGGCGAGTTCGCTCGGGTTGTCGACGAGGGCGAACCGGCCGGCGCCGAAGGTCGCGAGCCGGCTGAGGACGTTCTGGTCGGCGGTGGGGCCGAGCGCGATGGTGGACAGCTTGCAGCGGCCGGTGTCGAGCACCGCCCGGCGCGACGGTTTGGAGTTGACGGCGTCCTGGAAGGAGATCGCCCCGTTCACCGCGGAGGAGGGGACCAGGGCCGTGGTGCCGCTGTTCTCCAGGCCGTCGGTGCACATGATGATGGTGAACCGCTGGTCGGTGATGGTCCCGGAGGCCGCGAGCAGATCGATGGCGGCGATGAGTCCGTCGCCGATCGGGGTGTTGGTGCCGGGGACGCCGAAGTCGAAGGCCGGGTCGTCGACGGCCGCGACGGCGTCGGGCAGCCGTGTCAGCGGGAGCAGGGTCTGTATCCGGCTTGAGGGGCTGCCGCCGCGGAATCCGGCGACCTCGTCCTCGAAGGCGATGACGGCCACCCGGTCGTCGGTGTTGAGGCCCTCGCGCAGCCCGTCGAAGAGGTGGATGAGCACCCGGCAGGCGGTCTTGGCGTTCTCGAAGCGGTTCTCCAGCCCCATGCTGCCGGAGCGGTCGATGACCAGCACGATGTCCTGCACGCGCTGGGCGACCGTCATGGTCGCGGGGGCGCTGGTGTTGCGCAGGAATCCGGTGTAGATGCCCGCCGGGTCGGTGAGCGAGGTGGAGACGGTGAAGTCCAGCGGGACGGGCTCGTAGACGCCCGGGGTGTGGATCGTCAGGGACGGCGTGGTGGTCGTGGTGTCGGTGGTGATCTCCAGGACGGGCGCGGCCCCGGTGTACGACCACCGGTACTCGGGGGTCAGGGTGATCCCGGCGGGGAGGGTTCCGGCGATGGTGCGGGTGGACACCGCGCCGCCGGCGTTGAGGTCGACCGGTTGCAGTTCCAGCGCGTGGGCCGGCACGGTCAGGGCGGCCACCGGGTCGACGGCCAGCCAGTTCACCTCGACGTTCCCGCTGGACAGGCTCAGCGTCCAGGTCGCGGCGACGTCCGCGGAGGCGCGCAGTTCCCAGCGCTCCTGGGGTGCGCTGCCGCTGCCCGAGCTCTCGTTGATGTTGACGGCGAGCGTGACGATCCCACCCGAGACGGAGGGCGGGCCGGCGGTGACGGAGTAGTGGGAGACGTTCCCGCCGCCCGGCAGCGGCACGGGCGCGCTGCGGCCGGTGCTGGGCGCGGAGTCGATGTGGATCAGGGACAGGGACAGTCCGGGCAGGTTGTCCGGGTAGGTGAGGGTGAAGCCCTGCTCCTCCAGTGCGTTGATGTCCGCCTCGAACACGGTGACGAAGGCGGAGGAGTCGGAGACGGTGTAGTTCGGCTGGTTCGCGGTGGTCGGACTGACGGCCGGTGTCGGCATGCGAGGTTCCCCCTAGATGGCGGTGATGATCTGTTTGGCGTAGACGTCGGCGTTGCCGGTGCGGGTGCTGACCCACAGCAGCCACAGGCCGAGGCCGGGCACGAGGAAGGGATGTGCGCCGAGGTTGGCCTGTGAGCCGGTGACCAGGCGTTGGGCGGCGGTCCAGGTGCCGCCGATCACGGTCCTGCGGCGCAGCACGAGATCGCTGCCGCCGCCGGCCGCGGTCCTGCTGCTCACCAGGTAGACGGTGCCGTCCGCGTCGCGTACGGCGGCGGGCTGGGCGTCGGCGGCGTCGGAGTCGGACACCTTGGTGGAGGTCCAGGTCCCGTTGTTGCCCGCGACGACGGTCAGTGCCGTGCCGTCGTCGTAGAAGACGAGGACCTCTGTGGCGCTCAGCGCCAGGACGAAGACGGCGAGGTCGCCGGTGGCGGCGAAGTCCTTCTGGAGGTCGATGACGGGCGCGTCCTGCGGGTTGCCGCTGGCCGGGACCGGGTTGAAGCGCAGGATCTGGAGTTTGGCCCCGTCGGAGTAGGCCACCCACACCTTGCCCTCGGCCGAGGCGGCGTGCAGGTCGCGCTGGGTCAGACCGGTCGCCGACAGGGCCACCGGGGCGACGTCGAGGAACACGTTGTCGGTGTGCCGGTAACGCCGGTAGAACCACTGTTTGAGGGTGGAGCTGCTCTGGTGGGTGAAGAACACCACCTGGTCCCCGGCCAGGGCGGCGCGGACCCGCTGGTCCGCCACCGGGCTCGCGGTGGCGGCCACCGGCTGGGCGGTCGCGGCGCCGAGGCCCGCCAGCGGCCCGCGCTTCATGAGCACGTCGGTGCCGGGCCCGTCGGCAAGCCCGTTCTGGTACGCGACCACGAGGTCGCCGCCGGGCAGCGCCACCGCCGCGGGCTCGATGTTCTGGCCCTCGCTCGTGACGGGCGGGGCGAGGGAGAAACCGAGTTCGGGGCGGGCGGGGTCCATGCGGGCGGCAAGGATCTGGTTGCTGCCGGACCTCGGGGACTGCCAGACGGCGACCAGGCCGCCGCTCGCGTCGACCACGCTGGCCTTGTTCAGCAGGTCCGCCTTGTCGCCCGGGGACACCGAGATCTCGGGGCTGGGCGGGAGCTGGCCGGCGAGCAGCGCGTTGATCGCGTCGCGCAGGCTCACCCGGGGCCGGTCCAGCCCTTGGCGGTAGGCCGTGGCGCTGGTGCCCAGGACGTCGTCGACGAGGGTGCTGGGCGGCATCTGGAGGTTGCGCGGGCGCAGGTCGGTGAGGGCGGACGTGCGGACGGCGGCGGTCCCGGCCTGGCGGGCGAGCCGCGCCAGCGGCAGATAGGCGTGCCCGCCGAGGAAGTCCGGGTCGCCGGGCGCGGGAGCCTCGGTGGCGCCCGGCCGTACGCGTACGGTCCACTCCCGTCGCACGCGTACGCAGGTCTCGACTCCGACCAGGGGGTCGACGAGCGTGTCGTCCTCGGCCGCCGTGACCTCCCGGTCCCACACGTCGAGGTGGACCAGGTCGGTGCGGGTGCCGGAGGCGGGGGCGGCGAGCTCGGGGACGACGGGCACGCCCCAGGCGGCGGCCAGCGCGGGGTTGTTGTACAGCGGCTGGGACGCGTACGCGATCCGGCCCTCGTGGACGGCGTCCCGGCCGTCGGCGAGGCAGCGTCCGGCGCCTTCGGGGGTGCCGTCGCCGCCGGAGACGAAGAAGTCGTTTCCGGTGCCGGCCGAGGCGGTCACCCGGTTCGCTGCGGCGTTGACGGCGGCGACCACCTCGGCGGCGGTGGCGGCGCCCAGGTCGGCGAAGCCGCTGGGCGTGAACGTCACGGTCTGGGGCGGTGCGCCGTTCGCCGCGACGACCAGGGTCATTCCGGGGCTCAGCGCGAACGGCTGGGCGGCGTCGCCGGTCAGCCGCGCGGGGGCCGGGCCGCGGGCCGACTGCCGGTTGACCGCGGTGAAGCCCAGGACCGCGGCGGCGGTGGAGGCGTTCAGGTCCACGCCGATGGAGGAGGCGGGGGTGCCGGTCGCCGCCGGGGAGAGCCGGATGGTGCCGACCCCGCCGCCCGCGGCGGCCTCGATGCGGAACCCGTCGTTGCCGGCCGGTACTCCGTCGCCGACGAACCACTTGAGGAACGCCTCGACCTCGAACCTGCGGATGTCCTCCAGTTCGTTCCAGTCGGCGTCCACCAGGGGGACGCCCTGCTGGAGCCGTATGCCCACGTAGTGCTTGACACGGTCGAAGGTGCTGCGGGAGAAGTCACCCACGGTGACCCCCTTCCCGGGACGTGCGGCCGGGGCCGCTGGACGGTGGCGTGATGAGGACCGGTCGGGTACTGGCCGGGACGAAGTCCGTGAGCGTGCCGGCCAGCCGGGTGGCCACCGAGGCGATCCGGGCGGGGTCGGTGGTGTCCGGGGTGAGGAACAGTCCGACCGTGTCCCGGGCGATCCGGTCGTCGCCGGTGCGGGTGCCGTGCGCCCCGGTGTCGTAGGTGTAGGTCTGGAAGTCCTCGAAGGTGCCGCGCGCCTGCCGTTTCGCGGTGTCCCGGGTGTCCACCGTGGTGGTTCCGGCGTACCGGTGGTCGAGGGTGCGGGTGGCGCCGAAGTCCTCGCCGGTGTGGGCGACGGATTCGTTGGAGCGGTACGTCAGCAGGGTGTTGCCGCCGGTGTGCACGGCCAGCGGACCGCGCCGCGCGTACGGGTCCCCGACCACCTGCTGGGGGGTGTCCCAGGTGAGGGTGGCGGGTGTCAGTCCCGCGCGCAGGACGGACCAGCCGCCCTGCCGGGTGGAGGACCAGAAAACCTCGACGGTGCCGTCCGGGGCGACGAGGGGTGCGGGCTGCCGGTCGTGGAAGCCGTCGCCGGTCCTGGGCAGCGGCCGGATCTGCGACCAGTCCGCCGCCGTGGGGTCGAGGCCCTGTTTGACGCGGTAGAAGACGCTCCATCGGCGCTGGCCGGCCGGACCGGCCGGCTCGTGCCGGGCCCAGAACAGCCACAGGCGTCCTGCGGTCGCGGTGGGGTGGAAGGCCACGCACAGGTCGTCCTCGACCCGCGGGTCCTGGCCGCCGTCCGGCGGGAAGGCGGCGGGGGTGGTCAGCTGCCAGGCGGTGCCGTCGTGCCGGTTGCAGCGCAACTGCCAGACCCCGGTGACCCGTTCCAGCCAGAACAGCCACAGGCCACCGGTCGCGTCGGCCACCGTGACCGGCATCCGGCGCTCGGCGGACGGGTCGCCGAACACGGCCGGCGCCGTCCACCGGGTGCCGGTGCGGGTGGCGAAGGAGATCCGCCAGTGGCGCTCGCCAGGCTCCTGTGCGGGGTCGTAGGTCTGCCAGAACAGCCAGATTCTGTCGCCCTGGCGGGCCGCGGCCGGGTGCTTGTCGACCGCGGGTCCGTCCGTGACGGGCCGGCTCGGCTGCCAGGCGCCGTCGGCGTACCGCTTGGACCAGATGTCCCAGCCGTGCCGGCGGCGCGTGTGGTAAAAGAGCAGCGTCGAGCCGTCGGTGTCCTCGACGGCGGCCGGGCGGCCGTCGTGGGCGAAGTCGACCGAGGCGAGCGCGGGGGTGCTCCAGGCGCCCGTGGAGTCGCGCAGGGTGGACCACAGGTTGAGGCGTTCCGGCCGGTTGCTGCGGGCGACGTTGTGGACGAACTCCTTGGTGCGGCTCGCCCAGCCGGTGACCCGGGTGACCGTGGCATCCAGGGCGGGGACGCTGCCCGTGACCGCGTACAGGCGCGGTGCGAAGCGGATCTCGTTGCGCTGCGCGGCGATGGACAGGCCGTGGTCGGTGCGCCAGCCTATCCACTGGGCGAGCAGCGGCAGCAGCCGGCCGTCGACCCGTTCCAGGTCGGCCAGCGCGAGCGCGGCCCGGCCGAGGCTGTAGAGCCGGTCCAGTTCGGCGCCGGGCAGGTCCAGGAACCCGCGGAGCTGGCCGGGGTCGGTGTCCAGGGCCGGTGCCGGGCCCCTGCGGGCGGGCGGCCGGTCGGCGTCGTAGCGGCGGTAGAGCGCGGGCAGCAGGCCGTACAGCCGGCCGGCGAACCCGTAGCGTGCGGTGGCCGTGGCGGTGGCCACGTTGTGCGGGTCGGGGTCGTAGACCGGCGGGTTCCCGGTGTAGGGGAACAGCGCGTAGTAGTAGACGTGTTCGCCGAGCAGGCCCTCGTCGGTCGCGGCGAGCAGTCCGGTGCCCCGGGCGACGGTGGTGCCGTCGTCCGGGTCCGCCGGGTGGGTGCCTTCGCGGCGCACCACGCGTACGCCGGTCGGGGGTGCCCCGTCCGGGTAGGCCCAGGTGAGGTCGACGCGGTGGCCGTCGGGGTGGCCGGTGGCGGTGATGTCGAGCAGCCGCATGTCAGCCCCCGGCCTGTTCGATCAGTACGACCTTCAGGCCGCTCGCGTAGTCGGTGTCGGTGGGCACGACCGGCACCTCGTTGGGGCCGAGGGTGATCGTGCCGTGGGGTTCGACGGCGGGGAGCGGCCGGTCGCCGCGGCGGAACTCGGTGATGTTGACGAAGACGACGCCCGGCACGCTCTGGCTGTCCTCGTAGAAGCGGCTGAGGTACACGCTCTGGTGGAAGTCGACGCGGTCGAAGGCGAGCAGGTCGGCCGCCGCCCGCTGCACCGCGGCGACGACGTCGGCGGGGGTGTAGAAGCTCTGCACCGCGATCTCGGCGGTGACGAAGACGGGTACGTAGTCGACGTCGGCGATCTCGACGATCTGGCTGAGCATCCGTTTGTCCTCGAAGTAGGCGGTGAGATCCGCCGCCAGGACGTCGCTGACCTTGCCGCCGCCCTCGGGCGCCACATAGAGGGTGATCTCGTTCCAGCCCGTGGCGGCGGCGCGTACCTTGCCGACGCCCTTGCAACTGAGGGCGAGTGCCTCGAAGTCGGGGGCGGTCACCGCGCGGCGCAGGGAGCGGAACACCGCCGGGGCCTGCCGTACGGCGTGCGTGGTGTCCTCGCGTCCGGCGCCGCCGGTGGCGGGGAGCGGGTTGGTGACCCGGGCGCCCAGCAGGGCGAGTTGGGGTGCGTCGGCGATGGTGGTGACCGCGTCGGCGGGTACGTTGCCGGCCGTTCCGCCGCCGACCCGGTAGGTCGCGGTGATCCGCGCTCCCTGGCGGGGCACCGCGCCGAAGGCGCCGTCGCCGAAGACGACGGTGGCCCGGTCGTTCTCGTCGACCTCGATGACGTAGTCGTGCCGGCCGGCCTGGCTGAAGGCGAGGCTCTCCCGGCGGGTCCACTCGTCGACGGTCCCGGACAGTTGCGTCAGCAGCAGGACGTCGTCGCCGGCGGGCCGGACCGCTGTCGGCCGGCTGAGCACGGCGTGCGGATGGACCAGCGGGAACCGCTGGTCGGGGGTGCCGTCCGAGATGCCGAGCAGCTCGTCCGCGATCAGCCGCCCCTCCTGCACGGGGACCCCGGTGAACGTCTTGCGGCCGGTCCGCGGATCGGCCGTCAGCGCGCCGAAGTCGATGGTCAGGGGCGAGTCCCCGGTGTACTCGAACCGCACGCCCGGACGGTCCTTGCGGCTGGTGGTGGCGAACGCGTCGCCCTTGACGACCGTGACGACCGTGTCCACCGATCCCGGCACGGTCAGGGTCAGCAGGGCTGCGGCGGGTGCCGTGGTGGCGAGTTCGTAGCCGATCAGCCGCAGATGGTCGATGACGCTGCGGCGGGTCTGCGCGGTGCTCAGGAAGCTCTCGTTCGCCACCCGGTCCTGGTAGTAGCTGAGGATGTCGCCGATGTGCGCGAACAGTTGCAGCAGTACGTTCCCGAAGTCGGCCTCGTCGGTGAAGTCCGTCCACTGGGAGAGCTTGCGCGGGATCTGTTCGCGCATGGCCTGGAGCAGGCTCTCGTAGTCGCGGGCCGTGTAGTCGATGACCGGCTGGCCGTTGACCTGCACTATTTCCACCATCGCGTCGCCTTTACCTGAAGTGGACCCGCAGTGCCTGCGGAGCCAGGTCCTTGCGTCGTACGTAGGCCACTTCCACGGTCAGTGCCTCGGCGTCGGAGCGGACGTCCACTCCGCCGACCACCAGCAGGTCCCCCAGCCAGCGGGTCAGCGCCGCGCTGACGGAGAACTCCACGGCGGCGGCCATGATCGTGTTCGTGGGGTCGAAGACGAGGTTGAACAGCCCGCAGCCGAACTCGGGCTGGTTCACCCGCTCCCCGGGCGCGGTGAACAGCAACTGGAGGACTTTGCCCCGCAGTTCCGCGTCCTCGCCGTCGGTCCGGATCGCTCCCGAGGCGTCGACGCCGAACGGGAAGCCGAATCCCGTCGCCATGTGCTTCCTCCCTCATCCGGAACACGTCACGAAGTCCTGGCCGCGCGCGGTGACCGTCGAGCCGGCGGGCGTGCCGAGGCCGCTGCACGTGTCGACGGCGTCGCCGTCCAGCAGCACCCGGGTGCCGTCGACCGTGAGGAGGGCGCTGCCCGCCGCGCTGTTCGGCACGCCGGTGCCCAGGGGCGTGTCGGTGATCTGGAGGGTGGCCGGGGTGGGGGTGAGGGCGACGGTGCCCGGTCCCGGCGCGAAGTTGCCGCCCGAGGGCCCGGCGTGTCCGCCGCCGGGCGCGTCCTCGCCGGGATCGAGTCCGCTGCGGCTGGTCACCAGGGCCACGGGCCTGCCCTCGACGGTGACGAACGTGCTGAGCGCCTCGGTGACGGAGCCGCGATAGGCGTAGTCGCCGATCCCTGCGTAGGGGGCGGTGGGGGGCGGCGCGGCGGGGTTGGGTCCCTGGCCCTGGACGTGGTGCCGGTCGGTGCCGCGCACCGGGTCGCCCTTGACGACGAGGAGCTTTCCCATGGCTCAGCCCTTCTTGAAGTCGATGCTGTCGCAGACGATCCGGACGGGCTGGCCGGGCGCGTCGATCGTGAACGGCACGGCGGCGTGCAGCGTCATCGCGCTGTCCGTCATCTCGATCGTGTTGCCGGTGGCGTCGGTGATCCTGATGCCGTCCTGGGTCAGGGCGATGAGATGGCCCTTGCCGCCCTCTCGCACGAGGACCGACTCGGCGCCGTCGGCGTCCTCGAACTGGACGGTGTGTCCCTTGAGGGTCTTGATGATCTTCCGGGTGGGCGGGTTCTGGACGTCGGAGCGTTCGGTGCCGTCGTCGTCCTGCGGCTTGGGGACCTGGCTTGCCGCGTCCGGTGCCGTCCAGTAGGTGCCGACCCAGACGGGGAACTCCAGGTCGCCCTCCTCGAACTCCACCCACACCCCGGCGCCGACGGACGGGACGAACAGGAAGCCCTGGTCGGCGGCGCCGCCGAAGGGCGCGCAGGGGGTGGCCCAGCCGGTGACGACCTCGGGGCCCAGCACGCTGGGCACGCCGACCTTGAGCCGGCCGAGCCGCGAGGGGTCCTCGTTGTCGCACACGACGCCCCGGTACTTGCCGTAGTGGCGGCGCTCGACCCGGTCCGCGAGGTCGGCGACGACCCGTTCCAGTTCCAGGCTCATGGCGCACCCACCGGCAGGCCGGGGCCGCCCGCCGCGAGCGCGTTGCGCCTGACCCGGAAGTACTGGTTGTAGCTGTTCTCCCGGAAGCGGTGGGTGACATGGGTGACGTAGTAGGTGCCGCTGTGGGTCTCCCCCACGCCGTTGACGACGACGGTGCGGCGGGGCACGAGCACACTGCCGTACCGGTTGGCCGCCACCTCGCCCTCGCCGGTGACGAACCACTCCGCGCGGTCGTGCAGGGCCTGGCAGAGCGCCTCCATCTCGGGGCCGCCGGTGGCGACGGCCCGGGCGACCCGCACCTGTCCGGGAGTCAGGCCCGGGGGCAGGGTGTCCGCGGGCCGGCGAGCGCCGAGGGCCGGTTCGTGGCCGGGGCGCGATGTGGCGTCCAGCGGTTCACCGGTGGCGCGGTCGAGTGCGGACATGGTCACGTCCGTCGGGGCCAGAGCGTTGACCTCCAGGCTGAACCGGTTGACGTTCGTACGGCTCCCGGCGTGCACGTTGAGCGGGTCCTGTACGGGCTCGCCCAGCTCGGGGGGCCGGAAGTAGCCGGTGCCGCCGTCCACGAAGCACTCGTAGCCGTTGCGCAGGGCGAGCCGTCTGAGGAACCGGATGTCGCTCTCCCGCTGGACGATCGTGGAGATCTCCTCGTGGTGCACGATCGGGGTGTCGGCGACCTGCGGGGTGAGTCCGGCCTGTTGGAAGACCAGGGCGGCGATGTCGCTGTCCTTCATGTTGGGCCAGGCCCTGACCACGTCCGTGCGGTCCATCAGCACACTCGCGTCCATCCCCCACACCTCCAGTCGGCACTGCTCCATACCGGGCCCGAACTCGGGCCGGACGTGCGTGATGTGGGCGGTCAGCAGCTTCCTCGTGTCGTCCCTCAGCCCGGCGGTGACGGTGACCTTGCGCCACGGGGCGAACCGCCGGTCGTCCAGATGGGTCCACGAGCCGTCCGCGTCGAGCCGCAGCGCCACGGTCATCCGGACCATGCCGGCCAGTTCGTCGTCGAGTTCGATGTCGACGCCGATCAGGTCGGACTTCAGGTCGGAGGCGTCGCCGCCGTCGATCTCGATCAGCAGGTGGTCGTTCTGCACGGCCCGCCCCCTCAGCTCACCGACGGCGGGACGACGACCGGGCGGCCGAGCCGTCCCTGCTCCACCGGCGGGCCGACGGCGAACCCGGTGGACCTGATCACCTCGGACAGCGCCTCGGCCTCGACGCCGGCCCGCGCATGGGTCACCAGGACCGCCAGGTCGGTGCGCCGCACCACCGCGCCGCCCGGCTGCGGCACGAACGTCACCTCGTCCACCACGCTCACCTCGTCCACGCCCACCGTCCGGGACAGCGTCCTGATCAGCAGGGCCCAGGGCGGTACGTCCGGCGCGGCGGTGAGCGGGAAGCGGTGGGTGACCAGGGGTCCGCCGTCGAGCAGGTCGAGCGGCGAGAGGAACTCCGGGTTGGCGTCGCAGATGTGCCAGTACCGCAGCGGCTGCCGGTAGTAGGAGAAGGCGAGTTGGTCCAGCCGGTCGCCGCTGTCGACGGTGTGGGTGAAGGTGCCGCTCACCCGGGGCAGCGGCCGGACGTCCTTGGCCGCCACCACCCGGCCGCGCGCGTCGGTCACCGCGATGTCGGGCACCTGCCGGTAGCGGGAGAGTCTGCCGAACACGCCGCCTCACCCCGGGACCACGACGTCGGCGGCGCCGGTGGCGTCGGCGACATTGAGCGCCGACATCGCCTCGACCATGGCCTTGGAGTACAGATAGGGCACGCTGTCGCCCTCGATGACGGTCAGGTTCACCGACACCGTGGCCCGCACCGGGTTCAGATCGGCGCTGAACTCCGTCTCGGTGATGTTCATCGCGGTGATGTTCACCGGCAGGACCCGTTTGCGGCCGAAGATGAACAGGATCACCGGCGGGTTGGGGCTCCGGGTGAAGCTGAAGCCGTCGGGCTCGCCCAGCAGCGCGCCGGCGGCCGACCCCAGCAGGCTCTCGTCCTTGGGATACACCATCAGTTCGAGCGTGGAGAGCTGCGGCCCGACGCCGAACCGCTCGGCCACCGGGTCCCGGTCGTCGAGCCGGTCGGTGGCGTCCAGCCGCAGGTCGAACGCGATGGTCTGGTCCTGTACGTTCACCAACTGCTCCCGCTGGAGCGCCAGCAGATCGGAGAACTCGCCCCGGACCTGGCGCAGGGTGCGCTGGGGTACGACGGCGGGCGCCTCGCCTGCCGCCGTGGGGCCCGGCACTCCGGGGAACGCGTACGTCAGCGCGCGATTGCGGGACAGCTGCACGGGGTTGAACTGGAACACCACCGCCAGTGGCGGCACGCTCAGCCCGAACTCCACGAAGGCGCCCCGCAGGATCCTGGGCTTGTTCGGAAAACCGTCGGTCATGACTCCCCCGCTCCGGCCGGTGCGACCGGTCCGCCGCGTCGTGTGTGGTCCGGCATCAGCCCGTCCCCGCCCAGAGCTTGCCGATCTTCTCGAACTCCGTGCGGGCCCCCCGCAGGAGATGCGGCCGCCCGATGTCTGTGCCGTCGGCCGCCGCCAGGAACGCCGCCTGGAGCACGATGTTCCTGATGTGCGCGCCGCTCACGGGCAACTCCCGGGCGAGGCGGGCCACATCCACGTCCGCGGCCAGCGGCGCCCCCGGCGGCAGCAGCGTCCGCCAGATCCGCAGGCGGTCGTCCGCGTCGGGGAACGGGAACTCCACGACGAAGCGGATCCGCCGGGTGAAGGCGTCGTCGATGTTCTGCCGCAGGTTCGTGGCGAGGACGACGACGCCCTCGTACTCCTCGATCCGCTGGAGCAGATAGCTCGTCTCGATGTTGGCGTACCGGTCGTGCGCGTCGGACACCTCGGTGCGCTTGCCGAACAGCGCGTCGGCCTCGTCGAAGAAGAGGACGGCGTTGCCGGTGCTCGCCTCCGCGAAAACCCGCGCGAGGTTCTTCTCCGTCTCGCCGATGTACTTGCTGACCACTCCGGACAGGTCGATCCTGTACAGGTCGAGGTCGAGCTCATGGGCGAGGACCTCCGCGGCCATCGTCTTCCCGGTGCCCGGCGGGCCGCTGAACAGCACGCTGAGGCCGCTCCCCTGGCCGAGTCGCTCACCGAACCCCCAGTCGTGCAGCACCCGTTGGCGGTGGCGGACCTGGTCGCAGATGTCGCGGAGCCGGGTGACGCGGTCGGCGGGCAGCACCAGGGCGTCCCAGCCGCGCCGGGCGGGCACCCGGGCGGCCGCCGCGCCGAACGACACCCCCGACTCGCTGCGGCAGACCGCCAGGACGTCGGCCAGGGTCAGTGGTGACGGGGCGGGCTCCAGCAGGCGCCGTTCGTCGGCGAGGCGGACGGTCGCGGCGATCCGCGAGGCCGGCAGCCGGTACCGTCCGGCCAGTTCACCGGCCCAGTCCGCGGCTCGGTCGGTGTGCGCGGCGAGGTGGCCGCGCCACAGGGCGGTGCTGCGCGGCAGGTCGGGCAACGGCACCTCGACCGCGTGCACGGGCGGTTCGGCCGGTCCGGCCGTCCACTGCCGAGCACCGGTGAGGAAAACGGGCAGGCCGTGGTCGGCGACGGTGTCGGCGAGCGCCACGAGCAGCGTCCGATGTTCCCGCCCCGAGAGCAGTTCGGTGTGGTCCAGATGCATGACCGCGCCCTGCAACAGGCCTTCACGGAAGGCAAGTCGGAGCAGGAACGCACCGTCGGGGCCGGTCAGGGATCCGAGGTCGACGCTGACCAGCGGCAGGCCGAGCCGGCCGCTCGTGTGCCGGACCAGGTCGGACCGGGCGCCGTCGTCGGGGCCGTACAACTGGCAGACCAGGGGCGGACGGCCCGGGCGCAGATGGTGGGCGGCCAGCCGCAGCAGCCGGTCGGCGAGCGCGGGGTCCGGTTCGTCGCCCGCCGGATCGCCGGGACGGCGCACCGTCATGTGGCCCGACAGCCTGGCGTCCGGCTCGTCGAGGCCCAGCAGGTACTGCCGGATCCGCGGGTCCAGCGCCAGGAACCTGGCCAGGCCGGAGGAGCCGGACGGGCTGTGCGGGTCGTCGACGGTGTGCAGGATGCCGTACCGCATCAACGGCGCGCCGGCCGAGAAGGCGCCGCTGCGGATCCAGCGCTCCCGCTCGCTCGCGCACAGCAGATCGAGGACCAGGTCGACGCTGGGCCTGCGGCGCGTGATGTCGTCCTGGAGGTAGGCGTACAACCGGTCGTACTTGCGGCGCAGTTCGGGTGCCAGGCACACGACCACGGCGGCGCGCTCCATGGGTGACAGGCCGAAGATCCGGCCGAGGACGGACAGGGGCGGCTCCGCGCCCGCGCGGGCGCTGTCGACGACCCTGGCGTCGATCTCGGTGGACAGCAGCTTCAGGGCGAGGGCGTTCGCCGCCGTGCCCCCGTCGGCCGTGGTGTCGTGGCCCTCGGTGAGCAGCCGGTCGACCTCCTGCCGGGTGATGTAGACGGTCCGGTCCAACTGCGCCTGCGGGTAGGCCTCGTTCTGCAGATCGGCCGTCCGCAGCCGAAGCGCGATCAGCAGGTCGAGGCGGCGCAGTTCGTCCGTGAGGTGCTCGTGGGTGTCCTGGTAGGCGGTCATGGCGTGACCTCGTAGAGGAAGGTGCGCCGGTACAGGCGGGCGATGTCCACCCGCACCTCGTAGAAGCCGGGCAGCAGGTCGCCGGGGACCGTGGCGGTGAAGGTGTCGCCGGTGAGCTGCCCGCCCGCCAGGACCGGCCGGTCGCCGACCAGCACCCTGCCGCGCCAGCGACCCAGATGCACGCCGGTGAAGGTGAGCGTGCCGCCGGCGGGACCCGCAGCCGGGGTCATGGCGGTGACCTCGGGCGGATCGAGCGGCGCCCCGATCTCCGGTACGCCCACCTGTCGCACCCGGTTGGCCAGGGGCCGCCGGGCGGCCGGCAGCCGGTCGAGCTGCACGGTGGACACCTGGTAGAGCACGGACAGCCGGAACGGCTGGGAGAACGTCGTCCAGATCCGGCTCAGTTCCTCCGGGTCCAGGGTGTCGCCCGCGATCTGGAGCCGCTCGCGGGCGTCGGCGAGTCCCGGGTCCAGATAGACCGATGGGACGACGGCGTTCTCGTAGAGCACCCGCATCGCCTCGCCCAGCAGCTGGTGCGCCGCCGCGTTGCCCTCCTGCGGGTCGTTGGGCGCGTAGGAGGTGAGCAGGTAGGACAGGGTGAGCGACAGGGGCGCGGGCACGAGTTCGTTGGGGGTGCCGGGCCGGACGGTGAAGTCCTGGTTCTTCAGGAACGGGTTCTCGGCCACCTTGTAGAGGAAGAGGTTGATCCGGCGGGTGCTGCTCTGCTCGTCGGGCGCGAGGACGGTGACGTCGGGCGCCGGGCCGAGCCGCATCTCGCCGAGCAGGAGGTTGCGCAGCGAGGCGCTGACCATGCCGAGGGCGGTGGAGGCACTCATCGCACCGTCCCGTTCAGCAGACGGCCCAGGTGACGGCGCTCCCAGAAGGCGGCCTCGCCGGTCGGCGCGGCCGGGGCCCGGACGACCAGCACCTGCGGCTCGGCCGGGACGGCGGTGGGCGCCGGGGTCTGCGGGATCGCCGGGGCGGCGGGGGCGGGTTCGGCGGGCTGCCCCTGAGCGGTCGCGGAGGCGGGCGGACCGGCCTTGCGGTACGGCCGGGACGGGTGGTGGCGGGCGGGACCGGTCCCCGCGGTGAACGGGTCGTCGGCGGCGTCCGGTCGGGGCGCCGCACCGGTCGGTGTCGCGCCCGCCACCGGTCGCCGGGCCCGCGGCGCGCGGGAGGGGACGCGCACCGCGGGACCGGGTCGGGGGGCGGTCGAGTGCTCGTCGTGAGGACCGCGCGGCGGCTCGCTCCGGGCCGGCCGTGCCGGTTCGTTCCGCGGCTCTCCGTCGGGGACGTGAGGGCTCGAGTCCCCGTCGGGTACGAACCTTTCGGTGGTCGTTCGGGGTGTCGGCGCCGTCGTGGCACGGCTGGCGGCGACCGGTGCCGTCGCTGGACCGCCGGGCGCGGCCGGTGCCGTTCGGTGGCTGCCGTTCGGCGCGGCGGGGAGCGCGGCAACGGTCGGGGCGGGAACCGCTTCGGGCCGGGAGACGGCTGTCGTCGCGTCCTCCTGAGGCGCCGGTCTCGGTGCGCTCGGCCGGGTCCCGGTCGCCGGGGTCAGGGGCCGGGTTCCGGCGGCGGCAGGCCGCGGAGGGCCGCCGGGTATGACGAGTTCGGTGACGACGGGTGGGCCGGGCACGGGGGGCAGGGTCGTCGTCGGCTCCGTGCCGACGGCCGTGTTCGCGATGTCCGGTTCCGGATCGCGGGACGGGGCCTCGGCCCTGCCCTCGGGCGTTCCCTCTCCCGCCGCGGGCCGCCGCTCCCGCGCCATGGCGGCGATGTGTGCCGGTGCGACGGTGTCGGCCGTCGCCGGGGCCGGATCCACCCGATCCACCCGATCCACCCGATCCACCCGATCCACCCGATCCACCCGATCCACCCGGGGGGCGGACAGGCCGAGCGCGGTC
This sequence comes from Streptomyces sp. NPDC001443, assembly GCF_053597355.1. Lineage (NCBI taxonomy): Bacteria > Bacillati > Actinomycetota > Actinomycetes > Kitasatosporales > Streptomycetaceae > Streptomyces > Streptomyces sp. NPDC001443. The sequence goes on from NZ_JBSFIA010000064.1 coordinate 25,764, forward strand.
CGGGGTTCCGCCAGGACATCGTCCCAGCCGGAGGGGGCTGCCGGGTCGGCCTGGCGCTCGTGCACGTAGCGGAAGGAACGCCCGCGCACGGCCGGTGCGAAGCTCACCGCGACGCCCGTGTCCTCGGGCACGCCGAGCAGGGAGCGCACTCCGGCGCGGTGGAGGTAGGGGCGGGCCCCGTCGGCCAGCACCGCGTACACGTGGTCGTCAGGTGCCACTGTTCAGCACCTCGATCGCGTCGGCGAGCACGTCGATGTACGTGTGCCGTTTGCCGCGGGTCATGGCCATGATCTCGGTCTCGCTCCAGTGGTAGTGGTAGGCCAGGTAGTGGACTTCCTGGTACAGCGCGGCGGCGTCGGTGCGCAGTTCGCCGAAGAAGAAGCGGTGGACGTCGAAGGGGGCGAGGAAGGACCGGCCGCATTCGGCGCACTCGGCCTCCAAGGTCTGTTCGACCGAGGGCGCCCGCTCGCGCATGGCCTGCTCGATCTCGGCCCGGACGGCCGCCGGCAGCGCGGCCACCGTCTCGTGGTCCGGCGGGCCGTCCTGCGGGCCGATGCGCAGGACGCACCGGGCCAGCAGCGCGGTCAGTGTCCCGGCCTCGTTGACGGCCAGGTGGTCCGAGAGTTCCTCCTGGTCGGCGCCCGTGGGCAGCCTGAAGACGATCTCGGTCCCGTCGGACGTGGTCGTCGTGTGGGTCGGTGCCCGGTCCCGTGCCTCCTCGACCGGCACGCTGTCGACGGAGAACTGGATCGACACGCGCCGGCCGCAGTCGGGCCACGGACAGATCAGGTTCGCACCGACCCGGTCGCCGAAGGTGGCCCTGCGCAGCCGCAGCAGCAGGTACTGGCGGTCGGCCACCAGCAACTGCCGGACCACTTCCGGCGGTACGGGACTGATGTCGCCGAGCCGGGCCAGACAGCGGCTGAGCACCTCGGTCACCAGCGCCGCCGGACGCGGCGAGCGGGCGTCGGCGAGCAGTTCCTCCTCGCGGCCGGTCAGCGTCGCCAGTTCGAACTCGCGGTGCAGCCGTCCGGCCGTGTCCCAGTAACCGCCGGGAAGCACACCCATGGGGAACCCCTCAGGTCTCCTTGAGCTCGGTCACCGAGGTGTCCCGGGCCCAGCCTTCGTTCTCCAGCCGGATCGAGCTGATCATCACGGCGTTGCCGCCCGCGTCGAGCTCGGGCAGCGCCTGGTACTCGGAGACCCAGCAGCGGTAGACGTTGTACGCCAGCACCTTCTGGCCGCCGAGGTTGTAGACCTCGATCGCGATGTCCTTGCGGAAGGTGGCCAGGGACATCGCCGCGTCACCCTGGAAGTTGTTCACCTTGTTCGCCCAGTCCTCGAAGGTGGTGTCGTGGGTGACACCGGCCTCCAGCGTGATCTGGGCGTGCTGGGTCTTGCCCGGTATCTGGTGCGGTCCGCTGGCGTCGCCGCCCTCGTACCAGGAGGTGACCTCCGTGGTCCGCTTCAGCGGGCTGCACTTGTTGAGACCGGCCACGTACTGACCATCGATCTTGATCTTGAACCTGAATCCCAGGTACGGGTCGAACCGGGTGCTGTTCACGGTGAACTTGGGCATCGGCCCTGCTCCTTGTCGTAGTTCGTCCGCCGTCAGCCGGACGCGAGGCCGGCCTGCTGGCTGATCTTCACGACGACGAACTCGGCGGGCTTCAGCGGCGCGAAGCCCACGAGGACGTTGACCACCCCGGCGTCGACGTCGGCCTGTGTGGTCGTCTCCGCGTCGCACTTGACGAAGAAGGCCTGGGCGGGCGTGGCGCCCTGGAACGCTCCCCTGCGGAACAGCGTCGTCATGAAGGAGCCGATGGACAGCCGCAGTTGGGCCCACAGTGGCTCGTCGTTCGGTTCGAACACGGCCCACTGGATGCCGTTGTAGATACTGACCCGCAGCATGATCGCGGTGCGGCGGACCGGGATGTACCGCCACTGCGGGTCCGCGGTGACGGTGCGGGCGCCGAAGGCCACCACGCCGACCCCCGGGAAGCGGCGGATGACGTCGATGCCCCTGGGGTTGAGGCTGCCCTGGTCGATGTCGCTGAGCTCCGCGCCGAGGCCGACGACCCCGTTCAGCCCTGCCTCGGTGCCGGCCGGTGCCTTCCACACCCCGCGCGAGGCGTCGATGCGGGCGTACAGGCCGGCCACGCAGCCCGAGGGCGGCAGCAGGACCGGGTCGCCCGAGCGGCCGGTGGGGTCGGGTGACCTGACCCAGGGGAAGTACAGGGCTCCGTAGGAGTTCGACGTGGTGAGCTTGTTGCGGAAGGCGGTCGCGTCGGCGACGCTGTCGTCGCCCCGGCCGGTCTCGGCGATGTAGAAGACGTCCTGGAGCGGCCGGTTCGCGCAGTAGGCCATCCCCAGGTCCGCCATCGCGGGGCTGCTCTCCCCCGGCACGGCCAGCAGGCTGAAGTCCGTGATGTGGTCCAGCCGGGCGAAGGCCCCCGCGAACGACGCCTCGGTGAGCGCCGCCACACCGTCGGAGCCGCGGGTGGCCGCCGTGACGGGCGCGACGATCCCCGAGTCGCCGACCTGGAGCAGCTGGACGGCCGCGGGCCGCCGCAGCGCCGTACCGTCCTCGGAGCGACCGCCGGCGGCCTCCCCCAGCTTGAGCAGCGCGCTGGCGTCGTGCGCCGCCGCGGGCTGCACCCGGACCGAAGAGGTCGCCGACTTCGTCCCGGACTGGAGCAGGAGCCGGGACTGCCCGCCCGCGGTCTCCACGGTGCAGGAGAACGCGGAGAACGCCACCGGGTCGGTCGACGCCTTCCGCTTGACCAGGGCGTGCACCGCGGTCTCGACGGCGCTCGCCACGTCGGCGAGCGCCGTGGCCGTGCCCGCCGCCGTGGCCAGCGTGACCGTCTGGAAGCCGTCGCCGTCCAGGGAGATCCGGAAGCTCAGGTCGGTGGCCAGGGGCAGGATGGGACCCGGGCCACCGCGGTGGAGCCCGCGCTGGGTGCCGTCGTTGGTGGACAGCACCTCGACATCGATCAGCCCGGACGCCTGTCCGACGACGTCGGTGACGTAGGCGTCCGAGGCGGGGTCGATGCTGAGGTTGTCGAACACTTCGAGCGGGGGCAGGTCCTGCGGGCTGTCGGGCACCACGGCGGGATCGGTCTGCCGCCGGACCGTCAGCTTGAAGAGGTTGCCCGGGTCGAGTGTGGCGTCCTCGATCTGGAGCAGCAGCGTGTTGCCCCACTCGCCCTTGTTCTTCGCCGTGAAGGTCACTCCCGCGGCCGGGGCGGGCGCCCGGTTGGCGACGGTGACGCCGGCGACGGTGGCGTCCGGGCGGGTGACCCGTACGACGTAGCACTGCCGGCCGCCGTTGCCGAAGTACTGGAACACGCCGTGCGCGAGGTAGCTGTCCGCGATGAACGCGCCGTAGACGCGCTGGAATTCCGTCCAGTTGGAGACCAGGCCGGCGCCGGTGTCCGGACCCGTCTCGCTCAGCCCGACGAACGCGGCCGTCGAGGTGCCGGCGGCGTCCAGCGGCCGTACTCCGCCGGCCGTCTCCTGCACGTAGACGCCCGGATAACTCAGGGTCGGCATGGTCGTCTCCTCTGCGATTTCTGCGATGCGAAGCCTGGGGTGCGCGCCGTCATCCGGCGGGGTCGGTACGTTTCCGGGGGCGCTGGGCCCTGCCCTCGCTCCCGCTCCCCTCCGCGGCGCCGGGGGCCTCGGCGGGCCCCTCGCCGGTCTCTGCCACCTCGATGTCACCGCGTCGGCGGAGCTTGTCGAAGCCGGCGTTGTCCGCCACCTCGGCGTCGCGCAGCTCCCCCGACCACCGCCCGGGCGACAGCCGGACGCTGCGTCCGCTGTTGAGCGGGACCATGATCGGACCCGATGCGAGCAGACTTCTGATCCGTACGGTCATGTGCTCCTCCTCCCGGGACCGCCGCCGAGCGGACGGTCCTCGGTCCCCGTGCTCCGCGGTCCTCGGTCCTCCGGCTTCGCGGCTCCGCCGAGCGGTCCGCGTCCGGCGGGTGCTCCGACCGCGCCGCCTCCGGTGGGAACAGTCTGGGGAGGGGCACGGCCCCCGGCATGAATCCCCCGGGTCCGGAAAGGGACCGGTACGGGATCCGGATCCCGTACCGAACCGCTCAGGGCCTCAGGGACACTGCGCGCCGAACCGCTTCGGCGGGCATCAGGGCGACTGCGCCGGCACCCTCGCGAAGGCGAACGGGTCCGAACGGTCCGGATGGGCGCCGGTGCGGGACCCGGGTGGCGCGGGCAGCGTCAGCCGGAAGCCGCGGACCGCGGCCGCCACTTCGGCGCGGCTGTCGACGCCCAGCTTCTCGAGGACGTTGTGCACATGGTTCTTCACGGTGGTCAGCTGGATGTGCAGCAGCCGTGCGATCTCCTTGTTGGCGTGCCCGGACTCGATCAGCGCCACGATCTGCAGTTCGCGGGAGGTGAGCTTGGGCGCCCGGGCTCCCCGGTGCACCCTGGCCAGCGCGGCCAGTCGTCCCACCAGTCCCGCGGCGACACCGGCCTGGCAGCTGAACTCGCCGCGGGTGGCGGACCGCAGCGTGTCGACCAGGTCCGTGAAGGAGTTCTCGTTGGTGACGTATCCGGCGATGCCCGCCTCCGCACACGCCACCACGTCGTCGGGCCGGTCGGGGATGCCCAGGACGACACACGGCACTGCGGTGCGCTCGGCCAGCCGGTGCAGCTCGTCCAGTCCCGGCTCGCCGGCCATCTCCCCCGTCATGTCGAACAGCACCACGTCGATGTCCGCCGCCGTGAGCAGCGCGTCCGCGGCGCCCACCCCGGGCGCCGTCCCCACCAGCCGGACGTCCTCCTCGGTCTCCAGGAGGTGCGCGAGGCCCTGGAGATGGATCCGGACCGGTGAGATCACGGCCACCCGGATCACCTGCGTCATGGTCGTCCCGCTGTTCGCTCTGTCGTCCACGTGATCCGTAGGGCCCATACGACTACATCCCCCGATGTGTGGTGGCGCTCGCCGCGGCGATCTGGATCCACTCGCCCGGCGCCTGTTGGCCCACCAGGCTGCTCCGCGGGGACCCGGCTGTCACGGTCCGGTCCGGTCACCGGACCGTTCACCCGGAACTCCGCGCCCCACGTGGTCCGCTGAGCGGAAAGCCGCGTGACAGCCGCCTGCGGCCTGTTCACCCTGGCCGCTGCGGGCCCGTCCCGGCCGCCACGGACGGGAACGCCCGCACCGTCAGCGCTTGTTCGGCAAGAAGAAGGGGGCAGCCGACATGACCACATGTCGGGGAATCGATCTGTCGGTGTACCAGGGAGCCCAGCAGTGGAGCGCCCGCAAGGCGGAGGGCGTCGTCTTCGCCTTCGCCAAGGCCAGTGAGGGCGAGCACACCCGGGACGCCCACTTCGCCCTGCACATCACGGGCATCGCCGGGGCCGGGCTCGTCCCCGGCGCCTATCACTTCGGCTGGCCCAACCAGAACGCGGGCACCGAGGCGGCCAACTACATCGCCGCCGTGAAACCGCACGCGGGCCCGGGTTTCGTGCACTGGCTGGACCTGGAACGCCGGTCGGACGGCGCCAACTACGCGGGCGTCACCGCCGCCGGGATCAAGGCCTACGCCACGGCCTGGATCGCGAAGGTGCAGGCCGCGTTCCCCCACCAGCGGGTCGGCCTGTACACGTCGGCGAGCGACCTGGCGGCCGGCCACGCACCGGCCACCGTCCCGCTGTGGTACCCCGCCTATCCCTGGTCGGGTGCGGCGACCTACGCACAGGCCGAGGCGCACCCGAGGCCCGGCCCGTCCGGCAGGTCCCCGCTGTTCTGGCAGTTCACCTCGACACCCCTCGACCGATCCATCTGCTACCTGAGCGGGTCGGCGCTGCGCGCCTGGGCCGCCGGAGAGGAAACCGAAGACATGGCACTCAGCACGGACGACATCGACAAGGTCGCGGGCGCGGTGGTCGCCAAGCTCATCGCCGGCGGCGGTGTGCTGGAGACGGCGGACGTCAAGGCGGTCGCGACCGCCGCCGCGAAGGCCGTCCTGACCATCGACGGCGTGATCCCGGCTCCCGCCGACGCCCCGGATGTGAAGACCAATCCCTACTGGGCCCTTCAGTCCTACGTCAGGGACACCAACGCCCGGCTGCGCCTCGTGCAGGCGACGGAGGCGGCCCAGAGCGCTACCATCACCCAACTCGCCGCCGCCATCGCGACGTTCGACAGGACCATCGACCCCGCCGCGCTCGTCGCCTCCATCACCACGGCGATCGAGACGGCCGTGGGCAAGGTCGTCATCCACCTCGACACCACTTCCTGAGGCAAGGCGCGCGCAAGGGTGACCTCGTCGTCGCGGTCTTGATCGAACAGGGCAGGATCGTGCTGCCGGGTGACCCCGGACCGGGTGCCCGGCCCTGTCCCGACCGCGAGAATCCCTGGGAGGAACGACATGCCGTTCCGTTGCGCCGTACTCGACGACTTCCAGCACGTGGCGACCGCGTACGCCGACTGGACGGCGCTGGGCGACCGCGTGGAAGTCGTCTCCTTCACGGAGCACTTCGCCGACGAGGACGGCCTCGCCGCGGCCCTCGCCGACTTCGACTGCGTGGTCACCCTGCGCGAGCGAGTGCCGTTTCCGGCCACCCTGCTCGACCGCCTGCCCCGCCTGAAGCTGCTGATCGCCTCCGGCATGCGCAACTCGGTGATCGACTACGCGGCGGCGAAGGCCAACGACGTCACCGTGTGCGGCACCGAGAGCTCCTCCACCCCGCCGCTCGAACTCACCTGGGCCCTGCTCCTCGGTCTCGCCCGCGGCATCGTCCAGGAGAGCAACGCCCTGCGCGAGGGCGGCCCCTGGCAGTCCGCCGTCGGGGCCGACCTGGCCGGCCGCACCCTCGGGCTGCTCGGCCTGGGAAAGATCGGCAGCCGGGTGGCCCAGGTGGGGCTCGCCTTCGGCATGGACGTCATCGCCTGGAGTCAACACCTCACCGCGGAGCGCGCCGAAGAGGTCGGCGTACGTCTCGCCCCCTCCAAGGAGGCACTCCTCGCGAGCAGCGACTTCGTGTCCGTGCACCTCGCGCTGGGCGACCGCACCCGGGGCCTGCTCGGGGCCGCCGAACTCGCCCTGCTCCGGCCGACCGCCTATCTGGTCAACACCTCTCGGGCCGCCATCGTCGACCAGGACGCACTGCTCGCCGCGCTGCGCGAGGGCCGTATCGCGGGCGCGGGCGTCGACGTCTTCGACGTGGAACCGCTGCCCGCCGACCACCCGATGCGCACCGCGCCGCGCCTGCTCGCCACCCCGCACCTGGGGTACGTGTCCCGCGCCAACTACGAGCGCTACTACGGCCAGGCCGTGGAGAACATCCGGGCCTACCTCGACGACGTCCCGGTCCGGGTCCTCGGCTGAGGTGCCGAGGTGAGCTGCGGCGGCCGGACCGTCCCGGCGGGCCACCCGCCCGCCGGGGCACGGGACGCGGCCGGTCTCGCTCCGGGGCGCGGCTCACGCGGCGGAGCTGTCGGCCTCCATGGTCATGCGGGCCACGTGGAGTGCCAGGTAGGAGACCTCGTCCTCGCTCAACCGCCGCCCCAGCCGCAGTTCGACGATCGTCGCCAGTTGCTCCGCGGTGTGCGTCGCCTCCGGGTAGTACTGGCGGATGCCCCTGCCGATCGTGGACTCCTGGCCCGTCAGCTGCTGACGCTGCTGGATCCGTACGAAGAGGTAGCGCACGTGGGTGACGAACCGCGCCACGTTCATCGACTCGTGGGAGACGTCCAGCCCGTACCGCTCCCGCAGGACGGCGAGCATCTGCTGGATGACCCCGGTCATCGTGTACGTGAACGACAGGTCGCCCGAGACGAACCCCGCGTTGACCAGGTGCAGCGCGAGCGCGATCGCCTCGGAGGCGCCCAGTTCCGGCTCGACACGCTTGTTGATGGCCCGCAGCAGGCGCTGTGCCTGGGCGTACTCGGTGGCGTACAGGGTCTGGACCTCGGCGCGCAGCGGGTACTCGATGACGGTACCTTCCCTGGCCCGTTCCAGCGCTCCGGCGACGTGGTCGGCGACGGCGATGGCGAGGGTGGGGCGAGTGGACTCGCGCCCCTCGATGCCGGCTTCTTCGAGGGCGCTCACGACGGCCTGGAGGACCTCCTCGCTGATGAGGGCGAGGGCCTCGCCGAGACATTCGGGGTCGTGACCGGAATCGTGGTCGGGGCTGTCGGTGGGGACGAAGACGCGTTCGATCAGCGCGGAGTCGACGGGCTTGCCCTGGTGGGAGCTGAAGCCGATGCCGCGCCCGGTGAGGATGACCGGCCGGCCCTTCTCGTCGCTCGCGAGGACCACGTTGTTGTTGAGGACACGCAGAGCCTTCACCGCAGGCCCTCCCTTCTGTCCGTCTCCATCCTCTCCCGAACCGACGCGGCGCGGGGGCGGCGCCACCAGAGGGGGGGGGGGGGGGGCCCGGGGGGGGGGGGGGGGGGGGAACCCGCCCGGGCCCCCCCCG
>NZ_JBSFIA010000065.1:0-33133 GCF_053597355.1 Streptomyces sp. NPDC001443
GCCCGCAGCGTGACGCTGCGGGCCCTCCGGCATGCAAGGGGTCTCCCCCCGACTTCCCGTGCCGCTTATGCCTCGTCGCGACGCAGCGAGGGCTTGAGCTCCTTCAGCCGGCCGAGCAGGCCGTTGACGAACGAGGGCGACTCGTCCGTGGAGAACTCCTTCGCCAGCTGCACCATCTCGTCCAGCACCACGGCGTCCGGGGTCTCGTCGACCCAGATCAGCTCGTAGGCGCCGAGACGCAGGAGGTTGCGGTCGACGACCGGCATCCGGTCGAGCGTCCAGCCGACCGAGTACTGCGCGATCAGCTCGTCGATGCGGCGCGCGTACTGCGCGTACCCCTCGACCAGCTGCATCGTGTACTCGCTCACCGGCGGCTGCCGGTCGTCGGTCCGGGAGAGCCGGATCCAGTCCGCGAGGACCGTCAGGACGTCCGCGCCGCGCTGGTCGCCCTCGAAGAGGATCTGGAAGGCGCGCTTGCGGGCCGTGTTGCGGGCAGCCACGGTTAGCTGTTCACCCGGCCGAGGTAGTCGCTCGTGCGGGTGTCGACCTTGATCTTCTCACCGGTGGTGATGAAGAGCGGGACCTGGATCTGGTGGCCGGTCTCCAGTGTGGCGGGCTTGGTGCCACCGGTGGAGCGGTCGCCCTGGACACCCGGCTCGGTCTCGGAGATGACCAGCTCGACGGCGGCGGGCAGCTCGACGAAGAGCACCTCGCCCTCGTGCTGGGCGACGACGGCCGTGAAGCCCTCGATGAGGAAGTTGGCCGCGTCGCCGACCGTCTTGCGGTCGATCATCAGCTGGTCGTACGTGTCCATGTCCATGAAGACGAAGTACTCGCCGTCCATGTACGAGAACTGCATGTCGCGCTTGTCGACAGTGGCCGTCTCGACCTTGACACCGGCGTTGAACGTCTTGTCGACGACCTTGCCGGAAAGCACGTTCTTCAGCTTGGTGCGCACGAAGGCAGGGCCCTTGCCGGGCTTGACGTGCTGGAACTCGACGACGGACCAGAGCTGGCCGCCTTCGAGCTTGAGCACCAGGCCGTTCTTGAGGTCGTTCGTGGAAGCCACGGTTGCGGAATCTCCTGGACTGACGTGGACGACCCCGGCGCACGCACCTGCCTACAGGGCGAGCAGCTCCTTGGTCGTGATGGTGAGTAGCTCGGGTCCGCCGTCCGCCTCGGGGCGTACGACGAGCGTGTCATCGATCCGGACGCCGCCCCGGCCCGGGAGGTGAACCCCCGGTTCGACGGTGACCGGCACGCAAGCGTCCAGTTTACCCATGGCTGCGGGAGCAAGCTGCGGGTCCTCGTCGATTTCGAGTCCCACGCCGTGCCCGGTGAGCGCGGACAGGCCTTCTCGGTACCCCGCGGAGCCCAGGACGTGACGTGCGGCACTGTCCACGTCACGATAGGCCGCACCCGGCGTCAGGGACTCCCGCGCGGCGCGCTGGGCGGCGAAGACCAGGTCGTAGATCTCGATCTGCCAGTCGGCGGGCGAGGTGCCGATGACGAACGTACGGCCGATCTCGCAGCGATAGCCGTGGTAGGTCGCGCCGAGGCAGACGGAGAGGAAGTCGCCCTCCTCGACCCTGCGGTCGGTGGGCGCGTGGCCGCGCAGACCGGAGTTCGGGCCGGTGGCGACGGAGGTCGCGAAGGCGGGACCGTCGGCCCCGTGGTCGACGAGGCGCCGCTCCAGCTCCAGGGCGAGATGGCGCTCGGTCCGTCCGACCAGGATGGACTCCAGCAGCTCGCCGAGGGCCTGGTCGGCGATCTCCGCGCCGATCCGCAGACAGGAGATCTCCTCCTCGTCCTTCACCACCCGCAACTGCTCGACCGCGCCGCCGAGGTCGGCCAGGCGCAGCCCGGGGGCGACCGAGCCGATGGCACGGTGCCGGGCCACGGTGAGGTGGTGCTCCTCGACGGCCACGGAGTCGGTGCCCTGGGCCGCGACGAGATCGGCGGCCGCGACGGCCGGATCACCGCCGGGTCCGGACAGGACATGGACGCGCAGCGCCTCGTCGGGGCGGCCCTCGGCGGGCCGTTCGTCCGGCGGGGCGGCGCAGACCAGCAGGTCCTCGCGCTTTCCGAGGAGCAGGACGGCGTCCCGCGGGGCGGCGCCCGCGAGATAGCGCACATTGGCGGCCCGGGAGACGAGCGCCGCCGCGCTGCCGCCCGCGTTGCACCGCTCTCGTAGCCGCGTCCGGCGGGCCGCGTACACCTCTGACATGAGCCGAGCCTACGAGCGGTGGCCGGATCCCGCTGTTCGAGAGGGCCGTGTGGGCGGGCTCCGTTCGGGCGACCTGCCGCCCGAGGACCCGCGACGCCCCGCCCGCGACCATGACGGAGGAACTGTCCGCGGCCTCGGCGGCCCGGCCGTCCGGCATCGCGACGCCCCGCCCACCGCCACGGCGGACGGCCTCTCCGCGCCACGACGGCCCGGCCCTCCTCCGACCCGACGGACCAGCCACCCGGCGTCGCAGTGGCCCCCCCATCTGGCATCACGGTGCCCCGCCCGCCGCCACGGCGGACGGCCTCTCCGCGCCACGACGGCCCGGCCGTCCGGCGATCTGACGGCCCGGCAGCCCGGGGTCAGGTGGTCGGGGTGTCGGCTACCACTGGGGCGGGCTCGCGATCGAGCGGGCCAGTACGTCGTCGAGGACGCGGGCCGTCGCGGGTACGTCCAGCTGGGAGTTGTCGATGATCGGCAGCCCCGAGCCGTACCACCCGGCCATCCGGCCGTGGATCCGGGCGACCTCCTCGTCGGTGAGACGGCGGTTGCCGCGGCGTTCGGCGTTGCGCTCCAGGACGATGTCGAGACCGGGCAGCAGCACGACCGGCAGCAGACCTGGCCCCACGTGCCGCTTCCAGCCACCGAGCCCGACGACCGGACGGTCGGGGAAGACAGCGTCGTCGAGAATGCACGAGATCCCGTTGGCGAGGAAGTTGCGCGCGGCGAACCCGCAGGTGCGCCGGGCCAGCCGGTACTGCGCCTCGGAGTTGTCGTTCCACCCGGACTGCGGGTCGGCGAACCCCGCCCGGACCCATTCGCGCACGTCGTCGAGGCTGATGTGCGCGGTGGGGACGCGGCGGTGGTCGGCCCAGTATTTGGCGACGCTGGTCTTGCCGGCTCCCGCGGGGCCGATGAGCAGCACCGCGAGGGTGGTGGCCGACGGGTCGGGCACGGCCGCGGCGGCGGGCGGCGGGGCCGGCATGGCGACCGGCCCGCCGGGCGGCAGCGGGACGTGACCCGTGGTGTCCGGGGCCGGGACCGGCGCCTGATGGTGATGCTGGACCGTGTGCGGCACAGCCGACGGCACGGGCGGTATCGGCCCCGGCGCCGGTGTGCCGATGTATCCGGGCGCCGCGGGGGGCGGCACCGGGGCGGGCCCCTGGTGCGCACCCTGGTGGTGCGGCTCGTGGTGTTGTGCGGCCGGCGACCAGCCGGCGGCCGGACCGTGCCCCGGCTGGTGGGGCGGCGGCAGCGGAGAACCCACTGCGTGCTGCATCCGGTGCCACTCCGTCTCGTACAGGCAATGGGCGAGGGCAAGGGGTGCATACCCCGTTCGCTACTGAACGGTACCGCCCCAGGCTGTCCTTTGGTGAACGGCCGGGGGCGGTCCGTAGTGCCCTGGCGTGCGAAGAGACCCGGACGGATCGGTTGTTGCGGTACTTACTGGCCCACTTCTCCGTACGCGGCGAGCAGGACGGCCGGGTCCGGCCCCTCCAGCACGGTCGGCTTGGCCAGTCCGTCGAGCACGATGAAGCGCAGCAGGTTGCCGCGGGACTTCTTGTCGACCTTCATGGCCTCCAGCAGCTTGGGCCACTGGTCGTAGCGGTAGTGCAGCGGAAGACCGACGGACTCCAGGACCGTGCGGTGGCGGTCCGCCGTGGCGTCGTCGAGACGGCCGGCCAGGCGGCCCAGTTCGGCGGCGAAGTGCATGCCGACCGAGACCGCGGCGCCGTGGCGCCACTTGTAGCGCTCGTTCTTCTCGATGGCGTGCGCGAGCGTGTGACCGTAGTTGAGGATCTCCCGCAGCCCCGACTCCTTCAGGTCGGACGACACGACGTCGGCCTTGACCTTGATGGAGCGTTCGATGAGCTCGGCGGTGTGCGGGCCCGCGGGGGTGCGGGCGGCGACGGGGTCCGACTCGATGAGGTCCAGGATCACCGGGTCGGCGATGAAGCCGGCCTTGATGATCTCGGCGAGGCCGGAGACGTAGTCGTTGACCGGGAGGGAGTCCAGCGCGGCCAGGTCGCACAGCACCCCGGCCGGCGGGTGGAAGGCGCCGACGAGGTTCTTGCCCTCGGCCGTGTTGATGCCGGTCTTGCCGCCGACGGCCGCGTCCACCATGGCGAGCACGGTGGTCGGTACGGCGATCCAGCGCACCCCGCGCAGCCAGGTCGCGGCCACGAACCCGGCGAGGTCCGTGGTGGCGCCGCCGCCGACGCCCACGACGACGTCGGTGCGGGTGAACCCGCACTGGCCGAGCGCCTTCCAGCAGTAGGCGGCGACCTCGGCGGTCTTGGCCTCCTCCGCGTTGGGCACCTGGATGGCGACGGCCTCGAAGCCCTGCTCGGCCAGGTCGGCGCGGAGCGCGTCGCCGGTCTCGGCCAGCGCCTCGGGGTGGATGACCGCGACCCGCCGGGCCCTGTCGCCGACCAGCGCGCCGAGCTCGCCCAGCAACTGACGCCCGACCAGGACCTCGTACGGCGCGGATCCCGCGCTGCCGCCGACCTGGATCCGCGTCACAGACTCGCTCATGCTTCCTTCAACTCCAGTGCGTCCAGGGCGGCCCGGGTGACCTCTTCGGGGGTACGGCCGTCCGTCGCCACGACGGCCGTGGCGATCTCCTCGTACAGATGCCGGCGGGCCTCCATCAACTCGCGCCACTGCTTGCGCGGGTTGACGGCGAGCAGCGGGCGGGCCGTGTTCAGGCCGGTGCGCTTGACGGCCTCCTCGACGTCCATCGAGAGGTACACCACCCGCTGCCCGGCCAGCAGGGCGCGCGTCTCGGCGTCGAGCACCGCGCCGCCGCCCAGCGCCAGCACGCCGTCGTGGCCGGCCAGCGCGCGCCGCACGGACGACTTCTCGATCACGCGGAAGGCGCTCTCGCCCTCGTCGACGAAGATCTCCGCGATGCTGCGGCCCTGCTCGGCGACGATGTCGTCGTCCGTGTCCCGGTAGCCGACGCCGAGCCGCTCGGCCAGCAGCTGCCCGACGGTGGACTTGCCCACGCCCATCGGGCCGACCAGGACGATCAGCGGCCCGCTCATCGGATGTGCAGGTGGTCGAGGTACGACCGCACGTTGCGGCGGGTCTCGGCGACGCTGTCGCCGCCGAACTTCTCCGCCACCGCGTCCGCAAGCACCAGCGCGACCATCGCCTCGGCGACGATGCCGGCCGCGGGGACCGCGCACACGTCGGAGCGCTGGTGGTGCGCCTGGGCGGCCTCGCCGGTGGCGACGTCCACCGTCTGAAGGGCCCGCGGCACGGTCGCGATCGGCTTCATCGCGGCCCGCACCCGCAGCAGCTCGCCGGTGGTCAGGCCGCCCTCGGTGCCGCCGGAGCGGCCGGTGGCCCGCCGGATGCCGTCGGCGGTGGTGAGGATCTCGTCGTGCGCCTTGGAGCCGGGCACCCGGGCCAGGTCGAAGCCGTCGCCGACCTCGACGCCCTTGATCGCCTGGATGCCCATGAGGGCGGCGGCCAGGCGCGCGTCCAGACGGCGGTCCCAGTGCACGTGCGAGCCCAGTCCGACCGGGACGCCGTAGGCGAGGACCTCGACCACTCCGCCGAGGGTGTCGCCGTCCTTGTGGGCCTGGTCGATCTCCGCGACCATCGCCTTCGACGCGTCCGCGTCCAGGCAGCGCACCGGGTCGGCGTCCAGCCGCTCGACATCGGCGGGGGTCGGCAGGACGCCGTAGGGCGCCTTGGCGGCGGCCAGTTCCACCACGTGCGAGACGATCTCGATGCCGGCCGTCTCCTTGAGGTACGACCGGGCGACGGCGCCGAGCGCGACCCGGGCCGCGGTCTCCCGGGCGGAGGCGCGCTCCAGGACCGGACGGGCCTCGTCGAAGCCGTACTTCTGCATGCCGGCCAGGTCGGCGTGGCCCGGTCGCGGCCGGGTGAGCGGCGCGTTGCGGGCGAGTGCGGCAAGCTCCTCCGGGTCCACGGGGTCGGCCGACATGACCTTCTCCCACTTGGGCCACTCGGTGTTGCCCACCATGACCGCGACCGGGGAGCCCATGGTCAGTCCGTGCCGGACGCCGCCGAGGAACGTGACCTCGTCCCGCTCGAACTTCATCCGCGCGCCGCGTCCATAGCCCAGCCGCCGCCTCGCCAGATGATCCGCCACCATCTCCGTGGTGATCGGCACGCCGGCGGGAAGGCCCTCCAGCGTCGCGACGAGTGCGGGACCGTGGGACTCCCCCGCGGTCAGCCAACGCAGCCTGCTCAACGGTGCTCCTCAGTGCTCGCGCCCTGGTACTGCCCTGCGTACGCGCGTCCTCGCGTACGGCGACGGCGCTACCGGGTGCGCGGCCCCGGCCCGCCACCTCCGATCCTCCCACGTTCGCGCGGCGGACCCGGCCGCCGGTCCATCAGGCGGGACGACGCGGCGCGGGCGGCGGACTCAGCCCGCCCCTCCCTGCCCCTGCCCCTGCCCCTGCCCCTGCCCCTGCCCCTGCCCCTGCCCCTGCGCATGGTCACCGAGGAAGTCCGCACCTCCGGGGTCGGCCGGCGCCGGGTTCCGCGGGAGCCGGTTCCGCGGTGGGGCGTACACGCCCAGGTAGTCCGCGCCGCGCCCCTGTCCGGACCGCGCCACGGCGGGCACGGGCGCACCGGCACGCTCGGCACGCCGGTTCCGGATCCTGCGTCCGAGCTTGAAAAGCCACGAGCCGACGACGGCGAGCACGGCCAGCGCGAACACCGTTTCCTTCTCCCGGTCGGGCACGAACTGGAAGACGAACGTGAA
Organism: Streptomyces sp. NPDC001443; assembly: GCF_053597355.1. Lineage (NCBI taxonomy): Bacteria > Bacillati > Actinomycetota > Actinomycetes > Kitasatosporales > Streptomycetaceae > Streptomyces > Streptomyces sp. NPDC001443. The sequence continues at coordinate 6,972 of NZ_JBSFIA010000065.1, forward strand.
GATCTCCCACCTGGCGGACGCCAGAGGCACCCCGACCGACCCGCTGATCATGTACCTGACTCCCCCGACGCCATGCTCCGCCCCTTGCGGAACTCGGCGGATCTTACCGGGAGGCGAGTGCCTGTTCGCCCGCCTTGCGCATGGCCTCCACCGGTGCCGGGGCGCGGCCGGTCATCTGCTCGACCTGGAGCACCGCCTGGTGGACCAGCAGGTCGAGTCCGCCGACGACGGCGCCCCCGTACATCGACCAGCGGGCCGCGAGGGTTGTGGGCCAGGGGTCGTAGAGGACGTCGAAAAGAGTGGCGGGCCGCTCGGGCACGGCGGCGGCCAGCGCGTCCGTCGTACCGGCCGGGGTGGTGGCGACGACGAGCGGGAAGCGCAGCGCCTCGGCCGCGTCCGCCCAGTCGGCGGTGCGGACCTCCACCTCCAGCCGCTCGCCCCACTGCCGCATCTCGGCGGCCCGCTCCTCGCTGCGGACGTAGGCGACGACCTCACCGGTGCAGATCCGGGCCAGCGCGGCCAGCGCGGAGGACGCGGTGGCGCCCGCGCCGAGCACCGACGCGGTGTCGACCTGTTCGATCCCCCGCTCACGCAGCGCGGCCACCATGCCGGGGACGTCGGTGTTGTCGCCGACCCGGCGGCCGTCCTCGGTGAACACCACCGTGTTGACGGCCTCGACCGCGGCCGCCGTCTCGCTGATCCCGTCGAGCAGCGGGATGACGGCCCGCTTGAGCGGCATGGTCAGCGACAGCCCCGCCCACTCGGGCCCGAGCTCCGCGAAGAACCCGGGCAGGGCCGCCTCGTCGACGTCGAACCGCTCGTACGTCCAGCCGTCGAGCCCCAGCCGGTCGTACGCGGCGCGGTGCAGCACCGGGGAGAGCGAGTGGGCGATCGGTGAACCGAGTACGGCGGCCCGACGCGCCTCAGTTGCCGGAGCTGGCATTGAACCTTTCCTTGAGCTTCTGGAATTCCTCGTAGGTCTTCGCGAATTCGGTGTTGTTCTGACCGTCGGTCGCCACGAAATAGAGCCAGCCGTCGCCGGTCGGATTCAGCGCCGCCTTCAGCGCGTCCTCGCCCGGGTTTCCGATGGGACCGGGCGGCAGACCCCTGTTCGTGTAGGTGTTGTACGGGTCCTTGTTGCTGTTGATCTCGGACTCGCTGATATGGATGTTGCTCTCGCCCTTCAGGTAATTGAAGGTCGAGTCGAACTGGAGCTTCTGGTTGGTCTCGGTGTTCGTCGGCTTGAGGCGGTTGTAGATGACCTCCGCCATCTTGCGGAAGTCGTCGTGCGTCTTGCCCTCCGCCTGGACGAGGCTGGAGACCGTGACGAGCTGGAGCGGGTTCTCCAGGTCGAACGACTTGGCCTTGTTCACGAGGTCGTACCTCGTGTACACCTCGTTGGCCTGCTCGACCATCTGCTTCAGGACCGTCTCGGGCTTCATGCCCTTGGCCGCGGGATAGGTGCCGGGGAAGAGGAAGCCCTCCAGCGGGTCCTTGACGTCGGAACCGCCGGTCGCCCACTTCGGCATTCCGAGGTTCTTGTACTCCTCCTTGGCCACCTTCTTGGTGGAGCCGGCGGAAAGACCCAGCTTGGCGTCGATGTCCTTGTAGACGGCCACGTTCCGCTCGCCGGGCTTGACGATGAGACTGGCCTGGCTCTTCGGGTCGAGCATCATCTTGACGGCGCTCGCCGCGGACATCTCCTTCTTCAGGATGTACGCGCCCGCCTGGATCGAAGTGCCCTGGGGATTCTGCTGCTGAGCGGAGACGAACGCGTCGACGCTCTTGACGACACCGGCCTCCTTCAGCCTGATGCCGATGTCGTAGCCGCCGGCCCCCTTGGGGATCTCGACGGTCACCGTCTCGTCGGTGCCGTCGCCCGCGTAGTCGGGCGCCACGCCGAAACGATTTTGGTAGTACTGGTAGCCGAAGTAGCTGACACCGGCGAGGCCGCCGCCGAACACCAGGGCGACCACCAGGCACGCACAGCCGTTGCGGCGCTTCTTGCCCGCGGCGCCACCCTTGGCGCCGCCTTTGCCCCGCTTGTCGCCCCGGCCGCCCCGGCCCTCCGGTTCGTCGCCGCTCTCGTCGTCGTCATCGTCGTCGCCGCCCGCAAAGAAGGCGTGTTCGCCCTCCTCGGGAGCCGGGTCCCAGTCGACCTTGGGTTCCGGTTCGGCGCTCCGTCGGCTCGGCGGCTCCGGCGGCGGATACGCCTCGGGGGTGCCGTAGAGATCGGGCTGCTCGGCGCCGTACGCCGCGGCCTGCTGGCCGTAGGGGTCACCCGGGTCGGCCGCGTAGGGAACGTGCGCGTGCGTGCCGGTGCCGTCCCAGCCGCCCTGCTGATACTGCTGCTGCGACTGGGCGGCCTGCTGGTCGTACTGCTGCTGGTACTGGGCGGCCTGCTGGTCGTACTGCTGCGACCCGTCGTAGGCGCCCTGCTGACCGCCCTGACCCCAGTCGCCGTACCCGGACTGCTGCCCCTGCTGCGGCTGCGGATAGTGCTGCGGCTGGCCGCCGTAGGCAGACTGATGGGCCGCCTGGGCCTGCTGCCCTTCCCATCCGCCGTCCCCGTACGCCGGGTCCTGCGGATGCCACGGTTCGGAGCCTTGGCCCCGGCCATACTCAGTCATCGATCCCCTAGAGCCGCGAAGCGGCGATCACGCGGCTCGAGGGCCGGTGGACGTTCCGCCTCATTTCTGTGCGGCGGCTGTTCGAACACCACTGCATCGCGCGGAACGTTACCGTATCGCGATCAGATGACCACTTCGACGCCCTCGCCGGGTGGATTGCCTGACACCCGTTCGGATTCCAGCGCCTGCTGAAGAATGATGACAGCAGCCGCCTGGTCGATGACCGACCGGCCCTTCTTGGATTTCACCCCCGAAGCCCTCAGTCCCTGACTGGCCGTCACCGTCGTCATCCGCTCGTCGACCAGGCGGACCCCGACCGGGGCGACGCCCCGGGCCAACTCCTCGGCGAAACCACGGACCTTGGCCGCGGCCGGCCCCTCGCCCCCCTTGAGGGAGCGGGGCAGGCCGACCACGACCTCGATCGGTTCGTACTCCTCGACGAGTTGCCTCAGCCTACGGTGGGCCGCCGGGATGTCCCGCCCGGGGACGGTCTCCACCGGGGTGGCGAGGATCCCGTCGGGGTCGCACGAGGCGACCCCGATCCGGGCGTCCCCGACGTCGATCGCGAGTCGACGTCCTCTTCTCATCTTCTCGACCTGTTCTTGCTTCTCTTACTTCGCGGTCTCGGCGACCAGTCGTTCGACGGCCTCGACGGCCTCGCCGACCGCGGCCGGGTTCTGGCCGCCGCCCTGGGCGACGTCCGGCTTGCCGCCACCGCCGCCGCCGAGCGTCTTGGCGGCCGTGCGGACCAGGTCACCGGCCTTGAGGCCACGCTCGCGGGCGGCCTCGTTGGTGGCGATGACCGTCAGCGGCTTGCCGCCCACCGTGGTGAACAGGGCGACCACCGCGGCCCGTCCGCCCTGGATGCGGCCGCGCACGTCGAGGACCAGCTTGCGCAGGTCGTCGGCCGTGGTGCCGTCCGGGACCTGGCCGGTGACCAGGGCCACACCGTGCACGTCCCGGGCCGACTCGGCCAGACCGGCGGCGGCCTGGAGGACCTTCTCCGCGCGGAACTTCTCGATCTCCTTCTCGGCGTCCTTCAGCTTGCCGAGCATGGCGGAGACCTTCTCCGGGAGCTCCTCCGGACGGCCCTTGATCAGCTCCTGGAGCTGGGCGACGACCGTGTGCTCACGGGCCAGGAAGTTGTAGGCGTCCACGCCGACGAGGGCCTCGATCCGGCGGACGCCGGAACCGATCGACGACTCGCCGAGCAGCTTCACCAGACCGAGCTGGGCGGTGTTGTGCACGTGCGTGCCGCCGCAGAGCTCCTTGGAGAAGTCGCCGATGGTCACGACGCGGACCCGCTCGCCGTACTTCTCGCCGAACTCGGCGATGGCGCCCTGCTTCTTGGCCTCGTCGAGGCTGAGGATCTCGGCGTGCACGTCCAGGTCCCGGGCGAGCACCTCGTTGATCTTCTGCTCGACATCGGTCATCACGGCCGTCGGGACGGCGGCCGGGGAACCGAAGTCGAAACGGAAGCGGCCGGGCTGGTTCTCGGAACCGGCCTGGGCGGCCGTCGGGCCGAGGGCGTCGCGCAGGGCCTGGTGGGTGAGGTGCGTGGCCGAGTGGGCACGGGCGATCGCCTTGCGGCGGCGGCCGTCGATCGAGGCGTGGGCCTTGGCACCGAGGGTCACCTCGCCGACCTGGACGACGCCCTTGTGCACGTACACGCCCGGGACCGGCTTCTGGGTGTCGCGGATCTCGATGACGGCACCGGAGTCGACCTTGATCCGGCCGGTGTCGCCGATCTGGCCGCCGCCCTCGGCGTAGAACGGGGTGCGGTCGAGGACGATCTCGACCTCGTCGCCCTCGGTGGCGGCCGGCGAGGAGGTGCCGTCGACGAGGATGCCGACGATCGTCGACTCGGCGTCGGTGTCGGTGTAGCCGATGAAGTCGGTCTCGCCGGCCTTGTCGGCGATCTCGCGGTAGGCGCCGACCCCGGCGTGGCCGGTCTTCTTGGCCTGGGCGTCGGCCTTGGCCCGCTCCCGCTGCTCCTTCATCAGCCTGCGGAAGCCGTCCTCGTCCACGGACAGCCCCTGCTCGGCGGCCATCTCCAGGGTGAGGTCGATCGGGAAGCCCCAGGTGTCGTGGAGCAGGAACGCCTTGTCGCCGGCCAGGACCTTGCCGCCGGAGGCCTTGGTCTCGGTGACGGCGGTGTCCAGGACGTTGGTGCCGGCGTTCAGCGTCTTGAGGAAGCGGGTCTCCTCGGCGAGGGCGACCGTCTCGATGCGCTCGCGGTCGGTGACCAGCTCCGGGTACTGCTGCCCCATCATCGCGATCACGGTGTCGATGAGGTCCTTGACCACCGGGCCGGTGGCACCGAGCAGACGCATGTTGCGGATGGCGCGGCGCATGATGCGGCGCAGGACGTAGCCGCGGCCCTCGTTGCCGGGGGTCACGCCGTCGCCGATGAGCATCACGGACGTACGCATGTGGTCGGTGACCACGCGCAGGGACACGTCGGACTCGTGGGCGGCGCCGTAGGCGACACCGGTCAGCTCGGTGGCCTTGTTGATGACGGCCATCGAGGTGTCGATCTCGTACATGTTCTGCACGCCCTGCAGAATCATGGCGAGGCGCTCCAGGCCGAGGCCCGTGTCGATGTTCTTGCTCGGCAGGTCCCCGAGGATCTCGAAGTTGTCCTTGCCGATGCCCTCGCCCCGCTCGAACTGCATGAAGACGAGGTTCCAGATCTCCACGTACCGCTCGTCGTTGACGGCCGGGCCGCCCTCGACGCCGAACTCGGGGCCGCGGTCGTAGTTGATCTCGGAACAGGGGCCGCACGGGCCGGGCACGCCCATGGACCAGTAGTTGTCCTTCATGCCCAGGCGCTGGATGCGCTCCTTGGGCACGCCGACGACCTCGTGCCAGATGCGCTCGGCCTCGTCGTCGTCCTTGTAGACCGTGATCCACAGACGGTCCGGCTCCAGGCCGTAACCGCCCTTGTCCTGGGGGCTGGTGAGCAGCTCCCAGGCGTGCTTGATGGCGCCTTCCTTGAAGTAGTCGCCGAAGGAGAAGTTGCCGCACATCTGGAAGAACGTGCCGTGCCGGGTGGTCTTGCCGACCTCTTCGATGTCCGGCGTGCGCACGCACTTCTGCACGCTGGTGGCGCGCGCGAACGGCGGCTTGACCTCGCCCAGGAAGTAGGGCTTGAAGGGCACCATGCCGGCCGGGACCAGGAGCAGAGTCGGGTCGTCCGCGATGAGCGACGCCGAAGGGACGACGGTGTGCCCGCGCTCCTCGAAGAAGCTCAGCCAGCGGCGGCGGATCTCAGCCGACTCCATCAGTGGTCCTCATTCCGGTTGTACGAGTACGTCGACCTGTCGACGTACTTCGGGTTGTTGCGGTTCTCGATGGCGACGAAGCGCCGGGGAGCGGGGAGTTCGGGGTCCGCGTGGATCCCGAGGGCCTCCCCCAGTTCGGCCTCCCGCCGCGCCATGTTGTCGCGGACGTCGAGCGCGAAGCCCACCGCTCTGTCCTTGAGGCGGTGGCCGGTCTCCAGTGCCTTGTTCGCCGCGGTCGCGGCGAGGCTCTCGGGCGTCAGCTGCTTCAGCTTGCGGTTGACCTTGGTGGTGGCCCACACACCGGCGGCGACGCCCGTGGTGAACCAGAAGGTACGGCGGAACATCGCTCGGTCAGTCCTTCTCTCCGCGGGCGTTGCGCTTCGCGCGCCGCGAGGCCGGGACGGTACGGCCCACGATCACGGTACGCCGGGGGGCCTTGGCGGGCACGTCGTCGCCTCGGCGGGCGCCCAGGGCCCGGCGTACGCCGTAGCCGAAGGCGGCGACCTTCACCAGGGGACCGCCGAAGGTGGACGCGACGGTCGTCGACAGCGCCGAGGCGTTGGAGGTGACCTCCTGGACGTCCGACGCGATCGAGTCGACCCGGTCGATCTGGGTCTGCGCCGAGCGCACCGCCGCGGAGGCGTCGGCCAGCAGCGGGACGGCCTGTTCGGTCACGTCCGCCACGAGCTTGGTGGTCGCCCTGAGCGTCTGGGCCAGCCTCGCCAGTGCCACCGCGAGGAAGGAGACCAGGATCGCCCAGAAGACGGCCACCAGGATCCCGGCCACCTCTCCACCGGACACTGCGCACCCGCTCCCTGAAATGTGCCTCTACATCGAAAAAGTCGTGCACCGAGCCTATCGCGCCGGGCGTGCGGCTCCGTACCGCATTAAGGGCTGTCCGGGGTCTCGTCCGGTGATTGTACGGAATGAGCACGAGTCAGTACGCTCCGTACACCATGCGAGACCCACAGCGCGAAGACGGGCCGCCGGACGGCAACCTTCCCCTGGAGACCGACCGCTTCGTGGGGCGGGCGGACGAACTCGCCGCGCTGGCCGGAGCGCTCGACGCGGCGCGACTGGTGACGGTGACCGGACCCGGCGGGGTCGGCAAGTCCCGGCTCGCGGCCCGCGCGGCGGCGCGGCGCGCGCCGGGCGCGAGAGGCTGGCGCGACGGGGTGTGGCGGGTGGACCTCACGCCGCTGCGCGACCCGGACTTCGTCGCGTACGCGGTCGTGGAGGCCCTGGGCCTGACCGACCACACCACGCGGCTGCCCCGCGAGACCCTCCTCGCGCATCTGGGCGGGCGTCAGCTCCTGCTGCTCCTCGACGGGTTCGAGCACCTGGTGGAGCCCTGTGCGGCGCTGGTGAGCGATCTTCTGCGGCATGCGCCGGGGCTCGGCGTGCTCGCCACCGGCCGCAGGCCGCTCGGGGTGGCGGGTGAGCGCCTGCTCCCGCTGGCCCCGCTGGGCGAGGACGCGGCGGTCGAACTGTTCGCCGACCGCGCCGCGCAGCTGGGGCTGGCGGTGGACGGCGACGGGGACGGGGACGTACGGGAGCTGTGCCGGCGCCTGGACGGGATCCCGCTGGCGATCGAGCTGGCGGCGGGGCGGCTGCGGGCCCTGTCCCCCGGGCAGTTGCTCGACCGGTTCGAGGACCGGTTCCGGCTGCTGACGGGCGGTACCCGGGACGCCCCGGCGCACCACCAGACGCTGCGCACGGCGATCGGCTGGAGCCATGAGCTGTGCACGCCGGGGGAACGTCTGCTGTGGGCGCGGCTCTCGGTGTTCGCCGGACCGTTCGACCTGGAGGCCGTCGAGTACGTGTGCAGCGGTGACGGGCTGGACGCCGACGACGTCCTCGACGTCCTGTCCGAGCTGCTGGCCCAGTCCGTGGTGGCCCGCGAGGACACCGCGACGGGCGTGCGGTACCGGATGCTGGGCACCCTGCGGGCGTACGGCGCCGTCTGGCTGGAGGCCATGGGCGACGCGACCCGGCTGCGGCGGCGCCACCGCGACTGGTACATGGGGCTGGCGACCTGGTGCGAGCTGGACTGGTTCTCGCCCCGGCAGCGGGAGGTGGCCGCCCGCGTCGAGGCGGAGCTGCCGAATCTGCGCCGTGCCCTGGAGTACTGCCTGACCGAGCCGGACGAGGCCCATCTGGGTCAGTACCTGGCGGGCTCGCTGTGGTTCTACTGGGCCGGCTGCGGCCGGCTCTCCGAGGGGCGGCGCTGGCTGGAGCGCAGCGTGGAGCTGGACGCCGAGCGGACCGCCAACGAGCAGTCGCGGCTGAAGGCCCTGTGGGTGCTGGGCTATGTCGCGATCCTCCAGGGCGACGCGGTGCCCGCGCTGGCGGCGCTCCAGGAGTGCCGGGAGGGGGCGGAGCGGGTCGCCAGTCCCACGGCGCTGGCCTACGCGGAGCACCGCGCGGGCTGTCTGGCCCTGGTCACGGACGACATGGCCCGCGCGGAGACGCTGCTGCGCTCGGCGCTGGAGCGCTACCAGGAGATCGGCGAGCTCAACAGCAACGTGCTGATGGGACAGGTCGAGCTGGCCATGGCGCGGGCGTTCCAGGGCGATCTGCCGGGCGCGGTGACGCTGTGCGAGGACGTCCGGCGGGTGTGCGAGGACCACGGGGAGCGGTGGACGCGCTCCTACGCGCTGTACGTCCTGGCGTACGCCGCCTCGCGGGACGGCGATCTCGCGGGGGCCCGGAAACTGCTCACGGAGTGTCTGGCCGGTGCCCACGCCTTCCGTGACCTGCTCGGTTCGGTGCTGGCGGTGGAGCTGCTCGCGATGGTCACGGTCGCGGAGGGCGACGCGGCGGAGGCCGCGATGCTGCAGGGCGTGGCGGCCGGCATGTGGCCCTCGGTGGGGCTGCCGCTGTTCGGCTCGGCGTACTACAACGCCCCGCACGCGCTGTGCGAGACGAAGGCCCGGGACCGGCTCGGCGACGAACGGTACGAGGAGTGCGTACGGCAGGGGGTGCGGCTGGGCCGGGAGGCGGGGGTGGCGCGGGCGCTGGGGCGGGGCCGGGGGCGGTCGCCGGCGACCCTGCCCGGACCGCGCGGGTCGGCGCGGCCGGCCCGGGACTCCGCCGGAACGCGAGAACCCGCCGCCTCGCCCACCCTGAAGGGCGGGGAGACGGCGGGCTGAGGTGCTACACCCGGCTGGTGATCAGCGGGCGTAGTACTCGACGACGAGCTGCTCGTCGCAGATCACCGGGATCTCCTTGCGGTTCGGCTCGCGGTCCAGGCGGAAGGCCAGGGCGGCGAGGTTCACCTGGAGGTAGCGCGGGGTCTCGCCGTCGGGGGCGAAGCCGCCCGCGCGGGAAACCTCGAACAGCGGCTTGCTGCGGCTGCGCTCGCGGACCATCACGACGTCGTCGGGACGGACGCGGAACGACGGCTTGTCGACCTTCTGGCCGTTGACCTCGATGTGGCCGTGAACGACCATCTGGCGGGCCTGGTAGATCGTGCGGGCGATGCCCGAACGCAGGACCAGCGCGTCGAGACGACGCTCCAGCTCGATGATCAGGGCCTCACCGGTCTTGCCCTGGACCTTGGAGGCACGCTCGTAGGCGCGGACGAGCTGACGCTCGGACACGTCGTACTGCGCGCGCAGACGCTGCTTCTCCAGCAGACGGACCTTGTAGTCCGAGTTCTGCTTGCGGCCGCGGCCGTGCTCGCCCGGCGGGTAGGGGCGGGCCTCGAAGTACTTGACGGCCTTCGGCGTCAGCGCGATGCCGAGGGCACGCGACTTCTTGACCTTGGGGCGGGACTGATTCGCCACTGTGTGTATCTCTTTCCTGGGTTTCGGCTCACCAGAGTTAAGGGAGGTCGCATCCGCAGCCTGGGAAACCCGTCTCGTCCCTGCGGACGGGGCGGGCAGCCGCTCCCTGGTCTGGGCACATACGTGCAGCACGCGAGTGGCCCACCGACCTCTCCCGGGAATCCGGGTGGTGGTGGGCTGCCCGCGACACCTTCGACGGTGCGCGACGCTCCTGGAATCCCCGCCGTGAGGCAGGGTTCCGGCTGGGTGTCCCGTTCTGGTGATGCCGGCGCCTTCTTACGACGGGCCGGACACGGGACTCAGCACTCCGGTGGATTCTACAGGGTGCTCAGGGCATCCTGCGACCGAGGTGCTTCCTGGTCCAGTCGACCGCGTCCGCGTAGCGTGCCTCGCCGCCGTGCCGGGTGGGGGTGTAGTACTCGCGGTCCCTGAGGGCGTCCGGCGCGTACTGCTGGGCCGCGATGCCCTCGGGCACGTCGTGCGGATACACATAGCCCTGGGCGTGCCCCAGCTTGGCCGCGCCCTTGTAGTGCCCGTCGCGCAGATGCGGCGGCACCGGTCCGGCCAGTCCCTTGCGTACGTCGTCCAGGGCGGCGCCGATCGCCGTGGTCGCGGCGTTGGACTTGGGGGCCAGGGCGAGCGCGATGGTGGCGTGGCTGAGGGTGAGGGCGGCCTCGGGGAAGCCGATCATGGCGACGGCCTGGGCGGCGGCGACCGCTATGGACAGGGCGTTCGGGTCGGCCAGGCCGATGTCCTCGCTGGCGGAGATCATCAGGCGGCGGGCGATGAACCGGGGGTCCTCGCCGGCCTCGATCATGCGGGCCAGGTAGTGCAGGGCCGCGTCGACGTCGGAGCCGCGGATGGACTTGATCAGGGCGCTGGCGACGTCGTAGTGCTGGTCGCCGTCGCGGTCGTACTTCACGGCCGCGCGGTCGACGGTCTCCTCGAGGGTGGTCAGCGAGATCCGCGGCTCCCCCTTGTCGAGGGCGGCGCCGGCCGCGGCCTCCAGCGCGGTCAGGGCGCGGCGGGCGTCCCCGCCCGCGATGCGCAGCAGGTGGTCCTCGGTGTCCTCGGGGAGGGTGACGGTGTCCTTGAGTCCGCGCTCGTCGCCCACGGCCCGGCGCAGCAGACCGCGCAGGTCGTCGTCGGTGAGCGGTTCGAGGGTGAGCAGCAGGGAGCGGGAGAGCAGCGGCGAGATCACGGAGAAGTACGGGTTCTCGGTGGTCGCGGCGATCAGGGTCACCCAGCGGTTCTCGACCGCGGGGAGCAGGGAGTCCTGCTGGGCCTTGCTGAAACGGTGGATCTCGTCGAGGAAGAGGACGGTCTCCTTGCCGTAGCCACCGCTGGCCCGGCGGGCTCCGTCGATGACCGCGCGGACCTCCTTGACGCCCGCGGTGATCGCGGACAGTTCCACGAACCGCTTGTCGGTGGCCTTGGAGACCACGTACGCCAGGGTCGTCTTGCCGGTGCCGGGCGGACCCCAGAGGATCACCGAGGAGGGTCCCGCCGGGCCGCCCGTGCCCGCGCCGACCAGCCGTCGCAGGGGCGAGCCCGACTTCAGCAGATGCTGCTGGCCCACCACCTCGTCGAGGGTGCGCGGACGCATACGGACCGCCAGGGGACTCCCCGCGGGGTCCTTCTCCTGGCGGTCTTCAGCAGCTGCGGTGAACAGATCGGGTTCCACCCTGGAAACCCTAAATCACCGCACCGACAATCCCGACGGACCGGTCAGCTGGTCCAGAACTCCCACCAGCGGGTCAGGATCAGCATGCCGATGACGCCGACGTGCAGGACCGGCAGGACCCAGGTGAACTCGCCGAAGAAGCCCTTCAGCCAGCGGGGGGCGGGCAGGAAGTCGTTGCGTACGTTGAACGACGTGACGTACCAGAACATGGTGATGGTGGCGACCCAGGCCAGGGAGCACCACAGGCACAGCGCGTTGATCCGGTACAGGGACTGGAACTGGAGCCAGGTGCAGAAGGCCACCCCGAAGAGGGTGCCGAAGTTGAAGGTGAGCCAGTACCAGCGCGGGAAGCGGGCGCGGGCCAGCAGGCTCATGCCGACGCAGATCACGATGCCGTAGCAGACCAGGCCGAGCATCGGGTTGGGGAATCCGAAGGCGGCGGCCTGCTTGCTCTCCATCACGCTGCCGCAGGAGACGACCGGGTTGAGGCTGCAGCCGGGCGTGAACGTGGTGCCGGCGACCTTGGCCTCGAGCAACTTGAACTTGTCGATCGTGATGACCCACGCGGCGAGCAGTCCGGCGGCGCCGGTGATCAGCAGCAGGATCGCGAACGCGCGGCTACCGCCCACCGTGCGCGGCGCGGGGGCGGCGCGTCCGGGTTCGGGGTCGGTGGAGACGTCCTTGACTGTCGTCTTGCTCATCACGCCGATTCCGTCACTTGAGAGGTGGACCTGCTTGCGGGCTGGGGCCATTGTGCCGTACGGGTGCCCGTGCGCACCGTTCGGTACGGATAAAGGAAGTGCGTACGGCAGGCCCGGACATCCCGTTCCGGCCAGTCGCCGCAGGGGACGGGAAGGGCGCCGGTGCCCCTTCGGCACCGGCGCCCTTCCACTCGTACGACTGACGGGAAATCCCGTAGGACTGACGGGACCTGCTAACCGAGCCGCGACTCCAGTTCCGCCACGATCTCGTTCACGCCGACCGCGGTCTGCTCGCCGGACTCCATGTCCTTGAGCTGGACGACGCCCTCGGCGAGGTCGCGCTCGCCGAGGACCAGGGCGTAACGGGCGCCGGAGCGGTTGGCGGCCTTCATCGCCGCCTTCAGGCCCTTGCCGCCGTAGGCGAAGTCGGCGGCGACACCGTTCTTGCGCAGTTCGGTGACCTTCGCGAACAGGACGCGGCGGGCCTCCTCGCCGAGCGGGACGGCGAACACACTGGTGGCCGCGGGGAGTTCGAGCTCGATGCCCTCCGCCTCCAGGGCCAGGACCGTGCGGTCGACACCCAGCGCCCAGCCGACCGACGGCAGCGCGGGGCCGCCGATCATCTCGGACAGGCCGTCGTAGCGGCCGCCGCCGCCGACCGCGGACTGGGCGCCCAGACCGTCGTGGACGAACTCGAAGGTGGTGCGGGTGTAGTAGTCCAGGCCGCGCACCAGCTTCGGGTCGTCCTCGAAGACCACGCCCGCCGCCGTGACCAGTTCGCGGACCTCCTCGTGGTACGCCTTGCAGGCGTCGCAGAGGTAGTCGCGCAGCAGCGGCGCCTCGGTCAGCTGCTTCTGGACGTCGGGGCGCTTGTCGTCCAGGACGCGCAGCGGGTTGATGTCCGCGCGGCGCAGGGTGTCCTCGTCCAGGTCCAGGCCCCGCAGGAAGGTCTGGAGCGCCTCCCGGTACACCGGGCGGCACTCCTTGTCGCCCAGGCTGTTGAGCAGGATCCGGAAGTCGCGCAGGCCCAGGGAGCGGTACGCCTGGTCGGCCAGGATGATCAGCTCGGCGTCCAGCGCCGGGTCCTCGGCGCCGATCGCCTCGGCGCCGACCTGGGAGAAGTGCCGGTAGCGGCCCTTCTGGGGGCGCTCGTAGCGGTAGTACGAGCCGGAGTACCAGAGCTTGACCGGCAGGTTGCCCGTCTTGTGGAGGTTGGCCTCCAGCGCGGCGCGGAGCACGGACGCGGTGCCCTCGGGGCGCAGGGCGAGCCGGTCGCCGCCCTTGGTCTCAAAGGCGTACATCTCCTTCGTCACGATGTCGGTGGACTCGCCGACACCGCGCGCGAACAGCTCCACGTTCTCGAAGCCGGGTGTCTCGACGTAGCCGTAGCCGGAGCTGCGCAGGGGCGCGGCGATCGCCTCGCGGACCGCCAGGTAGACGGCGGAGTCCGGCGGGATCAGGTCGTAGGTGCCCTTGGGGGCTTGGAAGGTACTCACGGAAAAGTCTCTCGTCACATTCCTCGTCGGGGAGCGTCCAGGCCGCTCCCGAGGCCGGCCGCCACCTGCCGCAGATACGGGTTGGCGGCGCGCTCCTGGCCGATGGTCGTCTGGGGGCCGTGGCCGGACAGCACCACGGTCGAGTCGTCGAGCGGCAGGCACACGCGGGCCAGCGAGTCGAGCATCTCGGCCATGTCGCCGCCGGGCAGGTCGGTGCGTCCGACGGAGCCGGCGAACAGCAGATCCCCGGAGAAGAAGACCGACGGGATGTCGGTGGTCTCGGGCATCCGGAAGGTCACCGACCCCTTGGTATGGCCGGGCGCGTGCGCGACGGACAGCTCCAGGCCCGCCAGCTCCAGCTTCGCGCCGTCGGTCAGTTCCTTGACGTCGTCCGGTTCGCCGATGGTCAGCTCGCCCATCAGCGGCATCCCGATGGAACGGCCGAGCGCCTTCTCGGGGTCGCTCATCATGTACCGGTCGTCGGGGTGGATCCAGGCGGGCACGTCGTGCGCGCCGCACACCGGGACCACCGAGGCCACATGGTCGATGTGGCCGTGGGTGAGGACGACGGCGACGGGCTTGAGCCGATGCTTCCTGAGCGTCTCCTCGACTCCTGCGGCGGCCTGGTGGCCCGGGTCGATGATCACGCACTCCTCGCCGGCGGCGGGGGCGACGAGATAACAGTTCGTCCCCCAAGCCCCGGCTGGGAACCCGGCAATGAGCACGATCGTCCTTCGTTGTGTCGATACGGGCGACTACGGCAGTGGTCAGAAGCCTACCGGCGCTGCCGAATCCTCAGCGAACCCATATACGGTACGGGGCACACGCAGGCGATCGGTACACCAGACGCGCGCGTCCCCGTGGGCGCTCGAGACGCATGAGGAGAAAACCCCGTGGTCACCCAGGAACAGCGGCGGCGGCAGCTCGCCCGGGAGAAGTTCTTGCGGCAGCAGCAGCGACGTACATCCGCCCGGCGCAAGTCGCGCGTTCGCAACTCGGTGATCGCGTCGGTCCTCGGCGTGATCCTGGTCGGCAGCCTCGCGCTGTACACGACCGGGGTCCTCAAGGGCGACGACGACAAGGTCAACGCGAGCGCCACGGCGTCCCCGAGCGCGAGCACGCCGAAGGACCCGTGCGAGAAGGCCGCCGCGGGCACGGTCAAGACGGAGACCTGGAAGAAGGAGCCGGCGGTCACGATCGACAAGTCGGCGAAGTACACGATGAAGCTGGCCACGACGTGCGGCGACATCGACATCGCGCTGAAGGCGTCGGCGGCCCCGCACACGGTGAACTCGTTCGACTTCCTCGCGGGCAAGGGCTACTTCGACCACACCAAGTGCCACCGGCTCACCACCAACGGCATCTACGTGCTTCAGTGCGGTGACCCCCAGGGCACCGGCACCGGCGGTCCCGGCTACACGATCCCGGACGAGAACCTGAAGGACGCGAGCCTGAAGAACAACGTCTACCCGGCGGGCACGGTCGCGATGGCGAACCAGTACGACGCCAGCTCGGGTCAAGGGCGGCACACCGGCGGCAGCCAGTTCTTCCTCGTCTACCAGGACAGCCAGCTGCCGCCCAACTACACGCCGTTCGGTACGGTGTCCGATTCGGGCCTGACAGTCCTGAAGAAGATCGCCGCCGCGGGCGAGAACACGGGGGCCGGTGACGGAGCCCCGAACGCGACCGTCGTCATCGACAAGGCGACCGTCGCGAAATCCTGATGACCAGCACGGCCAGCTCCGAAATTTCGGCCGCGCTGGATGCGGACAGGCAACCCGCCGGTCGCCTATGTTGGCCGTGACGAAACTGTGGACGATGCCCGGGCGCCGAGGCCCCCGCAGGCATCATGTGGAGGAGGCGCTGTGAGCAGCGACCCGTGGGGCCGCGTCGACGAGACGGGGACCGTGTACGTGCGTACGGCCGACGGCGAGCAGGTCGTCGGTTCCTGGCAGGCAGGCTCTCCTGACGAGGCGCTGGCCTACTTCGAGCGCAAGTACGAGGGCCTGGTTGTGGAGATCGGCCTCCTCGAGAAGCGAGTCCAGACCACCGATCTGTCCGCCAAGGACGCGCAGACGGCCATCGACCATCTGCGCGAGCAGGTCGAGGCCCACCATGCGGTGGGTGATCTGGAGGCGCTGCGGGGCCGCCTGGACAAGCTGGTGGCGACGGTCGAGGCGCGGCGCGAGGAGCGCAAGCAGCAGCGCGCCAAGCAGTCCGACGACGCACGGCACGCCAAGGAGGCCCTGGTCACCGAGGCGGAGGAGCTGGCGCAGTCCGACCAGTGGCGGGCCGCCGGTGAGCGGCTGCGGTCCCTGGTGGACACCTGGAAGGGGCTGCCGCGGCTCGACCGCAAGTCGGACGACGAGCTGTGGCACCGCTTCTCGCACGCGCGGTCGGCGTTCTCCAAGCGGCGCAAGGCGCACTTCGCGCAGCTCGACGCGCAGCGCGAGGACGCCCGCCGGGTCAAGGAGCGGCTGGTCGCCGAGGCCGAGGCGCTGTCCGGCTCGGCCGACTGGGGTCCGACGGCGGCCCGCTACCGCGAGCTGATGGCGGAGTGGAAGGCCGCGGGCCGGGCCCAGCGCGAGCACGAGGACGACCTGTGGAACCGCTTCCGCGGTGCCCAGGACGTCTTCTTCGCCGCCCGCAGCTCGGTGTTCGCCGAGCGGGACGCCGAGCAGACGGAGAACCTGAAGCTGAAGGAGGAGCTGGCCGAGGAGGCCGAGAAGCTCCTGCCGGTCGGCGACCTGAAGGCGGCACGGGCGGCCTTCCGCTCGGTCAACGAGCGCTGGGAGGCCATCGGTCACGTCCCGCGGGACGCGCGGCCGAAGGTCGAGGGCCGGATGCACGCCGTCGAGCGGGCCATCCAGGAGGCCGAGGAGAACGAGTGGCGCCGGACCAACCCGGAGGCACGTGCGCGTGCCGCGGGTCTGACCGGTCAGCTCCAGGCGGCCGTCGACAAGCTGCGCGACCAGATCGAGCAGGCGCGCGCCCAGGGCAACACCGCCAAGGCGGAGAAGCTCGGGCGGGAGCTGGAGGGCCGTCAGGCGCTCCTGGACCAGGCGCTGAAGGGTCTGCACGAGTTCGGCGGCTGACCCGGCCCGCCCCGTGGTGACCGGAGGCCCCCGTACCTTGCGTACGGGGGCCTCCGGTGCGTCCGCGGTGCGTTCTGCGGCCGGTTCTACGGCCGGCGGGCCGAGGTCACCCGGTACACGTCGTAGACGCCCTCCACGCCCCTGACGGCCTTCAGGACGTGCCCCAGGTGCTTGGGGTCGCCCATCTCGAAGGTGAAGCGGGAGGTGGCGACGCGGTCGCGGGAGGTCTGCACGGCCGCGGAGAGGATGTTGACGTGCTGGTCGGACAGCACCCGGGTGACGTCCGACAGCAGCCGCGAGCGGTCCAGCGCCTCGACCTGGATGGCGACCAGGAAGACCGAGGACTGGGTGGGCGCCCACTCGACGTCCAGGATGCGCTCGGGTTCACGGGACAGCGACTCCACGTTGACGCAGTCGCTGCGGTGGACCGAGACGCCGCTGCCCCGGGTGACGAAGCCGATGATCGGGTCGCCGGGCACCGGTGTGCAGCAGCGGGCCAGCTTGACCCACACGTCGTCGACGCCCTTGACCACCACGCCCGGGTCGGCGTTGGAGCGGCGCTTGCGGCCGCGGCCGCGCGCGGGCGGGACGCTCTCGTCGATCTCCTCGGTGGCGGCCTCCTCCCCGCCGAGGGCCTGGACGAGCTTCTGTACGACGTTCTGCGCGGCGACATGCCCCTCGCCGATCGCCGCGTACAGCGACGAGATGTCGGGGTAGCGCATCTCGTGGGCGAGCGTGACGAGCGAGTCGCCGGTCAGGATCCGCTGGATGGGCAGGTTCTGCTTGCGCATCGCGCGGGCGATGGCGTCCTTGCCCTGCTCGATCGCCTCGTCGCGGCGCTCCTTGGAGAACCAGGCCCGGATCTTGTTGCGGGCGCGCGGCGACTTGACGAAGTTCAGCCAGTCCCGGGACGGTCCGGCGCCGGCCGCCTTGGAGGTGAAGACCTCCACCAGGTCGCCGTTGTCCAGGGTCGATTCCAGCGGTACGAGGCGTCCGTTGACGCGGGCTCCTATGGTGCGGTGGCCCACCTCGGTGTGCACCGCGTACGAGAAGTCCACGGGCGTGGCGCCGGCCGGCAGCGCTATCACGTCGCCCTTCGGCGTGAAGACGAAGACCTCGTTGCGCGAGAGGTCGAAGCGCAGGGACTCCAGGAACTCGCCGGGGTCCTCGGTCTCCTTCTGCCAGTCGAGGAGCTGGCGCAGCCACGCCATGTCGTTGAGGTGGTCGTCCTTGCCGGTGCTCCTGGGCGCGTCCGAGCGCACCTTGGAGGCTCCGGCGACGGCCTCCTGCTTGTACTTCCAGTGCGCGGCGATGCCGTACTCGGCGCGGCGGTGCATGTCGAAGGTGCGGATCTGGAGTTCGACCGGCTTGCCGTTGGGGCCGATGACCGTCGTGTGCAGCGACTGGTACATGTTGAACTTGGGCATCGCGATGTAGTCCTTGAACCGGCCGGGGACCGGGTTCCATCGCGCGTGCACCGTGCCGAGCGCCGCGTAGCAGTCGCGGACGGTGTCCACCAGGACGCGGATGCCCACCAGGTCGTAGATCTCCGCGAAGTCACGGCCGCGGACGATCATCTTCTGGTAGACGCTGTAGTAGTGCTTGGGCCGGCCGGTGACGGTCGCCTTGATGCGGGCGGCGCGCAGATCCGACTGGACCTCGTCGGTCACTATGGCCAGATACTCGTCACGCTTCGGTGCCCTTTCGGCCACCAGCCGTACGATTTCGTCGTACATCTTGGGGTAGAGAATCGCGAAGGCGAGGTCCTCCAGCTCCCACTTGATGGTGTTCATGCCCAGGCGATGGGCGAGCGGCGCGTAGATCTCCAGGGTCTCGCGCGCCTTCTTCTCCTGCTTCTCGCGCTTGAGGTAGCGCATGGTGCGCATGTTGTGCAGGCGGTCGGCGAGCTTGATGACGAGGACCCGGGGGTCCTTGGCCATCGCGACGACCATCTTGCGCACGGTCTCCGCCTGCGCGGCCTCGCCGAACTTGACCTTGTCCAGCTTGGTCACGCCGTCGACGAGCAGGGCGACGGTGTCGCCGAAGTCGCGGCGCAGCTGGTCGAGGCCGTACTCGGTGTCCTCGACCGTGTCGTGCAGCAGCCCGGCCATCAGTGTGGCCGGATCCATGCCCAGCTCGGCCAGGATCGTGGTGACGGCCAGCGGATGGGTGATGTACGGGTCGCCGCTCTTGCGCTTCTGGCCGCGGTGCCAGCGCTCGGCGACCTGGTAGGCCTTCTCGATCTGGCGCAGCGTCGCGGTCTCGATCTTGGGGTCGTTGCTGCGCACTATCCGCAGCAGCGGCTCCAGCACCGGGTTGTAGGGGTTGGCGCGCTGGACGCCGAGACGGGCGAGGCGGGCCCGGACGCGGTTGGAGGAGCCGGAGCGGGAGGACTGCCCGGACGTCGGGCGCACGGCGGACGCGGTCCCGGGGCGCTCGGACGCGGCCGGTTTGGGCCGTGCCTGCTCGGCAGGCCTCTCGGCGGGCGCGGGACGGTCGTGCTCGACCGCCCGCCGGGCGTCGTTCTTCGCGTGCGGCGGGGGCGTCGCCGTGGTGCCCGGGGCGGGCTCGGGCTTGGCGGCGGTCAGGTGCTGGGCCTCGTCTGCCAAGAGGACTCCTCGTGCGCGATCCGGGTCCCCCGGTCAGGCTCCGGAACACCCATCGTAGCGATCCTCGGCCGCGGGATCGCCTTCAGGCCGTCGTGAGGGCCGAGTACCCGTGAAACGCAAGAGGCGGGCACCGGATTCCTCCGGGCCCGCCTCGATGCCGTTCACCGTCGACCGGACGGTGATCAGACGGTGATCAGAGCCTCCAGCGGCGCTCCGCCCAGGGCCGCCTCCAGGCGGGGGCGGCCCGCGAGGAAGCCGAGCTCCATCAGGACGGCGGCGCCCGCGACCTCGGCTCCGGCCCGGTGGACGAGCTGGATCGCGGCCTCTGCGGTGCCACCGGTGGCGAGCACGTCGTCGACGATGAGCACGCGGTCCTGCGCGCTCAGGTCCTCGGCGTGCACCTCGATCTCGGCGGAGCCGTACTCCAGGTCGTAGCTCTGGCTGAGGGTCGCTCCGGGGAGCTTGCCCGCCTTGCGTACGGGGATGAAGCCGATGCCCGCGCTGACGGCGACGGGGGCGCCGAGGATGAATCCCCGGGCCTCCAGCCCGACGATCTTCGTGGCGCCGGTGCGCCGGGCGATCTCCGCGAGGGTCTCGGTGAGCGCGGTGAAGGCCACGGGGTCCGCCAGGAGCGGCGTGATGTCCTTGAACATCACGCCCTGCTCCGGGTAGTCCTCCACGTCACGGATCCTGCTGAGCAGCAGGGTCGTGATGTCGGTGAGCTCGGTCATCGACGCCTGCCCGACGGTCGGCCCCGGCCCCGGGTGCGCGGGCCGACGACCGCGGCGGCCCCGTCCTGCGGCTCGTCGCCGTCGGCGGAGTGCGCGGACCGTGCCTCGGCGTACTCCTCCTCGGCGGCGGCCTGGGCGCGCTTGGCCATGACCCGCTTCTTGAGGGCCTTCATCTGCGGCTCGCGCTCCTTGAGGTCGGCGACGAGCGGCGTGGCGATGAAGATCGAGGAGTACGCGCCAGCCGCGAGGCCGACGAACAGCGACAGCGAGATGTCGTTGAGCGTGCCCGCGCCGAGCACACCGCCGCCGATGAACAGCAGGCCCGCGACCGGCAGCAGCGCGACCACCGTGGTGTTGATGGAACGCACCAGGGTGCTGTTGATCGACTGGTTGGCGACGTCGCTGTAGGTCCAGCGGGTCTGCTTGGTGAGGTCCTTGGTCTGCTCCTTGAGGCTGTCGAAGACGACGACCGTGTCGTAGAGCGAGTAACCGAGGATCGTCAGCAGACCGATGACCGTACCGGGCGTCACCTCGAAGCCGACCAGCGCGTAGATGCCGACCGTGATCGTGATGTCGTGGATCAGCGCGACCAGCGCGGCGATGGCCATACGCCACTCGAACGCGATCGCGAGGTAGATCACCACCAGGATCATGAAGATCGCCAGGCCCTGCCAGGCCTTGCTGGCGATCTGGTCACCCCAGCTGGGGCCGACCAGGTCCGCGGCGATCTGCTCCGAGGGGATGTTCAGGTCCTTGGACAGAGAGGTCTTGATCGCGTCGGACTTGCCGGTGTCCACATCGGAGATCTGGATGCGCAGCTCGCCCTTGCCGAGCTTCTGCACCACCGCCTGGTGACCGGACGCCGCTTCCGCGTACTGCTCCGCCTGCGAGACCGAGACACTGGTCGACGGGGTGGTGAAGACGGCACCGCCCCTGAACTCGATGCCCATGTTCAGGCCGCGCACCGTCAGGCCGAGGATGGCCGTGATGGTGATCAGGATCGAGATGCCGTACCAGATCTTGCGGTTGCCGACGAAGTCGTAACCGATCTCGCCACGGTGCAGTCGGGCGCCGAGGTTGCCGAGTTTCGACATCTCACGCCTCCTTCGTCTCGGCGGGGGCGGAGGGACGGCGGGTGCTGCGCAGCGGCGGCTTGGCACCCAGTCGCTTCGGGTCGAGGCCGGACCAGCTGTGGCCCTCGGCGAAGAACTTCCTGCGGGCCAAGATCGTCATCAGCGGCTTGGTGAACAGGAAGACCACGACCACGTCCAGCAGGGTGGTCAGACCCAGCGTGAACGCGAAGCCCTGGACCTTGCCGACGGTGACGATGAAGAGCACCGCGGCGGCGAGGAACGACACGAAGTCGGAGACCAGGATGGTGCGCCGGGCGCGCGGCCAGGCCCGCTCGACGGCGGGACGCAGGCTGCGGCCCTCGCGGATCTCGTCCCTGATGCGTTCGAAGAACACGATGAACGAGTCCGCGGTGATACCGATCGCGACGATCGCACCACAGACCGCCGGCAGGTTCAGCGCGAAGTGGATGGTCGGGCCGAGCAGCGCCATGATCACGTACGTGAGGATCGCGGAGACCATCAGCGAGGCGATCGCGATGAGCGACAGACCCCGGTAGTAGAGCACCAGGTAGATCACGACGAGCGCGAGGCCGATGGCACCCGCGATCAGACCGGCGTGCAGCTGGTCGCCACCGAGGGCGGCGGTCACCGTGGTGACGCTCGCCTCCTTGAAGTTCAGCGGCAGCGCACCGTACGACAGCACGTTGGCGAGGCTCTTGGCCTCCTCCTGCGAGAAGTTGCCGGAGATCTCCGCGTTGCCGCCGGTCAGCGCCTGCTTGACGTACGGGTCGGAGACGACCTCACCGTCCAGGACGATGGCGAACTGGTTCTGCGGGGACTGCTGCTGTGCCAGCTGGCCGGTGACGTCGGCGAACTTCTTGGCGCCCTTGGACGTGAAGTCCATGGTCACGGTCCAGCCCGCGGCGGTCTGGGTGTTGTAGATGGCCTGGGCCTTCTTCACATCCGTGCCGTCGACCTGGGCGGGGCCGAGGATGTACTTCTGCCACTGGCCCTGCGAGTTCTGACCGCAGGCGACGGTGGAGTCCGTGGACTTGACGTTCTTGCCGGCCTTCGCACGGTCCGTGGGCTTCGCGCAGTTCAGGGCCGCGTACTCCGCTTCCAGCTTGCTGGTCGCGGCGTCGGCGGAGGCGCTGGCGGACGGGGAGGCGGAGGCCTTCGCGTCGCTGGAGGCCGAGCTGCTCGCCGACGGCGTGGCGTCGTCCTTCAGGGCGTCGGTGACCGCGCGGCCCTGGGAGGTGGCCGTCGCCGACGGGGTCGCGGAGGCGGAGGGGGACGCCGACGAGGTCGCCTTGTCGGTCGCCTTGTCCGAGGCGCTGCTGGAGGCGCTCGGCGACGGGCTGGCCGTCGCGGCGGCACCGGAGATCTCGGTCGCGAGAACCGGACGGAAGTACAGCTTCGCGGTGGTGCCGACCGCCTTGCGGGCCTCTTCCGAGTTCGTGCCCTTGGGGATGTTGACGATGATGTTCCGCGTGCCCTGCGTCTGGACCTCGGCCTCCGAGACACCCAGACCGTTGACACGGCGGTTCATGATGTCGACCGCGGTGTCCATGTTGGTCTTGTTGACCGCGGACTCCTGGCCCTTCTCGGGGACCGCCTCGAGCGTGATGCTCGTACCGCCGGCCAGGTCGATGCCCAGACGCGGAGTGGTGTGCCCGGAGGCGAACATCCCCCCGGTGAGCGCCGCGATGGCGATCAGGATCAGGGCCAGCGAGCGCCCCGGCTTGCTCTGGGCGCTCGCGTTCCGGCCCTTTTTAGGTGCTGCCACCTTCTCGTACTCCCTCTCGGGCCGCTCCGCGCCGGGTCAGCGCGGCAGCGGCCATGCCATGGTGTGGGGGACCGCTTGCGAGATCCGTTTGTCCGGGGCGCGCGGACCAGGTCCGCGTGTCCCCGCACACGTCTTACTTCGCGTCGGTGTCGCCGTCGGTCTTCTTCGGCTCTTCGTCCGTCTTCGCCTCGACGGCCTTGTCGGCCTCGTCGGCCTTGGTCTCGGCGGTCTCGGCGGGCTCGGCGGGCTCGTCCTTCTTGCCGAGGTCGACGGACTTGTCGCCGGGGAGGGCGGCAGCGTCGTCGGCGGGCTCGTCGGCCTCGGTGAGGGAGGAGGCGTCGTCCGGGACGACCTCGGTGTCGGACTTCAGGTCGTGCTCGACGCCGTGGACGATGCGGTTGTACTCGTCGTCGGTCAGGACCGCACCGATGGCGTTCTTGGCGAAGAGCAGATCCACACCCGGACCGGCGTCGACGAGAACGGTGTCCTCGTTGACTTCCTTGACCGTCGCATACATGCCCCCGATGGTGCGGATGCCGCTGCCGGGCTGCATCTCGTTGCGCATCTGCGCAGCCTGCTGCTGCTTCTTCTTGGCCGACCGGGTCATCAGGAACATGGCCCCGATGAGCACGATGAACGGGAGGAGGGTCACGAGACTCACGGGTCGGAACTTCCTTCACACGACCGCGAAGGTGAGCGGCCTGATGGTTGGGGGTATGTGTACCGCCGAGAGAGGCGGCATCGGCGGAGTCTAAGCGAGTCCGCGCGCAAGGAACAACGCTCAGCATCGCACCAGGGTTCCTGCCGCGGCCAATGCGCGCGCCGTCACGCCCCGAACAGGTCTCCTTGTCCGTTTCCCCCGGCCGAGGCACGGGGCGGGGTGAGTCCGAGGTGCGCCCAGGCCGCCGGTGTGGCCACCCGCCCGCGAGGGGTACGGGCGAGCAGCCCCTCGCGTACGAGGAAGGGTTCCGCGACCTCCTCCACGGTCTCGCGCTCCTCGCCCACCGCGACCGCCAGCGTCGACAGACCGACCGGACCGCCGCCGAACAGCTTCAGCAGGGCCTGGAGAACCGCGCGGTCGAGGCGGTCCAGGCCGCGCGAGTCGACCTCGTAGACCGCCAGGGCCGCCGAGGCGATCTCCGGGGTGATGAAACCGTCCGCCTTGACCTGCGCGTAGTCGCGCACGCGGCGCAGCAGCCGGTTGGCGATACGGGGCGTGCCACGGGAGCGGCCGGCGATCTCGGCCGCTCCCGCGGGGTCGATCTCGACGTCGAGCAGGCTCGCCGAGCGGTGGATGACGCGCTGCAGCTCGGCGGGTTCGTAGAACTCCATGTGTGCGGTGAAACCGAACCGGTCGCGCAGCGGGGGCGGCAGCAGACCGGCCCGGGTGGTGGCGCCGACCAGGGTGAACGGCGGCAGTTCGAGGGGGATCGCGGTGGCGCCGGGGCCCTTGCCGACGATGACGTCGACGCGGAAGTCCTCCATCGCCATGTACAGCATCTCCTCGGCGGGCCGCGACATGCGGTGGATCTCGTCGAGGAAGAGGACCTCGCCCTCCTGGAGCGAGGAGAGGACCGCCGCCAGGTCGCCCGCGTGCTGGATGGCGGGGCCGCTGGTGATGCGGATGGGGGCGCCCATCTCGGCGGCGATGATCATCGAAAGGGTCGTCTTGCCGAGGCCGGGCGCGCCGGACAGCAGCACGTGGTCGGCGGTGGCGCCGCGCGCGCGGGCGGCGCGCAGCACCAGGTCGAGCTGCTCGCGGACCTTCTCCTGGCCGATGAACTCGCCCAGGTCCTTGGGGCGCAGCGCGGCTTCGACGGCCTGGTCCTCGCGGTCGGCGACAGAGCCCACCAGCCGCTCGCCGGCGGTGGCGTCGGTCGTGTCGTCCCAGTTCATGGAGTGTGCCTCGGGGTCTCGTGGGGGCGCGGTGGCGCGGTGGGGCCCGGTCGCCGACGGGTCAGCGGGCGCGGTTCAGGGTCTGCAGGGCCGCCTTGAGGAGCTGGCCCACCTGGGGCGTGGCGCCCGCGGCCTCGGCCTGCGGGGCCACGGCGGACACGGCCTCCTCCGCCTCCCGGGTCGCGTAGCCGAGGCCGATCAGGGCCGCGTGCAACTGCTCGCGCCAGCCGCTGGTGACCGCGGTGCCCACGGCGGGGGCGCCGGTCGGCGCGCCGAGCCGGTCCTTCAGCTCCAGCAGGAGCTTCTGGGCGCCCCGCTTGCCGATACCGGGGACGGCGACGAGCGCCTTCTCGTCGCCCGAGGCCACGGCTCGGCGCAGGGCGTCCGGGGTGTGCACGGCGAGCATCGCCTGGGCCAGCCGGGGGCCGACCCCGCTGGCCGTCTGGAGCAGCACGAACACCTGGCGCTCGTCGTCGTCGGCGAAGCCGTACAGCGTCAGCGAGTCCTCGCGGACGACCAGGGAGGTGGCGAGCTTGGCGGGCTCCCCGATCCGCAGGGTCGACAGCGTGTTCGGGGTGCACTGGACGGCCATGCCGACCCCGCCCACCTCGATCACCGCGGTGTCGGGAGCGAGTGCGGCGACCGTGCCGCTGACGAAGGCGATCATGCCGTACGGCCTTTCGATGTGTGCAGGGCGACGGCCTGCTGGAGTCGGTTCTGCGCGGGGGCGCGCCAGATGTGGCAGATGGCGAGGGCGAGGGCGTCGGCCGCGTCGGCGGGCTTCGGCGGCGCGTCGAGCCGCAGCAGACGGGTCACCATGGCTCCGACCTGCGCCTTGTCGGCCCGGCCGCTGCCGGTGACGGCGGCCTTGACCTCGCTGGGGGTGTGCAGGGCGACGGGGATGCCACGGCGGGCCGCGCAGAGCATCGCGACGGCGCTGGCCTGGGCCGTGCCCATCACCGTGCGCACGTTGTGCTGGCTGAACACCCGCTCCACGGCGACGAATTCGGGCCGGTACTCGTCCAGCCACTCCTCTATGCCCTGCTCGACCGCGAGCAGACGAAGGCTCAGCTCCGCGTCCGCGGGCGTCCGGACGACACCGACGCCGCGCATCGTCAACGGGCGTCCCGCGACGCCCTCGACGACTCCGACACCGCATCGGGTCAGTCCTGGATCCACACCGAGTACGCGCACCGCGCTCCTTCTGCCGCTCGCCTTGTCCGTCCTGCTACGTCAGGCTATCCGGCGGCACCGACAACGCACCCGAGCCGGGGTCGGGACCACCGGACGAGCGTCGCCTCCACGACCACCTCGTCCGCCGGGTTCGGGCGCTCGCCGGTCTCGTCGTACTGGAAGCCCCGGACGAAGGAACCGTCCAGTTTCAGTACG
>NZ_JBSFIA010000066.1:0-32538 GCF_053597355.1 Streptomyces sp. NPDC001443
CTAAACCCACCAGCGCCGGACACACCCCGCCCACAGCAGGCACCACACGACACCGACCGCCGCCTCACACGAAGCGGCGGCCTTGTCGTATCCGGCGCCGTTCCACGAAGCGGCGAGCCCGAGAGCGGGGCGACGCGCGCCACGTCGCTCGGGTGAGCCGCGTCTCACCCGAGCGGCCGCCCTTGCCTATGCAACTAGTTGCATAGAAAGCTGTGCGGTATGGCGCTCGAACACGCGATCCTCGTCTCCCTCCTGGAGAAGCCGGGCTCCGGCTACGAACTGGCGCGGCGGTTCGACCGGTCGTTCGGCTACTTCTGGACCGCGACCCATCAGCAGATCTACCGCGTTCTCAAGCGCATGGAGAGCGAGGGTGTGCTCGACGTCCGCGAAGTACCGCAGCAGGGAAGGCCGGACAAGAAGGAGTACTCCGTCGCCGCCCCCGGTCGCGCGGTCCTCTCCGGTTGGCTGCACGAGCCGATCGAGCCGGAGAGCCTCCGTCACGATCTCGCGGTGAAGATCCGCGGCGCCGCCTTCGACGACCCGGCGGCACTCGTCGACGAGGTCGAACGCCACCTCCAGGCGCACCGCGCCCGGCTCGCGCACTATCTCGGCGGGGAACTGCGCGACTTCACCGGGCCCGAAGCCCCCGCACCGCTCGACGCCGGCCAGGAACTGCAGCATGTCGTGCTGCGCGGCGGCATCGCGTACGAGCGGATGACGATCGCCTGGCTCGACGACGTCCTCGCCACACTCCACGCCCTGGGCAGGACCTCGCCCTCGGCCTGAGCCGCGCCGCGTTCGACCGGCCGCTCCCCCGGCAACCCTCCTCCACCCCCCATCCCCGGAAGGCGAACCTATGAGCACTCCCCTGCTGTTCAACCCGCGCACGTACGACCCGGCGCACTTCGACCCCGAGACGCGCAGGCTGCTGCGCGCCACCGTCGACTGGTTCGAGGAGCGCGGCAAGCGCCGGCTGATCGAGGACTACCGCACCCGCGCGTGGCTCGGGGACTTCCTCGCGTTCGCCGCGAAGGAGCGCCTGTTCGCCACCTTCCTCACCCCGGCCTCCGCCGCCACGGCCGAGGACCAGCGCTGGGACACCGCCCGGATCGCCGCCCTGAACGAGATCCTCGGGTTCTACGGCCTCGACTACTGGTACGCGTGGCAGGTGACCATCCTTGGTCTCGGCCCGGTCTGGCAGAGCGACAACGCCGCCGCCCGCGCGCGTGCCGCGGAACTCCTGGGCCAGGGCGAGGTCTTCGCCTTCGGTCTGTCCGAGAAGACCCATGGCGCCGACATCTACTCCACCGACATGCTGCTCGAGCCCGACGGCAACGGCGGTTTCCGGGCTTCCGGCTCCAAGTACTACATCGGCAACGGCAACGCCGCCGGCCTGGTCTCCGTGTTCGGCCGCCGCACCGACGTCGAAGGCCCGGACGGATACGTCTTCTTCGCCGCCGACAGCCGCCACCCGGCGTACCACCTGGTGAAGAACGTCGTCGACTCCTCCAAGTACGTCAGCGAGTTCCGTCTGGAGGACTATCCGGTCGCCCCCGAGGACGTCCTGCACACCGGCCGCGCCGCCTTCGACGCGGCGCTCAACACCGTCAACGTGGGCAAGTTCAATCTCTGCACCGCCTCGATCGGCATCTGCGAGCACGCGATGTACGAGGCCGTCACCCACGCGAGCAATCGGATCCTCTACGGCCGCCCCGTCACGGCCTTCCCGCACGTGCGCCGGGAGTTGACCGACGCGTACGTCCGCCTCGTCGGCATGAAGCTGTTCAGCGACCGCGCCGTCGACTACTTCCGCTCGGCCGGTCCCGAGGACCGCCGCTATCTGCTCTTCAACCCGATGACGAAGATGAAGGTGACCACGGAGGGCGAGAAGGTCGTCGACCTGATGTGGGACGTCATCGCCGCCAAGGGCTTCGAGAAGGACAACTACTTCTCCCAGGCCGCGGTGGAGATCCGGAGCCTGCCCAAGCTGGAGGGCACGGTCCACGTCAACCTCGCCCTGATCCTCAAGTTCATGCGCAACCACCTGCTGGACCCGGTCGCCCACCCCGACGTGCCGACCCGGCTCGACGCGGCCGACGACGACTTCCTGTTCCGCCAGGGGCCTGCCCGCGGCCTGGGTTCCGTGCGCTTCCACGACTGGCGTGCCGCCTTCGACGCGTACGCCGAGCTTCCGAACGTCGCCCGCTTCCGTGAACAGGCCGACGCCCTGTGCGAGTTCGTCGCCACCATGGCCCCCGACGAGGAGCAGAGCCGCGACCTCGACTTCCTGCTCTCCGTGGGGCAGTTGTTCGCGCTGGTGGTGCACGGTCAGCTGATTCTGGAGCAGGCGCGTCCGACCGATCTGGACGAGTCCGTGCTCGACGAGCTGTTCTCCGTGTTCGTCCGTGACTTCTCCGGACATGCCGTCGAACTGCACGGCAAGGACTCCGCGACCGAGCAGCAGCAGCGCTGGGCTCTGGGCGCGGTCCGGCGTCCGGCCGTCGACGAAGCGCGTTCGGCGCGGGTCTGGGAGCAGGTCGAGGCGCTGTCCGGGGCGTACGAGATGACGCTCTGACGGGCACACCGCCAGGACCGCCCCGGTAGCGCGGGGGCGGTCCTGGCGGCGCAAGTGCTGTGGCGGGCAAGGGCGGTGAAGGATGTCCGGGCCTGTGCTCCACCTCCCGTCCGCACCCGCCGGACAGGTGTCCGCGGCCATCGGCGAGAATGGGGGCAAACCTCGGCGCACCGCGGCAAACGGTGCCTGACTCGCGGCAGGAGCCCACACGTTGTCCCCGAAACGCCAAGTCCCCACCTCCGACAGCCGACAGCAGGCGGTCGACGACGGCCGGAAGGACCTCCGGGCCGACTGTGCGAACTGCTTCGGGCTGTGCTGTGTCGCGCTGCCCTTCGCGCGCTCCGCCGACTTCGCGGTCGACAAGAACGCGGGGCAGCCGTGTTCGAACCTGCAGGCGGACTTCCGCTGCGGCATCCACTCCCGCCTGCGGGAGAAGGGCTTTCCGGGCTGCACCGCCTACGACTGCTTCGGCGCCGGCCAGAAGGTCTCGCACGTCACCTTCGGTGGCAGGGACTGGCGGCAGGAGCCACGCAGCGCACGCCAGATGTTCGCGGTCTTCCCGCTGATGCGGCAACTGCACGAACTGCTCTGGTACATCACCGAGGCCCTCGGCCACGCGTCGGCCCGCCCCGTGCACGAAGACCTCCGCAATGCACTCGGCCGTATCGAGGAACTCAGCCGAGGCGGCGCCGAGTCGCTCCTGGAACTCGACGTGTCCGCGCTGCGCGGCGACGTCAACGTCCTGCTGCTGCAAGCCAGTGAGCGGATACGGGCCACGGTCCCGGGCCGCAAGAAGAACCATCGGGGAGCCGACCTGATCGGCGCCAGGCTCGCCGGCGCCGACCTCAGGGGAGCGAATCTCCGCGGTGCCCTGCTCATCGCGGCGGACCTCTCAAGGGCCGACCTGCGCACCGCCGACCTGATCGGCGCGGACATGCGCGACGCCGACCTGAGCGGGGCCGACCTCACCGGAAGCATCTTCCTGACCCAGGCCCAGGTCAACGCGGCCAAGGGGGACGCGGCCACCCGACTGCCCCCGTCGCTCGGCCGTCCCGCGCACTGGCACTGAGGTGAGCCGCCGGACAGGCCCTACGGACGGAGCACGATCTTGCCGTGGGTGTGCCCCTGTTCGAGCTCACGGTAGGCATCGCGTACCTGCTCCAGCGGGTAGCCGCGGGCGATGGGCACCTCCAGCTCCCCGCGCGCGGCGAGCCGGGCGAGTTCGCCGATCACGACGGCGCACGCCGCCGATCCCTCGCCGTAGGTCCGGGCGCCGAACTCGGCCGCCGCCTGCCAGTCGCGGATCGTGTTGATCCGCTCGGGCCGCACGCCCAACTCGACCGCCAGTTCCACGTATCCGTCGCCGAACGTGTCGATGAGCGCGTCGACGTCCCCGCCTGCGGCCTGCCGGATCCGCTCGGCCACGCCCTGCCCGTACCCGACCGGGACGACCCCGCGGTCCTTGAGCCAGGCGTGGTTGCGCTCGCTCGCCAGCCCGATCACCGTGGCACCGCGCCGCCGTGCGAGCTGCACGGCGAGCGATCCGACACCGCCCGCCGCGCCGGACACCACGACGGTGTCGGCAGGTCCGGGGTCCACCGCGAACACGCAGGCGTACGCGGTCGTACCGGCCACGTACAACGACCCCGCCACGTCCCAGGACAGCCCCTGCGGACGGTGGATCACGTTCACGTCGTCGACCACGACGAACTCCGCGTGGCTGGCCCGGCCGTGGGTGAAGCCCAGGACCTCGTCGCCCACCGCGAAGCCGCGCACCTGGGGGCCCGACCCGACCACGACACCGGCCAGATCGCTGCCCTGACCGGACGGGAACGTCGCCGGCCAGCGGTCGTGCCGCGCGCCCTTGCGGATCATCACCTCACCGGGCTGGATCCCGGCCGCGCGGACCTCGACGAGCAGTTGCCCCGGGCCGGGCACCGGGCGCGCCACCTCCTCCACCCGCAGCACGTCGATCTCGCCGTACGTGTGGAACCGCACCGCCTTCATCGCGTGATCACCACTCCCTCGCTCGGCCGGACATTCGTCGGACACGCCGCGGCCGGCCAACAGACCGGCCGTGCCGACGCGTTACAACGACTCGGGAGTGAACCTGATTCCCCCGCGCACCACCGTCACGGTCGGCGCACCGACGTGGCGCCCGCCGCCCTGGGCCACGCCGGGGGTCGTCACCGGGAGCGTCAGGATTCGCCGACGGGCTCGTCCGCCTTGGCGGCCTCCTTGGCGGCCTCCTCCTGCGCCATGAGCAGGAAGCGGCGGATCGCCTCGGGCGTCATGTCGAGTCCCTCGGACGCGGACTTCTCGTCACCGAAGACCTGCACCGCCTCGGCGACCGCCACGGCCAGCTCGGCGTCCGCCTTGCGGACCTTGGCCTCGGCCTTGTCCACCGTGTCCACCACCGACAGCTGTCGGCGCTGCTTCTCCTGGAGTCTCTGCTTGCGGGAGAGCATCTTGTCTGAATTCTGCACAGTCACGGCCAAGATCATAAGCGGGCGGGTACGCACCGCGAAATCAGCAACTCGACGCCGGGCGGCGGGCCGTGACGGGGGGCTGCGCCACCCTGGCCTGCAGGTCCGCGGGCCGGGGCGCGGGCTTCAGCGCGGCACCACCCAGTCCGGCGTCCAGGTCCCGGCGGCGTCGTGACCGGGGCCGGTCGCGGCGAGGTGGGCGCGGAGCGTGGCCAGTGCCGGGTGGGGGTTGTCGCGGTGCCAGAGGAGGGAGTGCGGGTAGACGGGGGTCGGATCGGTGACGGGGATCAGGCGCAGGCCGTGCCCTGCGGGCCAGACGAGGCGGGTCCGCTCGCCCATGAAGGTGGCCAGGGCGGGGGTGTCGGCGATGGTGTCGAGCAGTGCGTCGGAGCCGAAGTTGGGGCCCGTCGCCTCGATGGTGAGACCGAACTCGGCGACGAGGTCGTCGTAGTAGGCGGCCCACTCGCTGCCGGGGACGATGCCGGGCATCCAGATCCGGTGCCCGGCGAGCCGGGCGACGGTCACCGACCGGGCACCCGCCAGAGCGTGGGCGGGGCCGGTGAGGAGCTGCAGCGGCTCGTCGATCACCCTGATGGACTCGATGTCCTCGGGTAGGGGCCGCCCGGGCGCGGCCACGGCGCGGAAGGACGCGTCGATGGTGCCGGAGCGGATCGCGGCGACGGCCGTCTCGATGTCGAGCAGCATCACCACGTCGAGGTCGGTCTCGGGGTGCGCGCGGTGGAAGGCGCGCATCAGACCCGAGGCGGCACCGCGGGAGGCGATGATGTCGACGCGCAGCGGTCGGTGCCCGGCCCGTACGGAGGTGACCGCTCGTTCGGCGACCCGCAGCAGCTCGCGCGCGTGCGGCAGGAAGGCCTGGCCGTCGATGGTGAGGGCGGCGCCGCGCGCGGTACGGGTGAACAGCCGCACACCGAGGCCGCGCTCCAGCGCGGCGATACGCTTGGAGACGGCCTGCTGGGTGATCGCCAGCTCGGCGGCGGCCTCCTGGAACTGGCCCGCGTCGGCGGCCACGACGAAGGTCCGGACGGCTTCGAGGTCCACACTGCCACCCTACGTCCACAACCAGTGGTTGTGCCTTGCGACCTAGCGGTTGTTTGATCGCAGGTCATCGTGCTCGCTTTGATAACCCTGAACGCGGATCGGTTGTACGAGTACGGGGGAAGGGCGTCGAGCATGAGGCGCGGACATCGGCCGGGGCAGTTGCCGCGCCCAAGGCCGGGGCACCCGCAGCGCCCCGGTTCGGGGCATCGGCTGGGGCGTCGGTTCGGATGGCTGTGGGCGGCCTACGGGACCAGTGCGCTGGGTACGTGGCTCGCTTTCGGCGCGTTCGAGCTGATCGCCGTCCGGGTGCTGCACGCCGGTCCGGCCGAGGTCGCCGCGCTCGCCGCCGTGGGAGCCGCGGTGGGCGCGGCCGTGGCGGTGCCGCTCGGCCCGTGGGTGGAGTTCCGCCGCAAGCGTCCCGTGCTGATCGCCACGGACCTGGTGCGGTGCGCCGCGCTGCTGACGGTCCCCGCCGCGTTCGCCGCCGGTGTGCTCACCTTCCTCCAGCTCCTGCTCGTCTCCGTCGTCGTCGCCGCGGCCGACATCACCTTCCGCGCCGCCTCCGGCGCGTACCTGAAGACGCTGCTGCCCGCCGAGGACCTGCTCGTCGCCAACGCCCGGTTCGAGTCGACGGCCTGGACCACCACGATCGTCGGACCGCCGCTGGGCGGCGCGGCGATCGGGCTCCTGGGGCCGGTGGCGACGGTGGCGGCCGACGCGGTCAGCTATCTGCTGTCCGCGCTGGGCATCCGCGCGACCGGCGGACACGAGCCGCCGCCCGCGCCCCGGAAGGCCGAGCGCATGCGGGCCCGGGACCTGCTGGACGGCTGGCGGTACATCCTCGCCGACGCGACGCTGCGACCGCTGTTCCTCAACACCGCCCTGTTCAACGCTCTGGTGATGGCCGCCCAGCCGCTGCTGGCCGTCCTGATGCTCGGCCGGCTCGGGTTCACCCCGTGGCAGTACGGTCTCGCCTTCGCCGTGCCCTCGATCGCCGGGCTGTTCGGTTCCCGGCTGGCCCCGTCGCTCGTCACCCGGTTCGGCCGGCACCGGGTCCTGGTCGCGTCCGGGACACTGCGCGCCCTCTGGCCGGTCGGCCTGGCCTTCCTGGGGCCGGGCGGCGGGGGGCTGCTGCTGGTGATGGGGGTCGAGCTCGGGCTCATCTTCTGCTGCGGGATCTTCAATCCCGTGTACGCCGCCCACCGCCTCGAACGCACACCGGCCGACCGCGTCGCCCGCACCCTGTCCGCCTGGGCGGTGACGACCAAGGCCTCGACCGCGCTGCTGACGGCCGTGTGGGGAGT
The DNA here is from genome assembly GCF_053597355.1 of Streptomyces sp. NPDC001443. Taxonomy (NCBI): domain Bacteria; kingdom Bacillati; phylum Actinomycetota; class Actinomycetes; order Kitasatosporales; family Streptomycetaceae; genus Streptomyces; species Streptomyces sp. NPDC001443. The sequence continues at coordinate 7,428 of NZ_JBSFIA010000066.1, forward strand.
GCTGGGCGGCGTGCTCGGCCCGCGCGCCGCCATCGGCCTGGCCGGCGCTCTGGTGCTGGCGACCCCACTGCTGCTCCCCCGCCGCCGCGCCGCGGCGCTTCCCTCCGCGCCGGAGCCGGCACCGAACCGCGCCTGACCGGCCGGTCACGACGCCAGAGGCGGACAATCCGGATGCGCTCGACCGCCCGGGCCTGACAAGATCCAGCCATGCCCATCGTCGACGTGTCGCCCGCAGTGTCCCTCGCCTACGAGAGCTTCGGCGACCCCGGCGACCCCGCTGTGCTGCTCGTGATGGGCTTCGGCGCCCAGCTGATCGCCTGGCACGAGGACTTCTGCCGGGCGCTGGCGGCTCGTGGCCGCCATGTGATCCGCTACGACAACCGTGACAGCGGCCTGTCCACCAAGTTCGACGACCACCCCGTCGACATGAACCGGTTCATCACCGCGGTGAGCTCGGGAGACATCCCCGCAGCCCTCGCGATGGTCCCCTACCGGCTGCGGGACATGGCCGACGACGGCCTGGGCCTGCTGACCGCGCTCGGCATCGAACGCGCTCATGTCGTCGGAACGTCGATGGGCGGAATGATCGCCCAGACCATGGCCATCGCCCACCCGGAACGGGTGCTGACACTGACGTCGATGATGTCCTCCACCGGCGAGGGCGAGTACGGCCGCTCCAGCCCCGAGGCCCAGGCGGTGCTGTTCAGCCCGAAGCCGGCGGACCGTGACGGGTACGTCGCGGCGGCGGAGCGGGAACTGGTGTGGGCGTCCAGGCGCTACGGCGACGCCGCCGCCCTCCGGGACCTCGCCGACCGCAGCTACGACCGCGCCCACTACCCCGCCGGGGTCGGCCGCCAGCTCGGGGCGATGATCCTCAGCGGCTCCCGTGCGGACGAGCTCCGTGCGCTCCGGGTGCCGACGCTGGTGATCCACGGCCTGGACGACACACTGATCGACCCCAGCGGCGGGCGGCGCACCGCGGAACTCGTGCCCGGGGCCGAGCTCCTCCTGATCCCCGACATGGGACACGACCGCCCGCGCGAACTCTGGCCCGAGATCATCGCCGCCCTGGAGGCCCGCACCGGCTGAGCCGCCGATGCGCCGGGGTCGCCCAACTCATGGGCCGCTCCACCAGGTTGTACGAACGGCGTTCGCCCGCCGTACGCCTTCTCCCTGTCTCATGACGGACGGTCGTGAACGCGGCGGGTGCGATCCGGTGTACGGGTGCGATCCTGTGTGTCCACTGCCTTCTCAACCCGGGTCGCACGCCCGGCACTCCGGGTCGACAACGTTGTCCTCCGGCCGGACCGTGCGTGCGTACGAGCGACGCTGGAGAGGTTACGTGCCCATCAGATCCCGTCCCCCCATGCCCCGCGGGCTCCCTCCGAGGACCGTCCACCGGCATCGCCGGCCTCTGCGCGCGACGGTCGCGGCGCTGCTCACCGGGGCGCTCGCTCTCACCGCGCCGGCGGGTGGCGGCGCGGCCGCGGCGGCGCCCGGCCCCACCCCGTCCGCAGCGTCCGCAGCGTCCGGCGGGACGACCGGCGGGACGACCGGCGGGACATCCGGCGGGACATCCGGCGGGACATCCGGCGGGACATCCGGCGGGACGGACTACACGGCACTCGTCGACCCGTTCGTGTCGACCGCCGGCGACGACGGCAACGACCTGCCGGGCGCCCAGGCGCCGCACGGTCTGGCCAAGGTCAACCCGCTGACCACGCCCGGCCGCAACCACTCCGGGTACGACTACGACGTGGACCGCATCGCCGGGTTCACCGCCACGAACCTCGACGGCGTCGGCGGCTCGGGAGGCGGCGGCGACCTGCTCGTCGTCCCGACCTCCGTCCGGTACGACAAGCGCCCCGCCCCCAGCACGTACGCCCACGCGTACCGCCACGAGGACGAGACCGCGACGCCCGGGTACTACCAGGTGGGGCTCGGGTCGGTCTCCGGCACCGGTACGTCGGTGACGCAGGACTCCGGCACCGTGCGGGCCGAGGTGACCGCGACGACCCGTACGGCCCTGGAGCGGTACAGCTTCCCCGCCGGGTCGGAGCCCCGACTCGTCCTCGACCTGGCGAACAACTTCACCAGCCGCACCCGCTCGACCCTCAAGGCGACGACGCTCCCGGACGGGACCTCCTCGATCTCCGGGATCGTCGCGGGATCCTTCAACGGCGCCTCGTACCAGCTGTATTACCACGCCACCACGAACGTCCCGGTGACCTCGCTCAAGAGCTGGGGCAACGACGGCAGGCTGAGCGGTACCACCGCGCAGGACGGTTCCGACACCGGCGCCGTCCTCGAGTTCGCCAAGGCCGTCGGGAACGACATCGAACTGCGCGTCACGCTGTCGCCGATCAGCGCGGAGCAGGCCGCGACCGATCAGCGCAACGAGGTGGGCGCACTCACCTTCGACCAGGCGCGCGCGCAGACGAAGGCGGACTGGAACCGCGCGCTCGGCGCCGTCGACGTACGCGCCTCCGCGACGTCCGATCCCGGGTCGACGCTCACCGAGGAGTTCTACACGCACCTGTACCGCATGTACGCGCTGCCGGTGAACGCCACCAGCACCAGCGGGACCTACCGCGGCGCCGACGGAGCCGTACACAAGGCGAACGGGTTCACGTACTACGACGGTTGGTCCACCTGGGACGACTTCCGCAAGTACTCCGTCGAGGCGTACATAGACCCGGCCACCTACCGCGACATGGTGCAGTCGCTGATCGAGCTCTTCGCCGACGTGCACACCTCCGGCAAGAATCTCGGCAGCCTCACCCACTCGGTGCCGACCGTGCGCTGGGAACGCTCGGCCGTCCTGGTCGCCGACGCGCTGTCGAAGGGCTTCAAGGACTTCGACCGGCTCGACGAGGCCTACCCGGCGCTGGAGTCGTACACCGGGTACTACACCGGGGCGCAGTTGCGGCAGGGCTACGTCGCCGGGGATCCCGGCAGGACCGTGCAGCGCGGCTACGACCAGTGGGCGCTGTCCGTCATCGCCGACGCGCTCGGCAAGGACGCGGACGCGAAGAAGCTGCGTACCCAGTCGACCATGGCGATCGACAACCTCGTGAAGTCCGGTGCCTGGACGGCCTCCGACGGCACCGCGGTCGGTCTGCTCACCCCGCGTGCCGCGGGCGGCGACTGGCAGAGCGCCGACTACGAGAAGTTCGAGGCCGCCGGTCTCTACCAGGGCACGCTCTGGCAGTACCACTGGTACGACGCGTACGACATGGGCGGCCTCATCGAGGCCATGGGCGGCTCGAATGCGGGCAGGGCCGCGGTGGAGCACATGTTCGGTGAGGACTCCGCCGCCGACGACGGCTCGACCATGCTGCACTCCAACGCCAACGAGATCGACCTCCAGGCCCCGTACCTCTTCAACTACGTCGGTGAGCCGAGCCTGACGCAGAAGTGGGTGCGCGCCATCTACACCGGCGCCACCTGGAACCGCTACATCGCGACGGGCTCCTCGAACGAAGCCCCCAGCTCGGGGGGCGAGTTCCGCCCGCCGGTGAAGACCCAGGTCTACAGGCTCTCCCCGAAGGGCTTCCTGCCGACCATGGACAACGACGCCGGCACCATGTCGACCATGTTCGTCGGCGCCGCGCTGGGCCTGTTCCCGGTGACCGCCGGCTCCGGTCAGTTCCAGATCGGCAGCCCGTTCTTCGACTCCACGACGATCCGCTACGCCAACGGCGCCCGGTTCACGGTGAAGGCCGACGGCGTGTCGCCGACCAACTACTACGTGCAGAGCGCGACCCTCAACGGACGGCGTTTCGACGACACTTGGCTCGACTACTCGCGGATCGTCGCCGGCGGGACCCTGGACTTCAGGATGGGCGCCAAGCCCTCGCAGTGGGGCGCCCGCACGAAGCCCGCGTACTCGCTGAACACCGACGCGGGCGACACGGGTGACGGCGGCACGGGCCCCGGCCGGGGCGACACCGTCGTCTCCGCCGACCCGGGCACCGTCGACACCGCGGCGGACGGCACGGTCGACGGCAGCGTGCAGCTCACCCTGTCCGGACCGGCGTCGTTCGCCGCCCGCAAGGGGACCAGCCTGACCCGGTCCGGGGCGGCCACCGTGACCGGTCTGCCGGGCGGTGTCACCGCGGACCTGCGCGTCGCCGGCCCGCGTACGGCGACACTGTCCCTCACCGGCAGCGCGCAGGTCGACGCGCGCTTCGGCATCACCTTCCAGGACACGGCCTTCGCGCACGGCGTGCGGGCCTCGACCGTGCGCGGCACCGGGATATCCCCGACCGACCCGCTCGTCCTCTCCGCCGCCGCGGTGCCCCGCAAGGCGCTCGGCGCACTGGTCGACCAGGCGCTGCCGGTGCGCAGCGGCAACTACTCCGCCGGCTCGTGGACGGTGTTCCGGTCGGCGCTCGACCGCGCGCGGACCGTCCTCGCGGACCCCTCCTCCGTGACGGGAACGCTCATGGCCGCGGAGGACGCGCTGCGGTCCGCCGCCGACGCGCTCACCATCGACGAGGGCGGCTACGCCGTCCTCCAGGCCGAGGCGCCCGACCAGATGGAAGGTCCCAGCCTGGTCGAGGAGGCGTACTACTCCGACGGCGACCTCGGCGGCGTCACCGAGGGATCGTGGGAGCGGTTCGCCGGGCTGGACTTCGGCGGGGTCGCCCCGCGCAGCATCTCGGTCCGCTACGCCAACTCGCAGGCGGCGACCGCGAAGCCGAGCAGCGTCGACATCCACGCCGGTGCGGCCGACGGACCCGTCGTGGCCACCGTCCAGCTCCCCGGAACGGGCGGCTGGCAGTACTACAGCACGGTCCAGGCGGCCGTCACCGACCCGGACGCCCTGCTGGCCGCGGCGAGCGCGACGTTCGTCTTCCACGCCCCGTCCGGCCAGTCGTGGGTGTCGAACTTCGACTGGTACCAGTTCTCGGCGAACCCGGTCTCCTCGTCCACCACGACCACGCTCGCCACGCTGACCGCGGCCGACAGCACCACGACCGGCGGCGGTTCGCTCCCGCTCGACCTCGCGAACGGCATCTTCGAGAACACCACGGACGGCGCGTGGGCCCGGTGGACGGGCATCGACCTCCGCGACGGCGCCGACGCCGTCACCGTCCGCTACGACAAGCCCCAGTCACGCGCGGCGTCGGACTCGCACATCGAACTGCACCTCGGCTCGAAGGACGGTCCGAAGAAGGCCGACATCCCCCTCGACTACACCGGATCGGGCTGGGGAACCGTCGCCACCACGACCGTACGGCTCGATCCGGGCGTCTTCGACGGCGTCCAGGACGTGTACGCCGACTTCGTCTCCAGCACGCAGTCGTCCTCGCAGCCGTATGTGGCCAACGTCTACGCGCTGACGCTCACTCAGGACGCGGCTGCCCCAGTGGCATTCGACGCCACCGCGTTCCGCGCGAACAGCGGCGGCGGGCTCAAGAGCGAGCCGGTCGGCTGGAGCGACGCGGGTTCCGCCACCGACCTCGGCGGCACGTACGACGGAGCCTGGCTGGACTACGGCGACATCGACTTCGGCGGCTCCGCCAAGAACACCGTCACGATCACCTACGTCAACAACTCCGCCCGCTGCGGCACCGGTTCCGCCGTCCAGCTCTACCTGGACTCCTTCGACGCGACCGATCCCGGTACGCCGTACGCGACCGTCCCGCTGCCCGTCACCGGTGCCGCGTGGTCGTCGGGTGGGACGACGAGCCTCGCCCTGCCCGAGGCGATCACCGGCACGCACGCCGTCCACCTGCGGCTGGTGACGACGCCCGACTCCTCGCACCCGTACGTCGCGAACCTGGGCCGGATCACCTTCGACCACGTCGACGCGCCCGCCGTCACGGACAGAACCGCCCTGCGCAAGGCCATCGACGAGTACGCCGGACTCGCCGAGGCCGCGGAGCGCTACGACACGGTCGACTTCGGGGTGTACCTGCGCGAACTCGCCGCCGCCCGCGCCCTCGTCGACGCCGACGGCGTGACCCAGCTCGAGGTCGACACCCGGACCCGCAGCCTCGCCCTCGCCGCCGGCCAGTTGATCCCGCTGCCGCGACTGAGGCTGGAGGACCTGGTCGCGACGGCGTCGGTTCTCGACAACGCCCGCTATACGGACGCGTCGTGGAAGGCGTTCACCACGGCACTCGCCGAGGCGAGGACCTCGATCGCGGACGACACGGCGACGGACGGGACCCTGACCACACGGTACGACGCCCTGCGCCACGCCGAGTCCGCGCTCACCACCAGACCCAAGTCGGTGCCGGCCGCACCTGACGCCGTCTCGGCGACCTCGTCCGGCACGAGCGTGACCGTCGCCTGGTCCGCGCCCGAGGACACCGGCGGCTCACCGGTCACCGGTTACCGGATCACCCTCGACGACGGCCACCAGGTCGAGCTCCACGATCCGGCCGCCCACGGCACGACCTTCACCTGGCTGCGGGCCGGCCGGTCGTACACGGCGCGCGTCCGCGCGGTGAACGCCGTCGGCACCTCGCACCCCAGCGCCGCCACGGCACCCGTGGTGACCGGTGGCGGCAAGCCGCAGAAGCCGGCCGTGACGGGAGTGTTCACCGACGGCAGGCAGGTCCGTGTGACCTGGCGGGCGGCCGGCGACGGCGGATTCCCGGTCATCGGCTACACCGTGGCCCTCGACGACGGAACCACCGCACACGTGCCCGCCACGACGGACACGGCACTGCTCACCACGGCGGGCAAGGCCAAAGCCCACACGGCGACCGTGACCGCCCGCACCCTGGCCGGAACCTCGGACGGCTCCCCGGCGACCGCCTCGGCACAGGACCCCGTCGCGACGGCATCGGCGGGCGCCTCCGACCCGGCGTACGTGCCGTCCCCCTTCCCGGACGACACGCTGAACGCGGCCTACGCATCGGACCGGTGGCCGGGAACCGGCGACGGGACCGACTACGTCTACGGTCTGCTCGACGGCATCCACGACCTCGGCTCCGACGTCCTCGGCGCCAACACCAAGGTTTCGAAAGGCACTTCGGTCACCGCCGAGAACGACCGGATCGCCGTACGCATCAACAACGCGGCGACGCAGAAGGAGGTGGACCGGGCCGAGGCCGACGCGACGCAGAGCGCCACCGTCACGATGGCCGACAGCCTCGGCTCGCGGCTCGGCCGGATCTATGGCGACGCGCTGAGCGGCGGCCAACTACCCAAGACCAGCGCCCTGTTCTCCCGGATCACGAAGAACCTCGACAAGGTCGACGCGGCGAAGAACCACTACGGCTATCTGCGACCGTACGTGCGGCTCGGGTTCGTCGGCGACGGCGGTGCCGTCTACGAGTCGCAGGACGGCTCCTACGGCAGCCTCACCACCAGCGGCTCGTACCCGAGCGGCCACACCTACGGAGGTTACGAAGCCGGGACCGTCCTCGCCACGCTCCTCCCGGAGCTGGCACCGTCGATCCTCGCGCGCACCTCGGAGTACGGGGACAACCGCATCGTCCTCGGGTTCCACTACCCGCTGGACGTGATGGGAGGCCGCATCACCGGACAGGCCACCGTGGCGCACCGGTGGGCGGACCCCGACTTCCGGCAACTGCTGATGCAGGCCCACACCGAGATCGAGAACGTACTGCTCGCGCAGTGCGAGAAGGAGGGACACGGCGACACGCTCGCGGCCTGCGCGGGCGACCCCTACGCCGGTCTGAGCACGACGCAGGACGTCGACCTGTACACACGCCGTCTGACCTACGGGTTCTCCCAGGTGGCGAAGTCCGGACAGCCGCTCGAGGCGCCGTCCGACGCGGCGGCGCTGCTCATCACGGCCTTCCCCGGTCTCACCGCCGAGCAGCGCACCCAGGTCCTGGAGCAGACCGCGACGGACTCCGGGTACCCGCTCGACCCGACCGCGGACGGCGGCGCCGGCTGGCAGCGGATCAACCTGGCGGCCGCGATGGCGGCGCACGTGGTCGTGAACGCCGACGGGTCGGTCACGGTGACGGACTTCGCGGACGCCACCGGGGCGAGTGTCGCCGACGCCGGCGCCATCGAGGTGGGGGGCGTCCCGATCGACGGATTCGACCCGGAGGTCTCCACGTACGTCGTCGACTGGCCGAGGAACACGAGGATCCCGGCCGTCTCCGCCGTACCGGCCCGGCCCGGCGCACGGGTGAAGGTCACCGACGGCAGTTCGGTCCTCACCTCGCCCGGGACCCGGCTCGCCACCCGCACCATCCGGGTGACCTCGGTCAACGGCGCGGTCGCCCGGACCTACACGGTCGGATTCCAGCCCACGGACCGGGACGACCGCCCGGTCGCGGCCGGCGGCAACGGCGGTGACCACGACAGGCTGGGACCTGTCCCGTGGATCCTCGGGGGCGACGGAGCAGGATCCGTCGGCGGCGCCGGACTCTGGTCGCCGGCGGCGGAGTGGGCGCAGCGCACGAGTATCCGCCTGACGCACAGCACGAGGTGACCACCCGACAGGCGATGCACCTCGAAGCCACGGCGGGATCCCGCTGAACTGCGCAAGCAACGCGGCTGACGCACGGCCCCTCCGGACGAACCACCACGGTCCGTCCGGAGGGGCCGTCCGCATGACGGGCGTCATTCCTGCTCCGGGCGGGATCCGTCGGAAGACGGACCCTGCGGGACTACTGGTCGGGAACGACCTGAGGCAGCGGTTCACGGGCTGCGTGCCAGGCGGCGGGAAGGGCGTCGACGCCCGTGCGGGCGGCGATCACCCCGCCCGCGACGGCGCAGGTGGTGTCGATGTCACCGCGCCCGGCGACCGTGATCCACAGGCCCTCGTGCAGGTCGTCGAGGTGTCCCGCCGCACACCACAGGGCGTACGGGACGGTGTCGGGCCCTGACATGCGGTACCCCGAGCCCAGGACTTCTGCGGCGTGCCGGACCGATGTGTGCTCCGGCATCCGGGCCGCGATCCGCACTCCCGACCGGACGTCACTGTCGGGCAGCCGTTCGGCGACCGCCCGGAGGAAGTCCGGCCCGGCCGGGGCGGGCCCGCCGCGGCTGCCGGTCGCCAGCGCCGCGGCGACGGCGACGGCCACCGCCGCGGCGACCGCCTCGGGGTGGTGGTGCGAGACCGCGCTCTGGCGGGCTGCCTGCTCGGCGGCCGCGTCGAGGTCGGCGCAGTGCCAGGCGCCGAGCGGGGCGACCCGCATGGCCGCGCCGTTGCCCCAGGAGCCCTGGCCGCCGAACTGTCCGGCGACCACCTCCCGCCAGGGCTCGCCCGCGCCGATCCGACGGAGCACGTCGTGCATCGAGGCTCCGTAGCCGCGGTGCGTGTCGTCGGCGTAGGCCGCCGCGAAGCGCAGGGCGAGACGGTCCTGGTCGACGGTGCCACCGCCCTCGGCGAGTTCCCGGACGAGAGCGAGCGCCTGGGCGGTGTCGTCGCTCCACCGCCACAGCGGTTCCGCGGGCAGCGTCCGCGCCTCCAGGGCCGCAGGACCCCCTTGGCGCAGGATGCCGAACCAACGGTCGCCGAAGGCGTCGCCGAAGGCGAGCCCGTACAACGAATCCAGCACGGCGGTAGGCACGTTGATCATCGGGACAGCATCGCAGCACGACGGCGTTCCCGCGCTCCGTTTTCGGCTCCGCCGACGACGCTCGGAGTCCCTCCGCCCAGAGCTCTCGGACCAGGGCGCCGACCCCGCCGTGTGTGCCCTCGTCCCGACGCGTATCGCGGGCGTGTTGAAAAGCACATACGCCCCGGCAGCCGCCCTGCGGCTTCGATGGAGACATGAGCCATCACACGCCCCCGCCCTTGTCGGCACCGCCCCGCCGGACGCGCAAGACCGTGCTCGGCGGTCTGGCGGTCCTCGGCCTCGCGAGCGCCTTGGTCATCGTGCGGCGGCCGCTCATGATGTCCGCTCCGAGGTGCATGTCCGGGCAATGGTACGACTGCTACGACACGTCCAACGGCGTGGTGCGGCCGCACTGGCGTCGCGCCGCTGGTGGCGCACCGGAGCGCAGGCGCCGTCCGACCGGCCCCGCCCCGAACCGGTACCCGCGGGATGAGCCGCGTGCCCTGTGGGGACACGTCTTTGCATACGTCGGAGATATGCGGTGCTGCTTAGGCTTCGGACATGCGCGTACTGATCGTGGAGGACGAGCCCTACCTGGCCGAAGCCGTCCGGGACGGTCTGCGGCTGGAGGCGATCGCCGCCGACATCGCCGGCGACGGTGACACCGCCCTGGAACTGCTCAGCGTCAACTCCTACGACCTCGCGGTCCTCGACCGCGACATCCCCGGCCCCTCGGGCGACGAGGTCGCCCGGCGCATCGTCGCCTCCGGCAGCGGTATCCCGATCCTCATGCTCACCGCCGCCGACCGGATCGACGACAAGGCCTCCGGTTTCGGGCTCGGCGCCGACGACTACCTCACCAAACCGTTCGAGCTGCGGGAGCTCGTCCTGCGGCTGAGAGCGCTCGATCGCCGACGCGCGTACGCCCGGCCTCCGGTCCGTGAGATCGCGGGCCTGCGGCTCGACCCCTTCCGCCGGGAGGTCTTCCGCGACGGGCGCTACGTCGCGCTCACCCGTAAACAGTTCGCCGTGCTGGAAGTCCTCGTCGCCGCGGAGGGCGGGGTGGTCAGCGCCGAAGAGCTGCTGGAACGGGCCTGGGACGAGAACGCCGACCCGCTCACCAACGCCGTACGCATCACGGTCTCCGCCCTGCGCAAACGGCTCGGCGAACCCTGGATCATCGCCACGGTGCCCGGTGTCGGCTACCGGATCGACACCGGCACCACCGGTGCCGGCACCGGCACCGGCAGTACGCATGCGTAGACGCGCTGGGCTCAGCGCCCGGCTGAAACTCACCCTCAGCTATGCCGGGTTCCTCGCCGTCGCCGGCGCTCTCCTGCTGGCGGTGGTGTGGGCGTTCATCCTGCGCTATGTACCCGACAACCCCAAGGGCCTGCTCGGGGTCTCGCCCAACCGCTACCTCCTGGTGCACACCTTCGCCCCCGCCGCGGCCGTCGCCATGGGCTTCCTCCTCCTGTTCGGCCTCGTGGGGGGATGGCTTCTCGCCGGCCGGATGCTCGCACCGCTCACCCAGATCACGGCTGCGGCACGGATGGCGGGGAACGGAGCGCTGTCCCACCGGATCCACATGAAAGGCCGCCAGGACGAGTTCCGTGAGCTCTCCGACACGTTCGACTCGATGCTCGAACAACTCGAGTCCCACGTCGCCGAGCAGCAGCGGTTCGCGGCGAACGCCTCCCACGAACTGCGTACCCCGCTGGCGATCTCGCGGACGCTCCTCGACGTCGCCCGCAAGGACACCGCGCGGGAGGGGGACGAACTCATCGAGCGCCTGCACACGGTCAACACGCGGGCGATCGACCTCACCGAGGCCCTTCTGCTGCTCAGCCGCGGCGACCGCGGGAACTTCGCCCGCGAGGACGTCGATCTCTCCCTCGTCGCCGAGGAGGCCGCCGAGACGCTGCTCCCCCTCGCCGAACAGCGCCGGATCACGCTCGATGTCATCGGCGGGGTGGCCCGGACCAGCGGTTCCGCGGAACTTCTGCTACGGATGGTGACGAACCTGGTCCAGAACGCCATCGTCCACAACCTCCCCGCCGGAGGCACCGTGACGGTCCGCACCGAGGCGGACGGGGCCACGAGCGTGCTGCGGGTCGAGAACACGGGCCGCCGGCTCCCTCCGGAACTGGTGCCGACCCTCACCGAGCCCTTCCAGCGGGGAACGGAGCGGGTGCGCACCGACGAGCACGCCGGCGTCGGACTCGGCCTGGCCATCGTGGCCGGCATCGTCCGCGCACACGACGGGACCCTCGACCTCGTCCCCCGTCCCGCCGGCGGTCTCCTCGTCACGGTCCGGCTGCCCGGCACGCCGTGAAGGGTCCGCTCTCGGCCCTCGCCCGGGACGACGACGGCGCCGGCCCCGGGGCGGGAGCGGCGCCGTTCGGCCGGGCAGGGATCAGGCTGCGTCGACGACGCCGGAAGCCGCGATCTCGACCTTCGCCTTCGGGGTACCGGACTGCGAGCCCAGGGACTCGATCCGGTCGACGAGGTCCGAGCCCTCGACGACCTCGCCGAAGACGACGTGCTTGCCGTCCAGCCACGGGGTGACGACGGTGGTGATGAAGAACTGCGAGCCGTTGGTGTTCCGGCCGGCGTTCGCCATCGACAGCAGGTACGGGCGGTCGTGCTTCCGGTCGAAGTTCTCGTCCGCGAACTTCTCGCCGTAGATGCTCTTGCCGCCGGTGCCGTTGTGGTTGGTGAAGTCACCGCCCTGGAGCATGAACTGCGGGATGACGCGGTGGAAGCCGGAGCCCGCGTAGCCGTAGCCGTTCTGGCCGGTGGCCAGCTCGCGGAAGTTGCGAGTGGTCTTCGGGACCACCTCGTCGAAGAGGTTGAAGACGATACGGCCGGCGGGGGCGCCGTCGATGGTGATGTCAAAGTAAACGTTGCTCATGGGTCCCATCCTGTCACTTCTGGTGGGGACCGAGGTCAGGAGGGGGTTCCGGTGGCGCCCCGGACCACCCGCCGGGCGACGCCCAGGACGGCGACGGCCTCGTACGCAGAGCGTGCGACGCAGGTTTTCTCCACTGCTCCGTATGGGTGATGGACCGGGGGGGGCGGACCGCCGGTCCACGGGCGAGGTCGACGCCGATCAGCCGTCCGGTCGACGGTGTGCCGTTCGGAGCGGGCGGGGAGGCGGCCGCCTCCCGGCCGGACGGCGCGCCGCGTGTGCCAGGGCGATCGACGCGTTGCGTGTCATGGCCTTCGGCATCCGGCCGAACTCCCGTGCGCTCCCTGGCGAATGCGCCGACGACCCCACGGACGGCCGCGCGCATGGTAACTACGCAGTGAGAGACGGCCCGACGAGGAACGGGACATCAGGTGATCCGGGTAGTGGTGGTTGACGACGAGGCGCTGATCCGTACGGGATTCCAGCGCATCCTCGACACGGCGGACGACATCGAGGTCGTCGCGGCGGTGCCCGGCGGTCGGGCCGTGCACACCGTGCGGGAGTTCCGGCCCGAGGTCGTCCTGCTGGACATACGGATGCCGGACGTGGACGGACTGACCGTACTGGCCGACCTACGACGGTTGCAGGGCCCTCCGGTGGTGGCGATGCTGACCACGTTCGACGCCGACGAGTACGTCACGGCAGCCCTGCGCTCGGGCGCCTCGGGCTTCCTGCTCAAGGACACCGATCCGGAGCAACTCCCGCACATCATCCGCACCTTGGCCGAGGGCGGGACCGTACTGTCCTCCCAGGTCACCCGGAAGGTGGTGGCCCGCTATCTCGACGCGGACCCGCAGGGCCCCGCGACGCGGGCCGTCGCCCGGCTGACCGAGCGCGAACGTGCCGTACTGGTCCTCATGGCCGAGGGGCTCGCCAACATCGACATCGGCGAACGGATGCATCTCAGCGCCGGCACCGTGAAGGGCCATGTCAGCACCATTTTCACCAAGTTGGAGGTGGGCAGCAGGGTCCAGGCCGTGCTGTTCGCCGAACGGGCGGGCCTGCTCAGGCCGCCGGGGAACGGGGTGGGCTCTTGACGACGCCCCGCCGTCCACCCGGCCCGTCGCGGTCCGCCCCGCTGCCCGCCGTGCCGCATGCCGTGCTGGTGGACACCGTGCTGGTGGGAGTCTCCCTGCTGGACATGTGGGCGAACGTCGACCCCGACGACCGGGCCGCCATGGCCTGCGGGCTGCTCGCCGCCCTCTGCCTCCCACTGCGCCGTCGCCTGCCGCTGACCACCTTCCTGCTGACACTGCCGACCGCCACGGTCACCGACGCGGCGCTCGCCACGCTCATCGCGCTCTACACGCTCTCCTCCCTGAACCGGCACCGGCTCCTGCTCGCCCTCTGCGCCACGGTGTTCGCCGTCGCCGACTTCGTCCCCTGGCCGTGGCCGTCGGTGGAGATCGACGAACTCTCCGACACCTACAGCCTGATCCACCTGAGCTACACCCTGGCGACCGCCGTCGCCCCTGTCTTCCTCGGCCAACTCGTTCAGGCCAGACGGGAACTGACGCTGCGGCTGGCGGAGATATCCGAGGCACGTGAACACGAACGGCTGCTGATCACCCAGAGCGTGCTGGCGCAGGAGCGCGCCCAGCTCGCCCGCGAGATGCACGACGTGGTGGCCCACCAGGTCAGCCTGATCGCCGTGCAGGCCGGAGCGCTCCAGGTCGGCAGCCGGGACGCCGAGGCCAAGGAGGCTGCGGTCACGATCCGACGGCTCAGCGTACAGACGCTGGAGGAACTGCGGCACATGGTCAGCGTGTTGCGCGCCTCCGGCAGCCGCCCCACCGAGCTGACCCCCCAGCCCTCCCTCGCGGACCTGGAGCGGCTCGTCGACAGCAGTGGCATCCAGGCCGAACTGAGCACGGACCTGCCCGGCGACCTCCCCCCGCCCCTCCAGCGCGGCGTCTACCGCACCGTGCAGGAGGCGCTGACCAACGTACGCAAGCACGCCCCCGGCGCGAGCGCCACGATCCGCATCCACCACCAGAACGGCCGTCTCCACGCGACGATCACCAACACCCCCGCCACCCGGCCCGCCCTTCCCCTGCCCAGTGCCCACCACGGCCTGGTCGGCCTGCGGCAACGCGCCGAACTCCTCGGCGGCACCGTCACCTCGGCGCCCACGACAGCCGGCGGCTACGAACTCCGCCTGGACCTGCCCCTCGACCACGCGCCCTGACCCACATCGCGCACCCGGCCGCGGGAGACCGGCGGCGACCGGCCCCTCTCGCGGCCGGTCGCCGCCGGGACGTACACCCGTGCGAGGATCACGGCATGAACGATCTTCGCTTCCGTCTCGCCGGCGACGCCGACATCACCGAGGTCGTACGACTGCGCGACGACGCCGCCCGCTGGATGCTGGCCCGGGGCGTCACGGGCCAGTGGCGCCCCGGTGAGCTGGGCGGGGATCACTTCCGCCGGATCATGGAGAGCGGGGAGATCTGGCTCGCGGAGGCGGGAGACCGGGTGGTCGGGGCCTGGGAGCTGTGGTGGGAGGACGAGGACGCCTGGGGGCCCCGGCCGCCGACCGCCGGTTACGTGCACCGGCTGATGGTGGACCACGGCAGTGTCCCGCCCGGAACGGGGCGCCGGCTGCTGCGCGCTGCGGAGCACCGCGTGGCCGAGGCGGGACGGTCTTCGGTACGTCTGGACTGCCTGGCCGGCAACGCACGTCTGACCGCGTACTACCTCGACGCCGGCTACCGGATCGTCGGACACAAGGAGGGCAAGCCGCAACCGGGCGGCGCTCCCAAGTCGTTCACGCTCCTGGAGAAGACGGTACGGGACGGCGGGGACCGCTAGGGCCTGTTGTCTCTGGAGCGAATTCGACAGCAAAGTTCCCCGACGAATATTTTCAGAAGACATCAGGGAACGGTCATGAGTGGATCAATTGCTGGCGGTCTTGATGGGTCCGGCCACCGAGGGCCGTGACTTTCCTAGGGTTCCCCGCGAGAACAACCCCTGTTCCGCACCTCGAAGAGGAGAACCTGTGACCAGTGTGGAAGTGTCCCTCAAGACCCTGATGACGGAGGTCGAGGGCGCGCTGGGTGCCGCCGTCGTCGACTACTCCAGCGGCATGGCGCTCGGCTCCCTCGGCGGGGGCAAGGACCTGGACCTGAACGTGGCGGCGGCCGGCAACACGGACGTGATCCGGGCCAAGGTGCGCACGATGGACGAGCTCGGGATCCAGAGTCGTATCGAGGACCTCCTGATCACCCTCGACACCCAATACCACCTGATCCGCCCGGTGATGGGCCGCGGCGGCAACGGCCTGTTCATCTACCTCGTCCTCGACAAGGGACGGGCGAATCTGGCCATGGCCCGCCACCAGCTCAAACGCACCGAAGGCAATCTCGAGGTCTGAGCCTTCCGGGCTTTCATTTGACCTAGACTTGAAAAGTTCTTCAAGTCGCGAATTACGCATTCGACGAACTGTCGTGATCACTCGGTCGCGGCCGGGAAGGATGCATGCAGCGGACCGGGTGCGGCAGCCCGCCACACCCGGTCAGACACCCCTTCCGAGCAGGAGCGACGCCCGTGCAGGTGCCCCTCTACCAAGCAAAGGCAGAGTTCTTCCGCATGCTCGGGCACCCCGTGCGCATCCGTGTCCTCGAACTGCTCCAGAACGGTCCGGTGCCGGTGCGGGACCTGCTCGCCGACATCGACATCGAACCCTCCAACCTCTCCCAGCAGTTGGGCGTACTGCGCCGCTCGGGCATCGTCGTGTCCATCCGCGAGGGCTCCACGGTCAGTTACGCGCTCGCCGGCGGTGATGTCGCGGACCTGCTGCGCGCCGCGCGCCGCATCCTGACGGAACTCCTCGCGGGCCAGAGCGCCCTCCTCGCCGAACTGAGGGACACCGGACAGCCCAGCGAACCGTCCGCGCCCTCGGCCCGCTGAGGGCGGCCGGTCCCCCGCACGGGCCGTCCGGCCGCTGCCGCCCCACAGCGCTCGGGCGGCGACGGCCGGACGAACCACCGCTTCATGTCGGCCAGTTCACTCGGCAGGCACGGGGGCGGCGTCGGCGGTGACGTCGCCCGCGTACACCAGGGCGGTGCGGTGGTTGTACTGAATGGTGTACATGGACTTGCCGCCGATCACGACGGTGCCGCTGGACTTGAAGTAGTCGTCGGTGGGAGCCGCGGGCGCGGTGGCGACGTAGGCCTGACCGGCCGGGATGCCGTACATGCTCAGCGGGGCCTGGGTGGAGGGTGACAGACCGGCGGGGTACTCGGCCGCGTCGGGGTAGCTGGAGCCGTAGACCTTCACGGGCGGGTCGGCGGGGGCCTGGCCGCTCCTGACGACGGTCACGCCGACGGCGGGGACGGTGTTCACGCCGCCCGGGTTGTGGAACCAGACCTTGCTGCCGCTGTACCAGATCGCGGTCCAGTCGCCGTCCTGGCCCGCGACGACGAACTGCTGACCCGCCTGGGCGGTGCTGCCCCAGTCGTTGATGCGGTCGGTACCGGCCGCACCGGGGTGGATCGCCTGGTCGCCGAAGAGCGGAGCCGTTTCGCTCGGTTCGGTGCGCAGATAGAGGAAGTTGGACGGCTGCTCCACGTACGTGCACGTGGTGGTGGCGCCGGTCGGGTCGTCGGCGGGGCAGATCTGGACGTTCTGCCGGTTGTCGGCGAAGCCGGGGGCGACGGTCACCACCGAGCCGATGCCGCCGACCCCGTGCTCGCCGGTGATCGGGGCGCCGAGCAGGGACATGAAGTGCTCCCAGTCCCAGGCCGGGCCCGGGTCCCAGTGCATGCCGGACACGGTTGCCGACGTGGGACCGACGATGTTGTCGTGGCCGATGATGTGCTGCCGGTCCAGCGGGATGCCGAACCGTCCCGCCAGGTACTTCACCAGGTCCGCGGTCGCCTCGTACTGCGCCTCGGTGTACCAGGTCGCGCCGTGCGCGGCGTACCCCTCGTGCTCGATGCCGATGGAGTGCATGTTCGTGGAGTAGTTGCCCGCGTGGAAGGCGAGGTCCTTCGTGGGCACCATCTGGGTCACCGCACCGTCCGAGGACCGCATCACGTAGTGCGCGGCACCTCCGCCGGGGGTCTGGAAGGTGGTGATGGCCGACGCGTAGGGGGACTCGGTGTCGTGGATGACGATGGAGTCGATCCTGATCCCGTTGGCGGGCCGGTTGGAGACCTGGCCGTTGGCCGCCGCGGCCGCCACGAAGGTGCAGTCCACCGTGGTGGGGCACTCGGTGTCCGCCGCCGTCGTCGCCGCGGCCAGGTTCAGCCGGGACAACTGCCCCGTCGCCGGGCTGACCCGGGGGTCGGCCGTCAGGGTCACGCGCTGCCCGTCGGCCGTGGTGCGTGTGACGCCGTTCCTCAGGGTGGCGAAGACGCGGTCGGCGAACGCCTTCGCCCCCTGCTGCCGGGTCGCCTGGCTGTACCGCGCGACGGCCGCGTACCAGCGGTCGGGATCGGCCGGGGTCTGCCCGCCGGCCGCCTTCTGGTACGACGCCAGCAGCGCGGCCCCGCCGCGGATGTTCGCCGCCGCGTCACTGCGCAGCCGCTGCTCCGGGAGCCCGGTCAGCCGTGCCGCCGCCCGCAGGGTGTGCAGCGTCGGATCCGCGGCCATCGTCGCGAGGTCCGCCCGGCCGGCCGCACCCGCGTCCCCCTCGGCCAGCATGGCTTCCGTCACGTCCGTCAGGTGCATCGGACCGTACCCGCCGTCGGCGCTGTGCCCGCCGGCGTGGGCGTCCCACGCCGACTCCTGGTAGGCCACCGCCAGCAGCACCCGTTCGGGCACCCCGAACTCCGCCGCCGCAGCCGCGAAGTCCCCTTGCCGTACCGCCGTGTTCGAGGTCTTCTCCCCCGTTGCCTGCGCCGCCGCCGGTACGGCGATGGTGCCGGCCACGGCCAGCACGGCCGCCGCCAGCACGAGCGGACGGCGCCGGGCGCCGGCGCGTCGCCGCATTCTTGCCTCTGTGGTCATCAACGATCCCCGATTCTCAGCCGAACAGGCACCACGGCTCCGCCGCGGTGCCGGTGGTCATGGCACAGACCGCTGCGCGGGCATGCCGAGTCGTCACGCGAGATGTCCTCGGCGCTTGTCGGCAGCGGAATGCGACCGGCATCCGCCCGAACTCGGCCCAGTAGCAGGGTTCTTCGCGAAGCCAGCACACAGTGTCCCTCAAGATGATCACTGTTCGCGCCTCAACTGGACTGTCTTTGCGTCAAGTTGGCATGGACACATGGCAACGGGAGGCAATTCGTCCGGTACACGAAGCGGGACCGGATCCGTGCCGTCACCGCACGGGGGCCCGCCCGGCGGATGCCCGATCGCCCCGTCGGGCCCGGCCCCGGGTGCCGCCCGGTCGCCGCGCCCCGCCCGCCCGCCCCAGGGGGGTGGTTCCACGGGTGTGCACCTCGTTCCACCTGCGCGGATGGATACCCTCGACAGCACGATGAACAACACTCCGATCCCCCTGGGTCCCAAGGCCGACAAGGCGACGGTCCGTCGGCACAACCTCAGCCTGGTGCTGCGGGCCGTGCACGACGCCGGCGACGCCACCCGGGCCGCCGTCGCCACCCGCGTCGGGCTGACCCGGGCCGCGGTGTCCTCCCTGGTCGAGCAGCTGCTGGAGAACGGCTTCCTCACCGAATGGGGCAAGACCAGCAGCGGCCAGGCGGGACGCCCCGGCACCGTGCTGAAGGTGGCGCGCACCGGCCCGGCCGGGCTCGGGGTGGAGATCAACGTCGACTATGTCGCCGTCTGCGTGGTGGACCTCGCCGGGACCGACCGGGTACGGCTGGTCGAGCACGTCGACAACCGCGGGGTGCCGCCCTCGGAGGTACTCGCGCGCGCCGCCCAGCTGGCCGCACGCGCCCTGGCCTCGGCCGTCGAGCAGGAGCTGACGCCGGTCGGCGCGCATGTCGTGGTGCCGGGCCTGGTCACCGGCGGCACCGTCCGGCAGGCCCCCAACCTCGGCTGGACCAGGGTCGCCGTCGAGGGGCTGTTCGCCCAGTCGCTGTCCGCCCTCGCCCCTGCCCGCCGTCCGCTGCCGGTCAGTTCCGACAACGAGGCCAACGCCGCCGCCCTGGCCGAACTGTGGTACGGCGCCGGTACCGAGGGCGTGCGCAGCTTCCTGTATCTGACCGGTGAGATCGGCATCGGCGGGGCGCTGGTCGTCGGCGGCGAGCTGCTGCGCGGGGCGCACGGCTTCGCCGGCGAGATCGGGCACATGGTGGTCGATCCCGACGGCCCGCTGTGCCCGTGCGGAGCCCACGGCTGTCTGGAGCAGTACGCCGGGCAGGCGGCGCTGCTGGCCGCCGCGGGCATCGAGACCACGGCCGGTGTGCTGGGCGTCGCCGAACTCCATCGGCGGGTGCGCCGCGCCGACCCGGACGCTCTCGCCGCCGTCGAACGCGCCGGACGGCAGCTGGGCTGCGTGGTCTCCGGAGCGGTCAATCTCTTCGACCCGGACGCGGTGATGCTCGGCGGGTTCTACCGGGCGCTCACCCACTGGCTGGCACCCGCCGTGGAACGGGAGCTGGCCCTGCGGGTGATCTCGGGGCTGTGGGCCAAGGACAGCGGGCGGCTGCGTGCCGCTTCCCCGCTGGGCGACGCGGCCAGGGGCGCGGCCGGGGTGATCGTGCAGGAGGTGCTCGCCGACCCGGCGGCCTTCGCCGACCGCGGCGACGACGACTGAGCGCGACCCCGGCGTCGTACTGAGTCGTACCAAGTCGTTCTGGGTCGCACCTGGACGTTGCGGGTCGCACCTGGACGATCACAGCCGCAACGAGACGATCAAGGCCGCGGCCCGGGAAGGGCGACGGCGGATGTGCCGTCGCCCCTCCCGGGCCGTGTCCCGTCAGCCGTGATGGGCGGCGATCAGCGACCGGTACCAGTGGTAGCTGTCCTTCGGGGTGCGCACCTGGGTGTCGTAGTCGACCCGGACGATCCCGAACCGCTTGTCGTAGCCGAAGGCCCACTCGAAGTTGTCCAGCAGCGACCACACGTAGTAGCCCTGGACGTCGACACCGGCGTCGATCGCCGCACGCAGCGCGGTCAGGTGGTCGCGCAGGTACTCGACCCGGTCGGTGTCGTGCACCGCGCCGTCCTCGCTCACCGTGTCGTGTTCGGCGGAGCCGTTCTCGGTGATGTGGATCGGCGGCAAGGCGTCGCCGTACTGCTGCTTCAGCGCCACCAGCAGATCGGTGAAGGTGTCCGGCGCGACCGCCCAGCCCATCGCGGTCTCCCGGACGTCCGGCATCCGGACTTCCGCGTAGCGGTTGTCGGTCGCCACCCGCTTGACCGGGTCGGCCTCGCGCAGCGGGGCGTCGGCGACCACGATCGGCCGGTAGTAGTTGATGCCCAGGAAGTCCAGCGGTTGCGAGATCAGCTCCAGGTCGCCGTCCCGGCGGAAGTCCGCCGCGGTGATCAGCTCGCCGAAGGTGTCCTCCTCGGTGTCCGCGTAGCGGCCGGCCAGGATCGGCTCGGTCCACACCAGGTTGTGCTGGGTGTCCGCGCGGACCACGGCCGCGAGGTCGGCGGCCGAGTCGGTGGCGGGCAGGTTGCGGTCGAGGTTGAGGGTGATCCCGACCTCGCGCACCCCGGCCGACCTGAGCGCCTGTACCGCGAGACCGTGGCCGACCAGCAGGTGGTGCACGGCGGCCAGTGCGGGCGTGCCCTCCTTGGCGCCCGGCGCGTGCCGGCCGATGGAGTAGCCGAGGAACGCGCTGCACCACGGCTCGTTGAGGGTGATCCAGCGCGGTACGCGGTCGCCCAGGTGCTCGGCCACCACGGCCGTGTACTCGGCGAACCGCTCCGCCGTCTCGCGCACCCGCCAGCCTCCTCGGTCCTCCAGCGCCTGCGGCAGGTCCCAGTGGTAGAGGGTGGCGGCCGGCTCGATGCCCGCCTCCAGCAGTTCGTCCACCAGCCGGGAGTAGAAGTCCAGGCCCTTGGGGTTCACCCGGCCGCTGCCGTCGGGCACGATCCGCGGCCACGCGAGGGAGAAGCGGTACGAGTCGACGCCCAGCTCGCGCAGCAGCGCCACGTCCTCGGGGTAACGGTGGTAGTGGTCGCAGGCCACGTCGCCGGTGTCACCGTTCACCACCAGTCCGGGCGTGTGGCTGTAGGTGTCCCAGATGGAGGGGCCACGGCCGTCCTCCCGCGCGGCGCCCTCGATCTGGTACGAAGCGGTGGCGGCGCCGAACACGAAGCCGGACGGAAATCCGGGGAAGCCACTCATCAGGCGATGTCCCTTTCCAGGTGTGCGGTGGTCACTCGGTGTGCGGTGGTCACCGTGCGGTGATCACTGCGCGGTGGTCACTTGACGGAACCGCCGGTGATGCCGGCGGCGATGTACTTCTGCGCGAGCACGAGCAGGACCGCGGCGGGGATCGCGGAGAGCACGGAGGCGGCCATGACCGACCCCCAGTCGCCGACGTGCGCGCCGATGTACTGATAGATGCCCAGCGTGACCGGCTTGACGTGGTCGGTGGTGTTCAGGGTGAGGGCGAACATGAAGTCGCTCCACGCGTACAGGAAGGAGAACAGCCCCGCGGTGATCAGCGAGTTGCGGCTCATCGGCAGCACGACCTGGACGAAGGTGCGCAGCCGGCCGGCTCCGTCGACCTCGGCCGCCTCGATGACCTCGCGCGGGATGGCCACCATGAAGGAGCGCATCAGCACGATCGCGAACGGGATGCCCAGCGAGGCGTCGGCCAGCATCAGGCCGAAGTAGGAGTTGACCAGGCCGAGGTCCACGTAGGCGCTGTACATCGCGTTGGCGATGACGATGCCGGGCACCATCTGGGTGATCAGCGTGCCGAACACCACGGTCTTGGCGCCGCGCAGGTTGAACTGCGCGAGGCCGTAGGCGGCCGGCGCCGAGAACGCCAGGCAGATCACGACGGCGCCGAGCGCCACCGCGAGGGAGGTCAGCAGATGGCCGCCCTGCTCGGTCACGGCCGAGGAGAACCCGGACAGGTCCAGGCCGTGCGGGACCGGGTCCACCTCCAGCAGGCCGGACTCGGGCTGCAAGGCGGTGTTGATCATCCAGTACAGCGGGAACAGCATCACGGCCAGGACGAGGATGCCGACGGCCGTCGTGCCCCAGCGGCGCTTGGGCCTGTTGACGGCCGGGGCCTGGGCGGCGGGAGTGGTGGTCGCCATGCCGGTCACTTCCCCTCGTTGCGGTTGGCCCGCAGGTAGAACACCGCGAACACGGCGGAGATCAGGATCAGGATGTTGCCGACGACGGCACCGGCCCCGAAGTCGAGCTGGACGAAGGAGTTCTGGTACGTCAGTGTGCCCAGGGTCTGGGTGGAGTCGGCGGGGCCGCCGTCGGTGAGCGCCAGCACCAGGTCGAGGATCTTGACCGTGGACATGAAGCCCAGCACGAGCACGACCGTGATGACGGGCTTCAGCAGCGGCAGCGTGACAGAGCGGAAGGTGCGCCAGGCGGAGGCGCCGTCGAGGGAGGCGGCCTCGTAGACCTCGCGCGGGACCTCCTGGAGTCCGCCGTAGAGGATCACCATGTTGAACGGGATGCCGATCCAGACGTTCACCAGGATCACGGCGAGCAGCGCCATGTGCGTGCTGGTCAGCCACGGGGTGTGCCCGATGCCGAACAGGCCGAGGAACGAGTTCAGCACGCCGGTGTCCTGGTCCAGGATGCGCCGCCAGACGATGCCGGAGACGACCATGGGCACCAGCCACGGCAGCAGGATCAGCGCGCGCAGCACCCCGCCCAGCGGGAACCTGCGGTTGAAGAACACCGCCAGTCCCAGGCCGATGCAGAACTGGCCGACCAGCGATCCGATCGTGAAGACGATCGTCTGCCACAGGGCCTTGCCGAACAGGTCGTCGCCGAAGACGTTGCGCCAGTTGTCCAGGCCGTTGAAGGGGGCCTTGCCGGTGAAGAACGTCGACGGTGTGTAGTGCTGGAAGCTCATCACGACGTTGCGGACGAGCGGGTAGCCGAAGAACAGCAGCATGAACAGCACGGCCGGGGCGACGAAGCCCCACTGCGCGAGGGTGCGGCGACGGCGGACGCGGGCCGGGTCGGGAGCGGCACCGGCCGTGGTGATGTCCTCGGTCGTGGCGGCGGGAGCAGCAGCGGTGACGGACATGTGGTTACCTCACTTTCCGCTCTCGACGCGCGCCTGCGCGTGCTTCAGGGCCGACTCGCTGGACTGGCCGGTCAGCGCCGACTGGAAGGCGCTCTGGAGGGCCAGGGAGATCGACGTCCAGCCGGAGCCGGCCTTGGCGGTGCGTGAGCGGGCCACGGCGACCTGGTCGGCCAGCGAGCTGAGCGAGGGGACCTTCCGGCGCCAGGTGGCGGCGGCCTTCTGGTTGGCGGGGATCATCCAGCTGTTGAGCGCGTAGGTGACTTCCTCCTGCTCGCTGGTCATACAGTTGACGATCTTCGCGGACATCTTCTCGCGTACGGGGTCGCCGATGTCCGGGATGGTGAGTTCACCGCCGCCCAGCGGGCCCACGGAGTCGTCCCCGGCCTGCGGGACGGGGATCTGGGCGATGCCCCAGTGCAGGTTCTTCTTGGTGTTGAGGGTCTCGACCTGCCACGGCCCGTTGATCATCATGGCGGCGTTGCCGGCCATGAACTGGTCGTTGACGTCGGCCTGCGTCCAGTTGATCGTCGACTTCGACAGCGAGCCGTCGGAGATCAGCGACTTCCAGTAGTCCAGCGCCTCGACGACGTTGCGGCTGTCGAGGGCGGTCTCGTCGCCGCCGTTGGACCACATGAACGGGGTGAACTGGTAGACGCCGTCCTCCGAGCCGCCCGCGCTCAGGGCGACGCCGTACTGGTGGCCCTGGGTGAGCTTCTTGGCCGTCTCGCGCATCTCGGCCCAGGTGGTGGGCACCTGGAGACCGGCCTTGTCGAGGATGTCCTTGTTGTAGAAGAGCGCCAGGGTGTTCACCGTGCGCGCCGCGCCGTAGTACGTGCCCTTGTAGGAGCCGTAGTCGATGATGCCCTGGGGTACGTCGGTGGTGTCGACGCCCAGCTTCCTGAGGTCCTTCAGGCCGCCGGTCTCCGCGAAGGTCGGCATCTCGGAGCCGTCGAACTGGATGATGTCCGGCAGCGACTTCGAGGACGCCATCCGCAGCGACTTGGTCATGACCTGGTTGGCGGGGACCGACTGCTGCTGGATGGTGACGCCGAGCTGCTTGCCGCAGCGTTCGAGGGTGGCCGCGTCCCAGCCGTGGTACGAGTCGTCCGTCGAGGAGTTCAGGACGGTGTACACGTCGGGGTCGCGGGACTGGCCGCAGCCGGCCAGCGCGACGGTGCCGACGAGCGCGGAGACGACGGTGAGCGGGACGAGGACGCGCCGGCTGATCCGCCGGCGTCCGGGACGTGCCCCGTTCGAGAGGTGTGCTGTCACGGTGGTGCCCTTGCGTGGGAGGGGTGCCGGCTCCGGCGGACGCCCGTGTCCGGCGGAGTGAGAGGAGCGAGGAGCGGGCCCGGGGCCCTGGACGCGGTTCCGGCGGACGCGCGTCCGTGGGGGGGCGCCGTGCCCGGCACGCGGCGCCGGGCACGGGACGGATGGTCGGGGTCAGCGGGTGCCGAGGAGGTGGTCCATGGCGAGCTGGTCGAGGTGCTCGAACGCCATCCCGCGCGCGGCGGCCGCGTCGACGTCGAAGTCCTCGAACG
>NZ_JBSFIA010000067.1:0-31911 GCF_053597355.1 Streptomyces sp. NPDC001443
GACGACGGCGGTCACGGTGAGGGCCTTCTTCGGGCTGGCGATGCGGCGGATGGCGGCGAGGGACACGGAGTACCACTTTCTTCGGGGACAGGGAGGTCGCTCGCTCGCCGGGGGCCGAGTGTGTTCCGGTCCTGGCGTGCGTCGGCACCGTGACCCTGTGGGGGTCGTGGTGCCTGGCGACGTCCTCAAGACAACCAGGCCGGAGAAGCGTCCGCAATGACCCCTTTTACTAGTTGTGGCCGCATTGGGGTGTTTGCCGGCTGGTGTGAGCTGGCTCTCAATCCGCAGGTCAAGGCGCATGCGCGCGTTCAAACATGCCCCTTTTCGTCCACTATCGCGGGTAGTGGGTGACGTGGGTCATGTGGGGTGCTTCACCGGTTCCGCGACACTGCGTGCACGGGGGATCACGGTGCGGGTGCGGTCGATGTGACCGCGGTCTCGAAAGCGGCCCGGGCTTCGGGCGTCGAACGGAGGGCGGATCGTGATCAGCACGGCCGAGTACGCGGCCCTGTCCGCATCGGACATCGCGCGGCACGTCGACCGAGGTGACCTGTCGGCCCGTGAGGTCGTCGCGGCCGCGCTGGCGCGGATCATGGAACGCGACGACGCCGTAAGGGCGTTCACCGACGTCTGGGAGGAACGGGCCCTCGCCCGGGCCGCGGACGTCGACGCCCGGCTCGCCCGTGGCACCGTACTGCCGCTGGCGGGAGTGCCGATCGGCGTCAAGGCCGGAGAGGGTGCCGACTCCTTCCAGAACAGGCGACTGACGGAGGCCGGGTGCGTGCCGGTCGGCGCCACCTCGGTGCCGCGCGGTCGGCAGGGCTGGCAGACCTACGGTCACACCGACCGCGGCCCCACCCTCAACCCGCTCGACCCGGCCTGGTCGCCCGGCGGGTCGTCGGCCGGGTCCGCTGCCGCCGTCGCCGCCGGCCTCGTACCGATGGCGAGCGGCTCGGACGGCGCCGGCTCCGTACGCATTCCCGCCGCGTGGTGCGGGATCATCGGCTTCAAGCCCACCAACGGACTGCTGCCCGCCCGCGACCGGGCGGGACTGAACTCACCGGGGGTGCTGGTCCGGAGTCCGCCGGACGCCGCCGCCTATCTGGACGCGGTCGCCCCCGTGCGATCCGTCTCGACTGACCCGGCGGCACCACCCACCGCCGCATGGTCGGCCACCCTGGGGTATGCCGACACCGACACCGATGTGGCCGCCGTCGCCCGTCGTGCCGCGCGGACACTTGCCGACCAGGGCATCCTCGCCGTACTGACGGACCGGCCGCTGACGCTGGAGGACCCCGCACCGGCCTGGGCGGCGCTACGGGCGGGCGGCCGGCCGCCCGCGGACGTGGACCGCGTCGTCGCGGTCAACAGCGCACGCCTGCGGGACTGCTTCGCGCACGCCGACCTGCTCCTCACGCCCACCACACCGCACCCGCCGCACGGTCACGACGGTCCCGGAGCCCGGATGAGCGTGGCATTGACCTGGTCTTTCAACATCACGGGACACCCTGCGCTCAGCCTGCCCGCCGGACGCACCGCGCGCGGCGAACCGGTCGGCCTGCAACTGGTCGCGCCCCATGGCGCCGACGCCCGGCTCCTGGCCGTGGCCTGCCGTGCCGCGCGGGCTCTGTCGGCCCGTACGGCCGCTCCGGACGGGGGGCCGGCGACGTAGGCTGGAAACCGATGCTCTGAGAGGTCGCCCTCTTCAGGGACGGCACCCGCACGGAGGGTGGCCAGGACGCGCGGTCGGCAGCAGAGCCTGCCCTGCGCACGGCCGCCGGCATCCGAAGAGACGGGGTCCGAAGGGACGGCGATCACGCATGAGCGACAGCGGAAACCAGGCAGTGGCGTATCTCGAGCCGGGTGCGGTCGAGGTCAGGACCATCGACTACCCGACGCTGGAACTCAAGGACGGCCCGGGAGTGGCACCCGAGAACGTCGGTCGGATGTGCCGGCACGGGGTCATTCTCAAGGTGCTCGCCACCAACATCTGCGGCAGCGACCAGCACATGGTGCGCGGGCGCACGACGGCGCCCGCGGGGCTGGTCCTCGGGCACGAGATCACCGGAGAGGTGGTGGAGCGGGGCCCGGACGTCGAGTTCATCGCGGTCGGGGATCTCGTCTCGGTGCCGTTCAACATCGCCTGCGGGCGGTGCCGCAACTGCAAGGAACGCAAGACCGGTATCTGTCTGAACGTCAACCCGGCCCGGCCCGGGGCGGCTTACGGCTATGTGGACATGGGCGGCTGGGTCGGCGGCCAGGCCCGGTACGTGATGGTCCCGTACGCGGACTTCAACCTGCTGAAGTTCCCCGACCCCGACCAGGCACGCGAGAAGCTCCTCGATCTGACCATGCTGTCGGACATCTTCCCGACCGGCTTCCACGGTGCCTACACCGCGGGCGCGGGGGTCGGGTCCACGGTGTACGTCGCCGGAGCGGGCCCCGTCGGTCTGGCCGCCGCGGCGGCGGCACAACTGCTGGGCGCGGCCGTCGTCATCGTCGGGGACCTCAACGCCGAACGCCTTGCACAGGCACGGAGTTTCGGCTGCGAGACCGTCGACGTGTCCGACGGCAACGTGGCGGACCAGATCGAGCAGATCCTGGGCGAACCCGAGGTCGACGCGGCCGTCGACGCGGTGGGCTTCGAAGCCCGCGGACACGGCAAGGACGCCGAGGAGGCGCCCGCGACCGTCCTTAACTCGCTGATGAGCATCACCCGAGCGGGCGGTGCCCTCGGAATTCCCGGACTGTACGTCACGGACGACCCCGGCGGCGTCGACGAGGACGCCCGGACCGGGACGCTGAAGGTGCGGCTCGGCCTCGGCTGGGCGAGGAGCCACACCTTCACCATGGGACAGTGCCCGGTGATGCGCTACCACCGAGGGCTGATGATGGCGATCCTGCACGAGCGGGTGCACATCGCCAAGGCGGTGAACGCGACCGTGATCGACCTGGAGGACGCCCCGCGCGGCTACGCCGAGTTCGATCAGGGCGCCAGCCGCAAGTACGTCCTGGACCCGCACGGCGCGCTGGCCGACGTACAGCGCGTCTGACCGGTTTCGCCCCGCCCGCAGGCGTCGGCCGGGTGGTGGTGCGGCTCGCGGCCGCACCACCACCTGCCGGGCCGTCCCCACACTTTCCTTCGTGCTCAGCCGACCGGCGGCCGGCGATCGTGCCAGGGACGGGCGAGTTCGAGCGTGCGGGACACCTGGAGCAGGAGGTCCTCCCGCCACGGTGCGGCCACGAGCTGCACGCCGACGGGCAGCCCGGTGCCGGCGTCGTGATGGACGGGCACCGAGATCGCCGGCTGGCCGGTCACGTTGAACACCGACGTGAACACCCCCAACGGGTAACTGTTCAGCAGGGCCGCCAGGGGATGGCCGTCGGTGCCTGCCCGCCAGGCACCGACGGGCGGCGGCAGGCACGCCGTCGTCGGCGTGACCAGGAGGTCGAAGCCGGCGAGGAAGCCCTCGACGATGCGCCGCGACAACTGCTGGGCCCTGCGCACCCCTTCGGTGTAGGACCACGAGTCGACGGACCGTGCCGCGGCCCGCAGGGCGCGGTTGTGGGGCTCGACACGGTCCGGATCCACGAGCGGGACCCCGCTGCCGCCGACGTTCCAGATGGTCATGAACGCCGCCACCAATTCGTCGGTCGGAGGCAGCGGGAGGGGTGTGTCGACGACGTGGTGACCGGCCGATTCCAGCGTGCGCAGCGTGACGGCGACGGCCGCGGCACACGCCGGGTCCACGGCGATCCCCGCGATCGGGGAGTCGGTGAGCACACCGATCCGCAGCCCCGTCGGCGGGTCCGTCCGCAGTACGGAGGCGAAGGACCTGTGCGGGTCCGGCGGCGACCACCACAGGCCCGGATCGTGGCGTACGAGCACGTCGAGGGCGGCCGCGGTGTCCGTCACCGTGCGGGTGAGCACACCGCTGGTGCCCAGCCCCTCCGCGCTCACGGTCGCGTTGCCGACCAGGCCGCGGGTGGGTTTGAGCCCGACGAGCCCGTTGCACGAGGCGGGGATGCGGATCGACCCGCCGCCGTCCTCGGCATGGGCGATCGGCGCCATCCCGGTGGCGACGGCGACACCCGCTCCGCTGGACGACCCGCCCGGCGTGCGATCCGGGTCCCACGGGTTGCGCGAGACGCCGAGGGTCTCGTTCTCGGTGAACGGCAGGGCGCCGAACTCGGAGGTGGTGGTCTTCCCGAGCGGGATGAACCCCGCGTCCACCAACCGTCGTACGACCGGGTCCGATGCCGTGGCAGGTGCCCGCCCGGTGCCGGCGGAGCCATGGGTGGTGGGCCAACCCGCCACGTCCACCAGGTCCTTGACCGGCAGCGGAACGCCGTGGAACGGCGGGAGGCCGTCGGCCGACGCGGTCCGCGCCACCACGTCGGCCGCGGCGGCCGCGGCTTTGCGGACCTCGTCGTCGGCCCGGTGGCAGAAGGCGTTGAGGCGCGGGTCGAGTGCGTCCATCCGGTCGAGGTAGCAGTCGACGATCTCGACCGGGCTGACCTCCTTGCGGCGTACGGCTGCGGCGAGTTCGACGGCCGGGGTGAACGGGTCGATCGGTGAGTGCGTCACGAGCGGTCCCTTCTGGTCCGCGGTGCTTGCGGGAGCCGTCAGTCTCGGCGCGCCCGCGCCGTCCCGTCTTGGACGAATGTCACGTACCTTGGCGTCATGCGATCCGCCGAGCCGGCGCCCGATGCCGTGGCGGTGTGGGACATCGCCACGCCGTCCGGGCCCGGCCCGCTGCCCGGCGTCAGCATGGCCGGATTCCGGGGCCGCACCACGGACCCCGTCGACCTGGACATCGTTCCGTACCCCGCTGTCACGGTCGCCGTCGACCTGGGCGACGGGCTGCTCGCCGTCGACGACGGCAACGGCTGGCGGCAGAACGGCAGTTTCGTCCTCGGACTCGCGGCCGGCGGCGTCCGGGGCCGCGGCCGTGACATCGACTGCCTGCAGGTGCGGCTGTCGCCGGTGGTCGCGCACGCGGTGCTGGGCGTCTCCGCCGAGCCGAACGGGACGATGGTCACCCTCGACGACCTCTGGGGCCGCGAGGGCGCACGCACGCGGGAACGACTGCACGCCGCCCGCTCCTGGGAGGACCGGTTCGCGATCGCGGCGGCGGCGCTCGTCCGACGGTACGAGACCGGCCGGCCGATCGAGCCCGAAGTCGCCTTCGCATGGCGGCAGATGGTGACCAACCGGGGCGGGGTCCGGGTCGAGCGGCTGGCGGCCGAGATCGGCTGGAGCCGTAAGCGCCTGTGGTCCCGGTTCCGGTCCCAGATCGGCCTCAACCCCAAGCGCGCCGCCCAGTTGGTCCGTTTCGACCACGCGGCCCACCGGCTGGCCGCGGGCCACAGTGCCGCACGGGTGGCGGCGGAGATCGGCTACGCCGACCAGTCCCACCTTCACCGCGATGTCCTGGCGTTCGCCGGTGTGACCCCCACGGCCGTCGCGGCCGCGCCGTGGCTCGCGGTCGACGACATCGCGTGGGCCGCCCCCGCATACCTGTCCAGTTCCTGATCCTACGGTCCGCGTCCGACGGCCCGCCGCATGGGCGCCGTACGCCAGGGAGGTCGCATGGGAGTCGCCGTCCGGGCGTGGTTCTGCGTCTGGTTCGTCGTGGGCGCACTGGGCTCGCTCGGTGTGCTGACGGTCCTGACCATCGGTCCGTTCCTGCTGCCCGTCGCGGTCGCGGCAGCCGCGCTCCTGGCCGTGCGGCGCGGCTCGTCGGCCGGGCTTCCGGGGCTGGTCTCCGGGCTCGGCGTACCGCTTCTGTACGTGTCCTTCCTCAACCGTGAGGGCCCGGGGAACGTGTGCACCACGACGGCCTCCGGCCAGTCCTGCGTGGACGAGTTCGACCCGTGGCCGTGGCTGGCCGCGGGGGCGGTCCTCCTCCTCGCCGGGATCGTGCTCGCCGTGGTTCTGCGACGCCGGACGGACCCGGCGGCCCGGAAGTAGGGCCGGTCCGACAACTCCCGCTGTCCCGCGTCGTCATCTGCGCCCTAGGCTGACGCGATGACAGACGTGGCGAACGAACTTCATGACGTCGGGCCGGAGTTCGCGAGGTCGAGCCTGTGGCGGCAGCGGGACTTCATGCTGCTGTGGAGCGGTCAGACGGCCAGCGAGATGGGCTCGGCCGTCACCCAGCTCGCGTTGCCGCTGGTCGCGGTCGTCGCGCTGAACGCGAGCACGCTGGAGGTCGGGCTGCTGACCGCCGCCACCACGGTGGCGTTCGCGCTGATCGCGCTGCCCGCGGGCGCGCTCGTGGACCGCGGTTCCAAGCGATCCATCATGATCGTCTGCGATGTCCTGCGGCTGCTGATCATCGGCTCGGTCCCGGTGGCGGCGGCCTTCGGCACCCTGACCATGGCCCAGCTCTACCTCGTCGCCGTCACGGCAGGCGTGTGCACGGTGTTCTTCGACGTCTCGTACCAGAGCTACGTGCCGTCGCTGATCAGTGCCGAGCACCGGATGGAGGCCAACGGCAAACTGGCGACGACCCAGGCGTTCGCGCAGCTCGGGGGACCCGGCGTGGGCGGGGGACTGGTCGCGGTGCTCGGTGCGGCGGGCGCGATGGCCGCCGACGCGATCTCGTACGCGTTCTCCGTCACCGCGCTCCTCGGCATCAGGACGCGCGAGGAGCCGCCGCCCGCGCGGCGGCCCGAGGAGACGCTGCGCAGCCAGATCGCCGAGGGACTGCGCTTCGTCGTCGGGCACAAGGTGCTGCGGAAGGTCGTGGCGTGCACGGGCACCGCGAACCTGTTCGGCGGCATGAGCACGGCACTGGAGGTGATCTTCCTCGTCCGGGAGTTGCACGTACCTCCCGCGCTGATCGGGCTGATCACGGCGGGCACGGCCGTCGGCGGGGTCGTCGGGGGCGCCCTCGCGGGCCGGCTCGCCAGGAGGATCGGCTCGGCGCGGGTCATCTGGATGTCGATGCTGGTGTTCAGCGCGCCGCAGATCGTCGCGGCGGCGGCCTGGCGCGGCTGGGGCGTGCTGCTGGCCCCGCTGGGCTGGGGCGTCGCGTACTTCGCCGGGATGGTGTACAACGTCGCGCAGCTCAGCTACCGGCAGTCCGTGACGCCGCCCGAACTGTTGGGCCGGATGAACGCGGCCGTCCGCTGGGTCGTGTGGGGCACGCTGCCGCTCGGCGGGATTCTCGGCGGAGTGCTCGGCACGCAGATCGGCGTGCGGCCTACGCTGGCGCTGGCGTTGGTCGGTTCGTGGGCGGCGGGCTGGTTCGTGTTCTTCTCCCCGCTGCGCCGCATGCGCGATCTCCCCGCACCCGCCGCGGGGTGACGCGGCGGTACTGACGCAGCCGCGGTTCCTGCCGGAGTGAGTGTCAGATCCATCATGACTGGTCGAAGGCCATTTGCGGTAGGACGGAGCGCACGTCGGTCGAGACTTGTCGCGGCTGGTGGCCTGCCCGCAGACTCGTCGTCATCCACTCCTCGACGTTCGTGTCGGCATCCGTTCTCGGCTGTCGGCGCGTTCGTCGTGCTGTCCCGTCGTGTGACGGGTGCGGGTCGGGGGGTGAGGGAACGAAGGGGGATCGATGGATCAGGACATGGTCATGCGGGCGAAGGTGCGACTGCTCAGCGCCAACCGGAAGGTGGTGCGTGGCACCGAAGGGCTGTGGATCTACCGCCTGTTGACCCAGGTCGACCTGGAGGCGTACGGGTCGAAGCTGGCGTACGTCCTGGTGGAGGCCAGCGCCTCGGCGCAGGTGCGGGACCTGCCTCGGCAACGGCTGGCGCTGCTGGACGAGGCGGTGGCGGTGGCGACGGCCCTCGACACCGCGAACCCCTACCGGGCCAAGATGCTGGCGCGAGCCCTCGAAGCCCGGCGGGAACTGGACGGGCGCCGGGCGACGTGACGTCACGCTAGCCTGCGTCTTCATGACGCGCTCCTGGAACTTGGCGATTCCCTTCGGGCTCTGCGGAGCGGTCCTCGCGGCCGGTCTGTTCCTGAGCGGGAGCCCCGGGGACGCCGTGGTGGCTCTGCTGCTGTTCGCGCTGCTCGCAGCCATGAACTCACCTCTCGTGTTCCCGCGGTCGATCGGTGCGCCGGAGGCACGACGTCGCAGTGCGGCCGACGGCCGGCCGGTCGTCTACTGGCGGCCGGGCTGCACGTACTGCTTGCGACTGCGGCTCCGGCTGGGGCGCGACGCCCGCAGGCTGCACTGGGTCGACATCTGGCGTGACCCGGAAGGGGCCGAGGAGGTGCGGGCGGCCAACGACGGCAACGAGACCGTGCCGACCGTCGTCGTGGCGGGCCGGACGCACACCAACCCCGATCCCGCGTGGGTGCGCGCGCAGATTCCCTCGGCGTGAGCCGGAGCGACAGACCGCGACACCCGAGCCGTCCGGGCTCGGGTGTCGCGGTCTGTCGCGGGCGGTGCGGGTGGTGCGGGCGGTGCGGGCGGTGCGGGTGGTGCGGACGGTCACTTCGGGTCGCGTCGGAAGGAGGCGGTCGACCAGCGGTAGCCGAGTGCCGCGAGCACCAGGCACCAGGCGACGGCGAGCCAGCCGTTGTGGCCGATCTCGGTGCCGAGGAGCAGGCCGCGAAGGGTTTCGATGGCGGGGGTGAAGGGCTGGTACTCGGCTATCGGCTGGAACCAGCCGGGCATCGCGTCGATCGGGGTGAAGGCGCTGGAGATGAGCGGCAGGAGGATCAGCGGCATGGCGCTGTTGCTGGCGGCCTCGGCGTTGGGGCTGGCCATGCCCATGCCGACGGCGATCCAGGTGAGCGCCAGGGCGAACAGCGTGAGCAGTCCGAACGCCGCCAGCCATTCCAGGACGGTGGCGTCCGTGGAGCGGAAGCCTATGGCGACGGCGACGGCGCCGACCAGGACGACGCTGGCCACCGACTGCATGACACTGCCGACGACGTGCCCGACGAGGACGGAGCCGCGGTGGATCGCCATGGTGCGGAAGCGGGCGATGATCCCCTCGGACATGTCGGTGGCGACGGACACGGCGGCGCCGATGACGGTGCTGCCGATGGTCATCAGCAGGATGCCCGGGACGACGTAGGCGATGTAGGCGGAGCGGCCCGAACCGCCGCCGGGCAGCCCCGCGCTCATCGTGTTGCCGAAGATGTAGACGAACAGCAGGAGCAGCATCACCGGGGTGAGCAGGAGGTTCAGGGTGAGCGAGGGGTAGCGCCGGGCGTGCAGGAGGTTGCGGCGCAGCATGGTGGCGGAGTCGCGCACGGCGAGGGAGATGGTGCTCATCGGGCAGTCTCCTTGGACTTGTCGGTCTGGGTGGGCACGCCGGGCTTGCCGGTGAGGGCGAAGAAGACGTCGTCGAGGTCGGGGGTGTGCACGGTCAGTTCGTCGGCTTCGATGCCGGAGCCGTCCAACCGGTCGAGGATCGCGCGCAGTTCGCGCTGGCTGCCGTCACTGGGGAGCTGGAGCGCCAGGGCCTCGTCGGCGCGGGTGGCGTCGCGCAGGGCGCCGGCGGCCGCCTGGTAGACGGCCGGGTCGGTGAAGCGGAGCCGGACGTGCCCGCCGGGGACGATCCGCTTCAGTTCGTCGGCGCTTCCCTCGGCGGCGATCCTGCCGTTGCTCAGGACGGCTATACGGTCGGCGAGTTCGTCTGCCTCCTCCAGGTACTGGGTGGTGAGGAGGACGGTGATGCCGCCGTCGACCAGCTCGCGGATGATCTGCCACATGTTGTGGCGGGCACGCGGGTCGAGGCCGGTGGTCGGTTCGTCGAGGAAGATGATCCGCGGGCTGCCGACCAGGGTCATGGCGATGTCGAGGCGGCGCTTCATGCCGCCGGAGTAGGTGGAGGCGGGCTTCCCGGCCGCCTCCACCAGGTCGAAGCGTTCGAGGAGTTCGGCCGTGATGCGTCGTCCGTCGCGCCGGGACAGGTGGTGCAGGTCGGCCATGAGGAGCATGTTCTCCTCGCCGGTGATCAGTCCGTCGACGGCGGAGAACTGTCCGGTGACGCCGATCGCGGCACGTACGGCCTGCGGATCGGCGGCCACGTCGTGGCCACCGACCCGGATCTCCCCGGAGCCCGGGCCGGGGGAGATGAGGGTGGAGAGGATGTTGACGGTGGTGGTCTTGCCGGCGCCGTTCGGGCCGAGCAGGGAGAAGACCGTTCCTTCGGGGACGGTCAGGTCGATGCCGTCGAGGACGGTCTTGTCTCCGTAAGCCTTGCGCAGCCCGTGTGCCGCGATGGCCAAGCCGGTCATGAGTGGGTGCTCCTTCTGGGGCTGCGAGTCAGTGGTCGAAGTCGGTGACTGAGGCGTCGAAGGTCAGAGGCTGCGGGCGGTGATGTCGCCCTGGGAGGTGGTCGCGTGGATGTGGAGATCGGTGGTGCCGTCGTTCTTCAGGTCGTTGCTGACGCGGCCGTGCGAGGTGCCGGCGTCCAGGGCCGCCGAGACGCCCGAGGCAGCGCCGACCGAGATGTCGCCCTGCTGGGTGCGGAGTTCGACCTTGCCGCGGACGGCCTCGGCGATCCGGATGTCGCCCCGCTTCGTGGTGATCCGGGCGGGGCCGCCCAGCCGGCCGACCTCGACGTCGCCGTCGGTCGCGGTGAGGTCGAGGCTCGCGACCTCGTCGATCTTGATCTGGTGGTAGGCGCCGTCGAAGACGACCTCGCCGAGGCGTCCCACCACCCGGAACTCGGTGGCGGCAGCCTTGGCCTCCACGCGGGAGCCGACGGGCAGTTGGACGGTCGCCTCGACGGCACCGGAGCCGAGGAGCTGGTTCCCCGTCGGGACCCCGATCCGCAGGACTCCGTCGGCGTAGGTGACCGTGGTCTGCTCCGCCGTCTTCGCGTCGCGGCTCTTCGATGCGTTCGCGGGCCGGATCTCGACCGTGGTGTCGGCCCGGTCGGCGGCGATGACCTGGATGCGGCCCGCGGGGATGTCGAACACGGCGGAGACCGGGGCGGGGGTGTCGAACTTCTGCATCGTTCTCTCCTTGCGAGTCCTTGTTTCTGACAATGGAAAAGCTACGTTGCGTTCGCAAGAGTGGCAACCATGATGTTGCGTCAAATCGCTGTTATCGCTGGTAGATGAAGCGATTTTGTTGCAACGGCTCTGAACGTAATGCAACAGCGCACCAGGGCTGTTGTTGCAATGGACTGAGCGTGAACGCTATGCTGGCGGCGTCACGCGAACATGAAGGAGATGGCGATGCCGGGAGGCAGACTCACCCAGAAGGACCGACAGCAGATCGCGCTCGGGCTGGCCGACGACCTTCCCTATGCGGAGATCGCCCGCCGCCTGGAGCGTCCGACCTCGACGATCACGCGTGAGGTGATGCGCAACGGCGGCCCCACCGGCTACCGCGCGGACGTGGCCCACCGCGCCACCGAACGCCGTACCGCCCGGCGCAGGCCCGCCGCCGTCCAGGGGGAGAGGCCGACGGCCCTGCCGCACGGACGCGACCCCGTGGCCGTGGCCGAGTACGAAGAGCAGTTCACCACCGTCATGATGCAGTCGGGCCTGTCCAAGATGATGGCGCGGGTGATGGTCAGCCTCCTGACCGCCGACACCGGCAGCCTGACCGCGGCCGAGCTGGTGCAGCGCCTCGAGGTCAGCCCGGCGTCCGTCTCCAAGTCGATCGCCTACCTGGAGAGCCAGGCCCTCGTGCGCAGGGAGCGCGACGAACGCCGTCGCGAGCGTTATGTCATCGACGAGGAGCTCTGGTACCAGGCGATGGTCGCCAGCGCCCGGTCCCTCACCCAGCAGGTCGAGCTGGCACAGCAGGGCGTAGGGGTCCTCGGCCCGGGTACCCCGGCCGCCGTCCGGCTGGAGAACG
This sequence comes from Streptomyces sp. NPDC001443, assembly GCF_053597355.1. Lineage (NCBI taxonomy): Bacteria > Bacillati > Actinomycetota > Actinomycetes > Kitasatosporales > Streptomycetaceae > Streptomyces > Streptomyces sp. NPDC001443. Next base: position 11,796 of record NZ_JBSFIA010000067.1, read on the forward strand.
TCGCCCGCTTCCTCGACTTCGTCGCCGAGAGCCTCGCCCGTGCCGCGGAGCAGGCCCGCGACATCCTCTCCACGAAGGCCGAGCCGACGGCGGCCGAGCCGACCGCGGACGACAGCGGTTCCTGACGCGGCCCGGCGTCACATGTGCCGGCAGGCCCTGGTTTTGACTCGTTGTGGCCTTGTGGCCTTGTGGCCTTGTGACCGCGTGGCCACAAGGCGGAGTCGTCCAGGCAAGTGCCCGGAGCGGGCAGGCACCTTCCGCCGTCCCCGTCCCCCTCCCCGTCCCCTCCCCGCCACCGGCGGCGTGCGCATGATCCCGCCGTGTTCTCGCGGGCAGGGCACGCCGCCGACGGCGGTCGGTCACTCCGTGCGCAACGCCGTGGCCGTGCGGACCCTGGCCGCCCAGCCCGCCGGAGCCGAAGCGCCCACCAGGGCGACGACCACCCCGGCGAGGCCCAGCAGCACCAGTTGCGGGGTGTCGTACACGTCGAGGACCGAAGGCGGCAGTCTGGTGCCCGCGGACTCTCCCATGACCGGCAGCACATAGCCGTGCAGCGCGAACCCGGCCGGGACGCCGATCAGTCCGCCGACCACACCGATCCCGGCCACCGAGGCGAGCACGAGACCCACGGTCTGCCGCGGGGACATGCCGAGCGCCTTGCACACCCCCAGGTCGTGGACGCGCTCGCGGGTGTCGAGGACGACGGAGTTGAGCACTCCGAGGCCCGCCACGCAGACCAGCATCAGGGTGAGCAGCGCGGCCATCGCCTCCAGCAGCACGATCATGTTCTCCCCTTCCGGGGCGGATTCGGCGAAGGCGTCGCCACCCAGCGGCCGGACCACCGCCGCGAGCTTCTGCGCGTAGTCGGCCGGGGAGACCCCCGACCCGACCTCGATGTGGAAGGCCTCCGGCTTCGCCCTGGTGAAGCTGTCGAGATCCGCGTGGAGGCGCAGACCGTCGTCCGACGTGTCGAAGGCCTCGCCGACGATCCGCAGGCTCACCGTCTCCTTCTCGAACGTCACCCGGACGGTGTCGCCGATCCGGTCGCCCGTCCGCTCCAGGAAGCCGGTGGGCACCACGACCTGACCCCGGCCGGAGAGCCAGTGCCCCGCGATCATCTCGTAGCCGCCGGAGCGGGAATCACCCTGGTAGAGGGTTGCCCGGACGGTGCCGGAGATCCCGGCCACCGTGGCGTCGTCCTGCGCCGTGCCGTAGTACGAGGCGGTGCCGGGCTGCTTCGCGATCGCGGCGCCCACCGCGGCCGGATCGGCCGACGGCTGCTGCTCGTTCGACTCCGGGGCGGCGGGCGCCCGCCCGGAACCGGCCGCGGGCGCCTTCTGCACCCGGCCCGGGCCCGACCCGCCTGCCCCGGTGATGGCGGTGACATCGGCGCTGTTCTCGGGATCCTGCGCGTTCGCCACCGCGTTGAGGGACTGCGTCAGTCCCACCGCGAACGTCGCGGCGACCGTCCCGAACGTCACCGCGAGCACCATCGCGATCGCCCGTACGGGATGCGCGAAGGGACTCGCGAGGCCGTACGTCACCGGACGCGGCAGCGGGAGCCGCCCGGCCGCGCGGTGCGCCCACTGACCGCGCGTGGTGCGCGGCGCCCTGCCGACGGCGATGGCCTCGACCGTACGCAGCCTCCCGGCCCGCAGCGCGGGCACCAGCGCCGCGACCGCGACCACGAGCAGCGCGCCGGCCGGCACCACGACGTCCACCCACCAGGCCACCGACAGCGACACGGTGCCGTACACGGACTCGGTGTCGTTCAGCAGCGGCACGGCCAGCAGGTTGCCGAGGACGACCCCGAGCGCGATGCCGGCCGCGGCGGGGATCAACGCCTGGGCCACATAGGCCCGTACGACCTCCCGCGGGGTGAATCCGATGGCCTTGAGGATGCCGATCCGGCGCAGACTCGTGCCCACGGCGCCGCTGATGACACTGCCGATGATGATCACCGACATCACGATGCCGAGCACGCCGAACGCGAACAGGAACGGGATCGTCGCCGACGCGCCCTGATTGGCGGAGTGCTTGGTGTCCAGCCAGGACTGGGTGCCGACCAGCGCCCCTGGGGGCAGGGCGGCGGCGAGCTTCTTGCGGTCGGCGGTGATCTGCGCCTTCGTGGCCGCGGAGTCGAAGCGGTAGAGCATCTGGTTCGTGAGGGTGCTCTCCCCGGTGGCGAGGGATCTGACCTGAGCGGGGGTCGCCCACATCTCGGCGCTCTTACTGGCCGACAGCGCGAAGCCCACGACGGTCAGCGTCTGCGCGTCTGCGGCGTCGGAACTCTTCAGTGTCGTACCGAGCGGGAGGAACTGGCCGGAGAACGAGACGGACAGGACGATCTCGCCGGACTTCCGCGCCCATCGGCCCGACTTCAGGTCCAGCGCGTCCACGTCCTTCCCCGGACCGGACCGTCCGACCAGCGTCAGCGCGGGCAGGTGTCCGCCGTCAGGGCCTACCGGATTGACCGTCGTGGACGGGAACGGTCCCGCGCTCGCCGTGACCCCCGCCAGGCCCCGGGTGCTCGCGAGCTGTGCCGTGCTCACCCGGTCCGGGTCGAACGACGCGGTGAGGTGCGCCCCGTGCTGGCGCGCGAAGGCGTGGTCGAAGGGAGCGTTCGTGGCGACCATCAAGGACCCGGCGACCACGGCCGAGGCCACCGCCATCATGGTGGCCACGGCGATCACCAGCGTCTGGACGCGTCGTCTGCCGACCCCGGAACGTACGACCCGTCCGAGGGCACCGCCGCCGAACCCGATCATCGGACGGCCTCCGCGCGCGTGTCGGCGGCGACGCGGCCGTCGACGAGATGGATCGTGCGCTGCGCGCAGGTCCGGGCCAGCTCCAGGTCGTGGGTGACCAGGACGACGGTCTGCCCGCCGCGGTGCAGATCCACCAGCAGCTCCCGTACGTCCTGCCCCGACGCGGTGTCCAGCGCGCCGGTGGGCTCGTCGGCGAGCAGCAGGGCGGGCTTGTTCACCAAGGCCCTTGCCACGGCGACCCGTTGGCGTTCGCCGCCGGACAGCCGCCCCGGGTAGGCGCGGGCGTGCTTCTGGATCCCCAGCACCTCCATCAGCTCTCCGGCCCGGGACGCCGCCGCCCGCCGGGCGGTCCCGGTGAGCTGTGCGGGAAGCTGGATGTTGTCGGCGACGGTGAGGTCGTCGAGCAGGTTGAAGAACTGGAAGACCATGCCGATCCGTTCCCGGCGGAAGCGGGCCAGCGCGTGCTCGCCGAGCCCGTCGACGCGCTGCCCGGCCACGGTCACCGTGCCCTCGGTCGGCCGGTCCAGACCGGCGATGAGATTGAGCAACGTGGACTTGCCGCTGCCGGACGGCCCCGTCACGGCCAGGGCCTCGCCCTGGGCCACGCCGAGATCGACCGGTCCGAGTGCCGGGGCGTCGGCGCCGCCGTACCGCTTGGCCACGCCCTCCAGTTCGATCACGTGATTCATGGGGGTGTCCGTCCTTCGTGGTCGGGGAGCCGATGCCCTGTGTGGGCCCGGTGAACGTACGGGTGGGCGCCGCGGCGGCGCGTCGGCCGTGGCACCGACATACGGCCCTCCCCGCGGAGGATCCGGCTGCGGGGTCCTCCTCGAGGAGTACGCCTGGCGGACAGACGGGCTGGTCACGCAGGTGGACGTGGACCCGTGCCGTGGCACCGCACAATGTGCGGATGGAGAAGGAGGACCCGTACGGGCGGCCGCGCGACACGTCGTGGGCGGGCACATGGCGAGAGAGGGCCGGCGACGTACTGCGGCCGGGGACGTGGTGGGCGCATGTCCGCGACGCGATGCGGCCGGAGGGCGAGCCCGCCCCGCTGTCCCGGCGGGCGGTGGTCCTGGACGTGGTGCTGGCACTCGTGCTGACCGTCGTCGCGCTGGTCGTGGCGGCGCGCTATCCCGGTGACGGGCCGGTACGGATCAGTTCCAGGGCCGTTTCCGTGGGCCGGGACGCGGTGCCGTACCCGGTGCGTCCCCCGGTCCCCGGACCGGGGGACGTGTACGACCCGCGGTCCTCCGCTCCCTGGGGCCTGGTCGTGCTGTCGGCGCTGCCGCTCGTGGCCAGGCGCAGGTTTCCGCTGCTCGCGTTCGGTGTGATAGCCGCCGCCGCGCTGGCCCTGGGTGACGCAGTCTCCTGGATCAACGTGCTGACCTGCAGTATCGCGGCGTACGGAGCCGTCGCGCACAGCCGCTACCGAACGCGGGCCCTGACCGCGCTGATCGCCGCCGCCGTGCTGGCGGGAGTCGCGTTCCGGGACACTGACCCCATCCTCCCCGGCTGGTCCAGCCCCGCCGTCGTGCTCCTGGTCGTCGGGGTGCTGGCCAGCCTCGTGCGCCTCGGGCGGCTGCGGCTGGAGGCCAGCCGGAAACGCTTCACGGACCTCCAGCAGGCCCAGGAGAGGGCCACGCGCAGGGCCGTCGAGGAGGAACGCGCCCGGATAGCCGCCGAACTCCACGACGTCGTCACCCACAATGTGAGCGTGATGGTCATTCAGGCGGGTGCGGCGCGCAAGGTGATGGACGCGGCCCCCGAGCGGTCCAAGCAGGCACTGCTGGCGGTGGAGGCCGGCGGACGCGCCGCCATGGCCGAACTCCGCCATGTGATGGGCCTGCTCGCGGGCCCGGCGGCGGGTGCCGACACCCCCGCCGACGGTCTGGAGCCGCAGCCCGGCCTCGGCCAGCTCGACGCCCTCGCCGACCGGGTGCGGGCCGCCGGGACACCGGTGGACCTGACGGTCTCGCTGCCGCCCGGCCCGCTGCCGCCGGGGGTGGAGCTCACGGCGTACCGCGTCGTGCAGGAGGCGCTCACCAACACGATCAAGCACGCGGCGGGCGCCGACGCGACGGTGACGATCGGCTTCGCCGGCTCCTGGCTGGAGATCGAGGTCGACGACACGGGAGCGGTCCGGGACTCGCCGCCGATGGGCGGCAACGGCCGCGGCCTGATCGGGCTGCGCGAGCGGCTCGCGCTCTACGGCGGCGAGCTCACCGCCGGGCCGACGTCCGGCGGCGGATACCGGGTCGCGGCCCGCATCCCGTGGGAGGCGTCGTGAGCGGGCCCGCCCTGCGCGCGGTCATCGCGGACGACCAGGCCCTGGTGCGCACCGGCTTCGGGATGATCCTCGCCGCCGACGGCATCGAGGTGACGGCCGAGGCGGCGGACGGGGCCGAGGCGGTCGACGCCGTCCGGCGCACCCGGCCCGACGTCGTCCTCATGGACATCCGGATGCCGCGGATGGACGGCATCGAGGCCACCCGGCGCATCCTCGACAGCGGCTCCGACGGCACCGACGGCACCCGCGTCATCATCCTCACGACGTACGACCTCGACCACTACGTGTACGCGGCGCTCACGGCCGGAGCGAGCGGCTTCCTGCTCAAGGACGTCACGCCCGAGCACCTCGTGGCGGCCGTGCGCCTGGTGCGCTCCGGTGACGCGCTGCTCGCGCCCACGATCACCCGAAGGCTGATCGAGCGGTTCGCGCACCAGGAGGAGTCCCCGCGCACGGCCCTGCACCGCGACCTGTCCGGGCTGACCCCGCGCGAACTCGAGGTGCTCCGCCTGCTGGCGACCGGCCTCAGCAACGCCGAACTCGCCGACCGTCTCTTCCTCAGCCCGACCACGGTCAAGACGCATGTCGGCCGCATCCTGTCGAAGCTCGACCTGCGGGACCGCGTCCAGGCCGTCGTACTCGCCTACGAGAGCGGCCTGATCTCCCCGCAGGGCCCGTCGGGCACCGGCTGACGACCGGCCCGGGCGAACGCCGGGGCCGGGCCGCCCGTCAAGGGTGCGTCCGTACGGAGAACTCGTTGCCGTCGGGGTCGAGCAGCAGGGCCCGGCCGTCGGCGTCCTCGCCGGTGGACGTGCGCGTCGCGCCGAGCGAGACCAGTCGGTCGAGTTCGGCCTCCCGGTCGGCGTCGGCGGACAGCGCCAGTTCGAGGTACAGCCGGTTCGGTCCCGTCTTCGGCGCCACCGGGGGACCGCCCCAGGTGATCTTCGTACCGCCGCTCGGCGACTGGATCGCGGTCTCCTCGTCCTGGTCCCAGACCAGCGGCCACCCCAGCGCCGCGCTCCAGAAGTAACCGACCTCCCGCGTACCGTCGCAGGCCAGCGCTCCGATGAAGCCGGTGTCGGCGAGGAACTTGTTGCCCGCCTCGATGACGCAGAACTCGTTGCCGTCCGGGTCGGCGAGCACCACGTGGTCCTCTTCCGGGAGCTGGCCCACGTCGAGGTGCTCGCCGCCGAGTCCCAGGGCCCTGGCCACCGTCTGCCGCTGCTCCTCCGGGGTGGCGCTCGTGAGGTCGAAGTGGGCCCGGTTCCGGCCGGTCCTCGGTTCCTGGCTCGGCAGGAAACGTATGCGGAATCCGGCCTTGTCGGGCGGCACGATCGCGACGTCGTCGTCCGGGCCGTCGGCCGGCTCCCAGCCCAGGACACCGGACCAGAACCGGGCCAGGTCCGAAGGACGGGTCGCGTTGAAGCAGATCGCGAACAGTTGACTCGTCATACCTCGCACATCTCCGATCCGCTGACGGACGCTCCGGCACCGATCGCTGTCGGGGCGGGTCGAGGCGGGTGATCGGTGGCGTCGACATCGATGCGCAGCCGGGACTTCCCCGGCTCCAGCAGCGCCGCGGCAACCTGACGAGCCTAGCGAACGGGCCGAGGAGGGGCGAAGGGATTTAAGGGGCCGTCACCGCCGCTGTCCGGGCCTGGAGGCGGAGCCCATCGAGCCCGAGCGCATCGGGCTCGAGCGCTGGAGGTGGTGGGGATCACCCCTGGAGCTTCATGCCCGCGGGCGAGACGAGACCCTTGTCGGGGTGGGCGCGGAACGTGACCGTGCGGACAGCGGGCAGGCACGAGGGGCCGTTCGGGTACTGCTCCGTCAGCTTGGCCCGTGTGCTGTCCTCGACGACCGTTTCACCGCTCTTCGCGGACATCACGGTGAGCCGCACCGGCAGGGCGGACGCGCCCGCGGTGTCGGAGAGCCGGACGGACAGCGAGGCGAGCGGGTCGTCGGGACTGCCCGAAGTCCGCTGCTTGCACGTGCTGTTCACACACAGCATGATCGTCGCCGCGTCCTGGTCGCCGAAGTCGGCGGGCCGCCACCTGACGGAGATCTGCGACTCCGCGTCCGCCATGGTGCACGGGCTCTCCCCGCCGGGCTGCGAGCAGCCGGTCAGGGCCACGGCCAGCAGCGGTATGACAAGGGATCGGCGCATGGCAGCAGACACTACCTCGCCTCTGGCCTCTCGCCTCTCGCCTCTCGCCTCTCGTCCCTGGTACGAGACGTGGAGGTGTGGCCGTAAGACGGCGGAGCGAAACGCCCGAACGGGGCCTGGGTGGGTCGACTTGACCCCGCAGTGAATGATCTTGGCCTATTTATGACTCGAACTTGAGTTCCTTTTGTGGAGAAGGATCATTCGGCTTTGTCCTGGCTTGGAACAATCCTCGAACGGATGACGGGAGTCGGGCGAGGCCCGGCGGACGGGGGTCGAAGGCGCCCGCGGGGCGGTCGGCGCCGCCACTCACCGCTTCCGCCGTCCCCACCCGACTCCGTCCCGTCACCAGGAGCTTCCCCTCATGGCCATGAACGCCCGCCGCACCAGACAACTGCTGGAGACCTCGGCCCCCTTGCTGCTCCCGGGCGAGCAGGTCGAACTCACCAGCCTCGCTTCCGTCGGCACGGTCTCGGTGCGCAAGCAGGCACTCACCGCGATCGTGGTCGGAGTGCTCACCCTGGGCATGGTGATGGCGACGGTCCGCCCGCGTGCGGTCTACGTCGTCCTGACGAACCAGCGGATCCTGTTCTTCGACGCCAACCGGGGCGGCAAGCCGGGCAAGCTGCTGATGAACATGACCCGCGCGTACGTCACCGCGACCGCGGCCGAGAAGACCTTCCTCGGCCTGAAGGTGGCCACCCGTCTGACCGTCCATGGCCAGGAGGGCGCGCTCAAGGTCGAATTCCCGGTCCAGACCCGCGCCGACGGCCACGTCTTCGCCGGGGCGCTGCCGGTCACACGCTGAACCGCTCCGGGGCCACTCCCGGAACCGGTTCCGGCCGCCGCCCGGGGGCCGCTCCTCGTACCCCGGGCCGACGGCGGGACCATCCGCCCCGTGGGGATACTGGGGGCGTGGGACTCCTCGTCTTCATGACCCTGCCGGGGCTGGTCATGCTGCTGACCGCGCTGGCCTTCGTCGACCAGTTCCTGCTGCGCGCGGGCCGGGCCGGGCTGCTGCCCTGGCGCAACGTGGGACGTCAGGGCCAGATCTCGGCGACCGGGTTCGAGCAGCTGCACGCGAGTCTCTCGCCGGGCAAGCAGACCGAGCTGAAGGAGCGGCAGTCGGCCCTGCTGCTGCGCGACGACGAAGAGGACGGGGCGCCGCCGAACCGGACGACGGTGGATCTCGACGGGGGAACCGCGATCGTCCGGCTGCCCCAGGGCGCCTGACCTGGGCCTTCTCGACGGCCGACGGCCGACCGCCGACCGCCGATCGCCGACGCCGATGGCCGACGGTCCGGTTCGGTGTCCGGCATGACCTCGGTCACCTGGTACGACCCGCCGTGGTCCGCCTCGCCTCCCGGTGCGCGGGAGATCAGGAACAGACCCGGGCCACGAGGGCGGGGAGTGCCTGTCCCAGCGGGAGATCGACGCGCTCCGCGGCCCAGCGGTCTCCGCGGGTCGGGCCCTGATTGACGATGAGGACGGGGATCCCGCACCGGTCGGCCTGACGCACGAAGCGCAGCCCCGACATGACGGTCAGGGAGGAGCCGAGCACCAGGAGGGCCGCGGCCCGCGCGACGAGACGCCCGCACGCCTCGACCCGCTCGGGCGGCACGTTCTCGCCGAAGAAGACGACATCGGGTTTGAGCACCCCGGTGCCACAGGCCGCACACGCCACCACCCGGAACGCGCGGACCGCCTCCTCCGGCAGTTCCACGTCGCCGTCCGGATTGACGCGCGCGGCACGATGGTCCTCGGTGGCCTCCTCGAACCGCGGATTCGCCTCCCGCAGCCGGTGGTCCAGCTCCGTGCGGGCGCTGAGGTGACCGCAGTCCAGACAGACCACGCGGCTCAGGCCTCCGTGCAGCTCGATGACGTCGGCCGCCCCGGCCGACCGCTGCAGCCCGTCGACGTTCTGTGTGATCACACCGGTGAGCAGGCCCGCCTCGCCCAGCGCGGTGACGGCCCGGTGGCCGGCGTTCGGGCGGGCTCTCGTCATGGCCCGCCATCCCAGCTGGCTGCGCGCCCAGTAGCGGCGCCGCGCGGGTTCGCCGCCGACGAACTCCTGGTACGTCATGGGAGTGTGCCGACGCAGTGAGCCGTGCTTCCCGCGGTAGTCGGGGATGCCGGAGTCGGTGGACAGCCCCGCCCCGCTCAGCACCGTGACCCCGCCCGCTCGCACGGTCTCGACGACACCGCTCAGGTCGGTCGACGCCGGAGGCAGACCGCCGGTGGGCTCCCAGGCCAGAGTGGGTCGCGTCCGCATGGCGTCCAGCTTACGCACCCGGCGCCGGGCGACCCCGTTCCCCGGGCGTCGGCGTCGGCGTCGGCGTCGGCGTGGTCCGACCGGCGGGTGGCCGGGCCGTGCGGGGGACCGTCCCTCGCCCCTGGTGTCCGCCCGCCCACGACGGTTTCCGGCCACCCGCGGGTCCTGACTGGTCTACACCCTTGACTGGTACAGACCAAAGCGGTTGAGTGTGGCCCCACACCCCCCACCACAGCCGCCCGGACTCTGCGACGTCGGCCTTCTGTCGGCGTACGCGCACGGCTCCGCCCTGCCTCCGGTGCGGCCTTGTTCCGCAAAGGACTGATCCTGTGTCACACCGCCGTGCCGCCTCGCTCCTGGCCGCGATTCTGATCGGCGCCTCCGCGCCGACGCTGCTGCCGGCCGCGAGCGCTTCCGCCGCATCCTGTTCGAGCTACCCGGACTGGGTGGCGGGCAGGTCGTACGTCACCGGCAACATCGTCCGGTACACCGACGGCAAGGCTTACATCGCCGAGCACGACAACCCGGGTTACGACCCGGTCATCAGCACCTGGTACTGGGAGCCGTACGGCTGCGACAGCGGCTCGACGAACCCCTCCGGCGGGTCCTGTTCGAGCTACCCGGACTGGGTGGCGGGCAGGTCGTACGTCACCGGCAACATCGTCCGGTACACCGACGGCAAGGCTTACATCGCCGAGCACGACAACCCGGGTTACGACCCGGTCATCAGCACCTGGTACTGGGAGCCGTACGCCTGCGACGGCGGCTCGACCAACCCCTCCGACGGATTCGTCGTGAGCGAGGCGCAGTTCAACCAGATGTTCCCGAACCGGAACTCCTTCTACACCTACAACGGCCTCAAGGCCGCGATGAGTTCGTTCCCCGCCTTCGCCAAGACCGGCAGCGACACCGTCAGGAAGCAGGAAGCCGCCGCGTTCCTCGCCAACGTCAACCACGAGACCGGCGGCCTGGTCTACGTGGTGGAGCAGAACACCGCCAACTACTCGCACTACTGCGACTGGAGCCAGCCCTACGGCTGCCCGGCCGGCCAGTCGGCCTACTACGGGCGCGGCCCGATCCAGCTCAGCTGGAACTTCAACTACAAGGCCGCGGGCGACGCGCTCGGCATCGACCTGCTCGGCAACCCCAACCTCGTCCAGACGGACGCCGCCGTGGCCTGGAAGACCGGACTCTGGTACTGGAACACCCAGTCGGGTCCCGGCACCATGACCCCGCACAACGCGATGGTCAACAGCGCGGGCTTCGGGCAGACCATCCGCAGCATCAACGGCTCGCTGGAGTGCGACGGCCGCAACCCCGCGCAGGTGCAGAGCCGGGTGGACGCCTACCAGCGCTTCACCTCGATCCTCGGCGTCACGCCCGGAGCCAACCTCTCCTGCTGAACGGCCCGACGCCGCCACGGCCGGTGCCGCACCCGGACAGGTCTCCCGCGGCCTGTCCCGGGAGCGGCGCCGGTCCCTGGAAGGCGTCCCGCCCTGACGGCTCACCGACCCGGCGACTCCTCGCGTGCGGCGCACAGGGCGTGGTCGACGAGGTCGGTGAGCTCCCGGATCTGGCGTACGGCCGTGTCCTCGTCGCCGGGCCGGCTGTGCAGGGAGACGGTGACGGCGCCGCGTCCGTCGGAGGCGGGCCACACCATGCAGCCGAATCCGTTGCCGCCGTGTCCCCGGTAGCCGCCGCCGCAGGACAGCGGGGTCCGGTCGAGCCCGAGGCCGTCGCGCGTGCCGGCCGGTGTGCCGGCGTCGGCGGGCACCTCGACGGTGCGCTGCATCTCGGCCCGTCCACGCAGCGATCGGCCCACTGAGCACTGCCCATAGGCTGAACCCCATGTCAGTGATCCGACTTCTCGTGCTCGGTGCGGTCCGCCAACACGGGCGGGCGCACGGGTACCAGGTGCGCAACGACCTGGAGTACTGGGGTGCGCACGAATGGTCCAACGCCCAGCCCGGGTCGATCTACCATGCGCTGAAGCAGATGGCGAAGCAGGGGCTGCTGCACGCGCACGAGGTCGCGCCGTCGACCGCGGGCGGCCCGCCGCGCACCGAGTACGAGATCACCGGCGAGGGCACCGAGGAATACTTCCGGCTGCTCCGGGAGTCGCTCACCGCCTACGACCAGAAGCCCGACGTCCTGTCCGCGGGACTCGGCTTCATGGTCGACCTGAGCCGTGCGGAGGTGCTCGAGCTCCTGCGGGAGCGGGTCAGGGCCATCGAGGCCTGGCGCGAGACCGTCACGACCTCCTACACGCCCGGCGGCGACCCCGGACAGTTCGGCCACATCGGCGAGCTCATGAACATGTGGGTGCACAGCGCCGACTCCGGCGCCGAGTGGACCCGTGGGCTCATCGACCGCATCCAGGGCGGCGCCTACGTCTTCGCGGGCGAGGGCGAGCCGTTCGTCGGTGTCCTCGCCGAGGGCGAGGAGAACCCGTACGCGACCGGGGTCCGGCACCCGCGGGACGATCACTGATCAAGTTTGACTAGAGGCTCGATCCGAGTTACCTTCGGCGGCCCCAGGTAGTCAAGTTTGATTAGTGAGGAGTCCCGGTGGCCGACGCTGCGATCAGCATCGAAGGACTACGCAAGCGATACGGCGGTCGCGGAACCGGCACCGCGAAGAACGCCCTCGACGGACTCGACCTGGCGGTTCCGTGCGCCTCGGTGCACGCGCTGCTGGGTCCGAACGGGGCGGGCAAGACGACCCTGGTCCGCATCCTGGCCACCCTGCTGCGGCCCGACGCGGGCCGGGTCGAAGTGGCCGGTCACGACGTCGTCACCGAGCCCCGTGCCGTTCGGCGCGACATCGGTCTGCTCGGCCAGCACGCGGCCCTCGACGAGGAACTCGGCGGCCGGCAGAACCTGGAGATGTTCGGCCGGCTGCACCACCTCGGCGCCCGCCGGGCCAGGGCGCGCGCCGACGAACTCCTGGCGCGCTTCGGACTCGCCGAGGCGGGCCGCAAGCCGGTCAAGGCCTACAGCGGCGGCATGCGTCGCCGCCTGGACCTCGCCGCGTCCCTGATCACCGAGCCGAAAGTGCTCTTCCTGGACGAGCCCACCACCGGCCTCGACCCGCGCGGCCGCGCCGAGGTGTGGGGTTCCGTCCGGTCCCTGGTCGGCGGCGGCACCACGGTCCTGCTGACCACCCAGTACCTGGAGGAGGCAGATCAGCTCGCCGACCGCATCTCCGTCGTCGACGCCGGCCGGGTGATCGCCGACGGCACCGCCGACGAGCTGAAGGCGGCGACCGGCGGCGACCGCATCGACGTGGTGCTCCGCGACGCCGGGCGGCTGGAGGCGGCCGTCGCCCGGCTGCCCCTGACCGGGGTGAGCGTCGACGCCGACCGGCGGCTGCTCAGCGCTCCGGTCACCGACCGCATGGCCGCCCTCACCGCGGTGGTGGGGGCCCTTCAGGCGGCCGGCATCGAGGCGGAGGACGTCACCGTGCGCCGACCGACGCTCGACGAGGTCTTCCTCCACCTCACCGACACCGCGCAGAACCTGAAGGAAGAGGCCACGGCATGACCGCGTACGTACTCGGCGACTCCTGGACGATGACCCGCCGCGAGCTGGCCCGCTGGGCCCGGCAGCCGGCCACCGTCGTCGTCAACGTGGCCTTCCCCGTGATGCTGCTGCTGATGTTCGGCTACCTGGTCGGCGGCGGCAGGGGCGTGGAAGGCGCGTACGTCGACTACCTGGTCCCCGGAATGCTCGCGCTCACCATGGCCTTCGGCCTGGAAGGCACGATGATCGCCGTCACCCAGGACATGGACAAGGGCGTCATCGACCGCTTCCGGTCGTTGCCGATGACCGACGGAGCGGTTCTGGTCGGCCGCTCGGCCGCCGACATGCTCCAGTCGACGCTGAGCCTGGTGCTGCTCGGCGGTGTCGGGTACGCCCTCGGCTGGCGGCCCCACGGCGGCCCCGAAAGCCTTCTCGCCGCGGCCGCCCTCCTGCTCCTGTTCCGGTTCGCGATGCTCTGGATCGGCATCCACCTGGCCCTCGTGGCCGGGAAACCCGAGATGGTGCAGGCGGTACAGATCCTCGTCTGGCCGGTCGGCTTCCTGTCCAACGCCTTCGCCGGTCCGGACTCCATGCCCGACTGGCTCGGCACCTTCGTCCAGTGGAACCCGCTGTCCCAGACCGCCACGGCGGTGCGCGACCTGTTCGGCGGCCCGGGCGGCGAGGCCGGACACGTAGGGGCGGCCGTCCTGTGGCCACTGGCGCTGCTCGCGGTGTTCCTCCCCCTGGCCGTGACCCGGTTCGCCCGGCCGCGCGGCTGACGACAGGCTTCAGAAGGCGCCCGGGGCGTCCACGTCCACCCAACGGCACTGCTCCGCCTCCCACTTCTCCTGGTACACGACGCTCTTGCGCAGCCGGGCACGCTGATCGGCGTCGAGCGCCGCCAGGGCGGGATGCCTCGGCAGCCGGGCGCAGTGTGCGCGGTACGGGTCGCGGAGGCGGGGCCAGAACCTGAACACGAACCAGGCCGTGGGTATGCACATCATCAGCCAGAGGACCGGGAGGAAGAGGACGGCGAACAGGGTCTCCAGCACTCCGTGCGGCGCGAACTCCGCGCGCAGGAAGATGATCTGAACGGCGTAGAACAGGGTGAGGACCAGCATGGTCAGGGTGGCGATCTCCTTGAGGCGGTCCCTGTGGCGGTGGGACCAGCCGGGCACCTTGGCGTCCTGACCGTGCAGATAGGCCGTCCGGGCCCGACTCGGTTCGAGGTCGTGGACGAGCCTGCGCAGGGGTGCGCTGCCGCTGTGCCGGTCGAGGGCGTCCAGGAGGGCGGCGGGCAGCGGGTGCTCCGGCCGGGGACGGCCCTCGACCGGAGCACCCGAGACGGTGACCACCCCGTCGAGGTCGACGTGTGCCGTGCCGGACGTGATCAGCACGGCGGCCGCGGCCTCGTCGACGTCCTCCGGGTAGCCCGCCGTGGCCACGGCGTGGTACGGGTCGATGTTCAGTGCGGCGAGGCGCGCGGCGGCCCTGCGGTCGCCGCGGGCACGCAGGGCCCACGCGATGCCGAGTGCGACGTAGACGGCTACGGCGATCGCCAACGCCAGGCCCGCCAAGGTGGGTTGGGCCATGAAGCCGATCGTGACACCGGGATGCGGCAGCGGCCAGGTCCTCGCCCCCGCATTCCTTTCCCGGTCATGTCGAGACCGTCGACCGGATTGCCGGTGCGCCAGAGCCGACATGCTGGGCCGCCCCGTCCGGCAGACGGACCGAGCAGGTCACCTCGGCGACCACCGCGGGTCACGGCCGAGGACCAGTAGCAGCCGGTCCTCGGCGCTCTCCCGCCCGCTCAGGGCGAGCGCCGGTCGGAACGCCGCACCGGGGCGCTCCCGCGCGGGCCCCTCGGGCACCTCCGTGCGGGCCACCTCCGCCGCGGCGTCCAGGAGATCCGCGTCGTACGCCGCCGGGATCCCGAGCGACGCGGCCACGTCCCAGCCGTGCACCACGTAGTCGAGGAAGTGGAAGCTGATCGCGCGGGCGCCGGGGAAGCGCGCCTTCGGGTGGATCTCCGGCAGCCAGAACTCTCGCTGCGGCACGCCGTCGACGGCGAACGCGGTCAGGACCGCTTCGACGGCCTCGGCGTAGGCGCGCCCGGGGTTCTCGAGCGGCTTCTCCTCCCACACCGACGCGTCGGAGGTCTCGCCGCCGGCGGCCGCGGCGAACCCCAGATGCTGCGCCGTCATATGGGCCAGCAGCCGGCGCAGCGTCCAGCCCGCGCAGGGCGTCGGGACGTCCCACCGGTCGCCCCGTACCTCCGCGACGATCTCCGCGCTGCGCAGCACCGCGCGGCGGTCGAGGTCACGGACGCTCTCCTGGATGGTCATCGTCAGCCTTCTTTCCTGCAATGTCGCACATGTCGCACATCTCGAAGTAGCGGGGCGCGATGTTCGCCTCGCTCTGGAGGGTCAGCCGGCGGTCGGCAGCGTCGTGTCGACGGCGTCGGCCGGGTGCGTCGCGTCGACGGCATCCGGTACCGCCTCCTCCCGGCGGGCCAGCGTGCGCTCGCCCCAGCGCACGGCCGGCACCATGGCCAGGCCCGCCGCCACGAAGAGGGCGCCGAGCAGGATCCAGCCGGGCGCGCCCCAGTAGACGAGCAGTCCGGTCAGCGCGAGCGGGCCCACGATCTCGGCCACCGTCAGCCCCGACCCGAAGAACGCCTGGTACTGGCCGTGCTTGCCGTCCGGGGCGAGCCCGAAGCCGATCTCCCAACTGCCGGCCGCCGACAGCATCTCGCCCACCGTCTGCACCCCCGCGGCGGCGACCAGCAGCAGCACCGCCGACCAGGCGGAGCCGCCGCTGCCGGAGAAGGCGAAGACGACACAGCCCGCGCCGAGCAGCAGCGCGCCGCGCACCACGTACCGTGCCGCGCTCGACAGGTCGGTCACCCCGCGCGCCACCCGCACCTGGAGGACCACCACGGCGAGCGTGTTGAGCATGAACATCACCGACAGCACCCACTTCGGAGCCTCGGTGTGTCCGACGATCCACAGCGGCAGCGCCACGTCGATCAGCGGCATGTGCAGCACGAGCACCAGGTTGAGCAGGCTGACGGCGACATAGGGCCGGTCCCGGAACACCGACTTCGTCCGCTCGCCCGCCGCGGGCGCCGGGGTGGGGGTGACCGGCGGCACCCGCCGGAGCACCAGGGCCCCCACGGCGAACGCCACCGAGTTGAGCGCGAACGCCGCGAGATACGCCCCGCGCGTGTCGAACAGCAGCACCACGCCGCCGAGCGCGGCACCCAGGGAGAGCCCGGCGTTGTAGCCGGCCTGGAGGACGGCGCGGACCTTGGTGAGGTCCTCCTTGGGTACCACCCCGGCCAGCAGCGCCTGCTGGGCCGCGGAGCCGGCGCGCTGCCCCACCGCGTACAGGCACGCGGCGAGCACGAACGGCGGGAAGGAGCGCACGAACAGGTACGAGCCGACGGCCACCGCCGCGCACAGGAGGAAGAACACCGCCGTCCCGCGCGCCCCGCGCCGGTCGGTGACATGCCCCAGCGGCACGCCCAGGGTCAGCGCCACCGTCCAGGCGATGGTCAGCCCGAGACCGAGCCGGGCCGCGGACAGGCCGACGACCTGGGTGAAGAACAGGGCCGCCGTCACGTAGTACGCGCCGTCACCGGTCCTGCTGATCAGTTGGGCCAGGGCGAGCGTACGTGCCGGTCCGGCCGGAGGAGCCAAGCTCCGCTCGTTCATGTGACTCCTCGCACGGGCCCGCCGGGGGACCGAGTCCGTCTCGGTCGACGTCGCGCCGTGAGCCAAACACGCATGCGCCGACGCCCCCAATGCTTTTAGCCCCTGCTAAACCGACACCGGAGATCCGCCCCTCGGCGGTACGGCCGGCCGGTCCCGCGGGCTCCGCTCAGGCCGAGAGGCGACGGTTGCCGGGCGCCACGGCACCCCGTACGAGTGCCTCGCCCGTCTCGGTGAGCGAGTGGATGACGCGTCGGCCCTCGCGCCGGCTGGTCACCAGGTCGCACTCGCGCAGCACGGCGACGTGCTGGCTGATGGCGCCGGGAGTGACGTCGATGTCCGCGGCGAGGTCGCCGGTGGAGGCGGGCACCAGCAGGGCTTCGAGCACCGCGGAGCGGACGCCGCCGAGCAGCGCGGCCAGCGGGCTCGGCCGGTCCGGGGCGCAGCGGCTCCACAACTCCTCGACGCCCGGCCGGGGATAGACGATCATCGACTGCTGCGGCGGTGTCATGGTCAGCACCTCCGGCCCGCAGAACACGCTCGGTACGAGCACGATGCCCCGGCCGCCCAGGTCCTCCTGGTAGTCGTAGGCGCTGCGCACGGTGAGCTTCTCGTCCCGCCAGGTGATCCGGGAGTGCAGCGAGGAGAGCACGGGGGCCGCCCCGGAGCTCTCGATCACCTGCATGCGGGAACGGATGTCGGACTGGAGGGCGCCCTGGAGCCGCCGCCAGTGCGGCTCCAGCGTGAGCCGCCAGTACGTGTGGAGCTGCTCGGCGATCCGGGCGATGGCCGGTTCCGGCCGAGCCAGCATCTGACGGTGCAGGGGCGCCGCCTCCTGCCGCCAGGCCGGAGGTGTGCCGGGGTCCGCCGCCATCCAGGACACCTCGGCGACGAAGTGCTCGCTCGGGGTCGAGCGCACCATCTCCAGCTCTTCGGTGATCTTGCGCGGACCCGGGCCGTCCGGCGGCGGGGTGAGGAAGTCCGGGACATAACCGGTGGGCGGGATCAACGCGCGTAGCGACAGCAGGTCGACGGTTCCGAGCTTCGCGCGGACGTCGTCGGCCCACGGCTGGTGCCGCTTTCTGCGTTCCGCCGAGGCCAGCATCCGAATGCTGTAGACCGTCTCGCCCAGCGGGGAGAGCGAGAACCTCACCCTCGCCATGTCGTCCACGGTCGCCGAGAAGCGGATCACTGTCTCCCCCATCCCCGTCGGTGTCCCTCCGGTCGGCGGCGGAGAGACACACAGGCACCATAAATCCCTGTCCCGACAGTCGCAGCTCCCGCATGGCGCGATTTCAACCGGGCGACACCCCGCCGAAGTACGCATTTCCGGACCGGCTCGAACGACACCCGTCTCGGGCCGTCGGCCACAGTTGGCCGAATCCATGAAGGTCGGCCGGGCGGGCCGGGACCGCCCGCCGGCCCGGGCGGCGGGCGCGCCGCCTCCGTCAAAGACTGGGGAAGGTTCGGTTCCGTAAGTCTTGACGGCCCATGGGTTCGGCCCAACAATCGCCTCTGCATTGACAGTTCGACATTGCGATTTCCCTGCCCCGCGCTCTTCCGCAATGGTTCGACATTTCGACCATTGAAACAGGTTCGGCATTTCGATCGAACGCCGTCCGGTATTTCGAACGTAAGGCACCCGCATCCCCCCACCGGAAAAAGAAGAGGTCAACCGTGTTATCAAGATTGAGAACCGCGACTCTGGCAGCGCTGTCGGCGCTCGTCACCGTCCTCGCCCTCGCCGTCGGCCTGCCCCAGGCACAGGCCGCGAGCTCGCTGCCCTGTGACATCTACGCCGCCGCGGGCACCCCGTGCGTCGCCGCGCACAGCCTCGTCAGGGCGCTCTACTCCTCGTACAACGGCTCGCTCTACCAGGTGCAGAGGGCCTCCGACAGCGCCACCGCCAACATCGGCCTGCTGGCCGCGGGCGGCTATGCCAACGCGGCGGCCCAGGACTCCTTCTGTTCCGGCACCACCTGCATCATCACCCAGATCTACGACCAGTCGTCGCGCCACAACGACCTCACGGTCGAAGGGGCCGGCGGGGCCGGCGCGGCCGATGTCGGCGCGCCCGCGGACGCGCTGCCGGTGACCGTCGGCGGCCACCAGGTCTACGGTCTGGAGATCTCGGCCGGCATGGGCTACCGGGACAACTCCACCTCGGGTGTCGCCGTCAACGGGCAGGCCGAGGGGATGTACATGGTGACCTCCGGAACTCATGTGAACGGCAGTTGCTGCTTCGACTACGGCAACGCCGAGACGAACAACAAGGACACCGGCAACGGCCACATGGACGCGATCAACTTCGGCACCGAGTGCTGGTTCTCGCCCTGCTACGGCCAGGGCCCGTGGGTGCAGGCCGACCTGGAGAACGGCCTGTTCCAGTCCGACTCCGGCTACAGCAAGAACACGTCCAATACCGGGACAGGGCCGCTGCCGTTTGTGACCGCGTTACTGAAGAACAACGGACAGAACCATTTCGCGCTGAAATACGGCAATGCGCAATCCGGCGCCCTGACCACGACCTATTCCGGCGCGGAGCCCACCACCAGCGGATACTCGCCCATGCACCAGGAGGGCGCGATCGTCCTCGGCACCGGCGGTGACAACAGCAACGGCTCCATCGGATCCTTCTTCGAAGGGGTCATGACCTCCGGCATCCCGACGGACGCGGCGGACGACGCCGTGCAGGCCGACATCGTCTCCGTCGGCTACGGCGGTGCGACCGGCAGCACCGGCTCGCTGACCCCGGGCTCGGAGATCTCGCTGCGCGCCACCACCTCGTGCTGCACGACCGACTACATCCGCCACCAGAACAACGCGGCGGTCGTCTCCTCGGTCACCTCCAGCAGTTCGGCACTCGACAAGAGCGACGCGACCTGGATAGTCCGCCGGGGTCTGGCCGGCAGCTCCTGCGTCTCCTTCGAGTCGCGCAACTACCCAGGAGACTTCCTGCGGCACTCCAACTTCCGGCTCTACCGCCAACCCATGGACGGCACGGCCCAGTTCAGAGCCGACGCGACGTTCTGTCCGACGACCGGCAAGAGCGGCACGGGCAGCTCCCTCGCGTCGTACAACTACCCGACCCGATTCATCCGGCACTACAACCTCAGCGTCTACATCGCGAGCAACGGCGGCTCGAACGCCTGGGACAGCGCCACCTCCTGGACGGACGACGTGAGCTGGGCGGTCGGCCAGCCCTGGGCGCCGTAGCCCCGCAGTCAAGGACGCCGGATACGACAAGGCCGCCGCTTCGTGTGAGGCGGCGGTCGGTGTCGTGTGGTGCCTGTTGTGGGCGGGGTGTGTCCGGCGCTGGTGGGTTTAGTACCAGTGGTGGGTCTGCCAGAAGTCCCAGGCCTGGGCGGGGCTGCCGTAGCGGGAGTTC
>NZ_JBSFIA010000068.1:0-30656 GCF_053597355.1 Streptomyces sp. NPDC001443
GTGCAGAGCGTCATCGCCGCCAAGGCCACCCTGGAGATCGCCAAAGGCATGATCGCGCAGTACGCGGGCACCACCGTCCGCGAGGCCGCCCGGCTGCTCGACGGCTATGTGCGCGAACGGCACCTCCGCCTCACCGAGACCGCCTACGCACTGGTCGCCCGCGCCACGGAACCCGCCGCCGTCGTCGACGCGCAACCACGCGGATGAGCTTTACCGGCCGGACCGGCGTCAGCCACACGTCCCACGGGCACCCGGTCGTCGCAGAGGTACCGACGGACAACGAGAAAGGGGCCATGCCATGGCCCAGCACGTACGCGACATCATGACCCGTGACCTCGTCACCGTCGAGCCGCAGGCATCGGTGACCGCCGCGGCCCGGATGATGCGGGACGAGGACGTCGGCGCGGTCCTGGTGACCGAGGACGGAGACCTTCGCTGCCTGGTCAGCGACCGCGACCTGGTGGTGCGGGCGTTCGCCGAGGGCGTCGACCCGGACCGGACCACCGTCATGCAGGCGGCCAGTGAGGACCTGGTCACCATCACTCCGGACGACAGCCTGGACCGAGCGGTGCAGCTGATGCGCGAGCACGCCGTACGGCGTCTGCCGGTCGTCGAGGGTGAACGACCCGTCGGCATCATCGCGTTGGGCGACCTCGCGATGGAACGCGACGCCGCGTCCGTCCTGGGCGAGATCAGCGCGGCCCGGCCCAACACATAGGGGCCGTCGGCCGTCCGCCGTTCGGGTGCCGTGGCCCGGGCACACGGGTGTCGCTCGTCGGCCCGGCAGTCGGCACCCGCCCGCCGGGCAACGGATGACGGGAGCGTAGAAGCGGGAACGGTCGAGAGGTGGGCGCTTCGTGGGTCCTGCGGCGGAGGATGCGAAGGAAAGCGAGGGCCGTCCGCCGGGGGAGCGGTTCGCGAACGCCGTGGACGCCCGGCTTCCCCTCCACGACGGCGCCGGGCAGCTGCTGCGCAAGGCGTTTCCCGACCACTGGTCCTTCCTGCTCGGCGAGATCGCCCTCTACAGCCTGATCGTGCTGCTGCTGACCGGTGTGTGGCTGACGTTCTTCTTCCGGCCCGAGATGAGCGAGGTCGTCTACTCGGGCCCCTATGTCCCCCTGCGCGGCGCACTGATGTCGGGAGCGTTCGACTCCACCCTCCACATCAGCTTCGGCGTGCGCGGCGGCCTGCTGATGCGGCAGACCCACCACTGGGCCGCGCTGGTCTTCCTCGCCGCGATCGGCGTCCATCTGCTGCGGGTCTTCTTCACCGGTGCCTTCCGCAGGCCCCGGGAGCTGAACTGGGTCATCGGCGTCACGCTCTTCGCGATCTCACTCGCGGAGGGCTTCGCGGGCTACTCGCTCCCCGACGACCTGCTCTCCGGCACCGGTCTGCGCATCGCCCAGGGCATCATGCTGTCGATCCCGGTGGCGGGCACGTACCTCGCCCTGTTCGGGTTCGGGTCCCAGTACCCCGGCCACGACATCGTGCCCCGGCTCTACAGCCTGCACATCCTGCTGCTGCCGGGCGTGCTCGTCGCCCTGCTCACCCTGCATCTGATCCTGGTCTTCTACCTGAAGCACACCCAGTGGCGCGGCCCGGGCCACCACAACTCCAACGCCGTCGGCAAACCCCTCTACCCCCAGTTCACCGCCTCCTCCACCGGTCTCTCCCTCACCGTGGCCGGGGTACTGGTCCTGCTCGCCGGAATCGCGCAGATCAACCCGGTGTGGGTGTACGGCCCCTACCGGCCGGACCAGGCCTCCACCGGCTCCCAGCCGGACTGGTACGTCGGCTTCCTCGAGGGCGCGCTCCGCATGGTCCCGCCCTGGGAGACGAACGTGGCCGGCCACACCCTCATGTGGAACGTGCTGCTGCCCGCCGTCGTCCTGCCGGGCCTGCTGTTCGCCGTCCTGTACGCCTGGCCCTTCGTCGAACAGCGGCTGACCGGGGAGTGGCGGCGGGAACAGCACCTGTGCGACCGCCCCCGCGAACGGCCGGTGCGCACCGGCCTCGGCGCGGCGGGCGTCACCTTCTACGGTGTGCTGCTGCTGGCCGGCGGCAACGACATCACCGCGCAGACCTTCCGGGTCTCCGTCAACGCCCTCACCTGGATCCTGCGGACCGCCCTGATCGTCGCCCCCGTCCTCGCCTTCCTCCTCACCCGCACGCTGTGCCGTGCCCTGCTGCACGCGGAACAGGAACGGCTGACCGAGGGCGAGGAGAGCGGAGAGGTCCGGCAGAACCTCTCCGGCGGCTACGAGAGCGACCACCGCCCGGTGACCTCGTTCCGGCCGGGCGCCCCGCGCCGGCCGCTCACTCCTGCTGACCGGTCCCCCGATTCACGTACTGGAACACCAGCCCGGCGATCCCCCGGGCCATGACACCGAAGCCGATGAGGAACAGCCACAGCCCGAACACCACTCCGGTCGCCGTCACCGCGAAGCCGAGCGCGGTGACCACCGGCCACGGGCTGTACGGCGGGAAGAACTCCAGCGGCCCGCCGGAGTCGGCCACCTCGGCGTCCGTACGGTCCTGAGGACGCGACCCGCGGCGTACGTACTGCATCGCGCAGAAGAACGACACCAGCGAGGCCATACCGAACGCCACGATCAGCGCCGCCGTTCCGGCCGGGTCGAAGTGCGACCACACACCGTAGAGCGCGGCGGCGCCACCGAAGAAGACGGCCACACCGCCGAAGAGCATCGCCTCGGCCTTCACCGCTGTCCCTCCTTCTCCGCCCGCCGCGCGGCTTCGGGATGGTGCAGATCGAACGCCGGGGACTCGGAGCGCACCCGGGGCAGCGCCACGAAGTTGTGCCGCGGCGGCGGGCAGGAGGTGGCCCACTCCAGACCGCGCCCGAAGCCCCAGGGATCGTCCTCGTGGACCCGCCGCCCGTGGTGGGCCGTGTACCAGACGTTGTAGAGGAACGGCAGCGTGGAGACCCCGAGCAGGAACGCGCCCGCCGACGAGATCGTGTTGAGCAGGGTGAACCCGTCGTCCGGAAGATAGTCGGCGTACCGGCGGGGCATTCCCTCCGCACCCAGCCAGTGCTGCACCAGGAACGTCGTCTGGAAGCCCGGGAAGAGCAGCCAGAAGTGCCACTTTCCCAGCCGCTCGTCCAGCATCCGGCCGGTGAACTTGGGCCACCAGAAGTAGAACCCGGCGAACATCGCGAAGACCACCGTGCCGAACAGCACGTAGTGCAGGTGCGCCACGACGAAGTACGAGTCGGTGACATGGAAGTCGATCGGCGGCGATGCCACGAGCACCCCGCTCAGGCCGCCCAGCAGGAACGTCACCATGAAGCCGAGCGACCACAGCATCGGGGTCTCGAAGGAGAGCGAGCCCCGGTGCATCGTCCCCAGCCAGGCGAAGAACTTGATCCCCGTCGGCACGGCGATCAGGAGCGACATCAGGGAGAAGAACGGCAGCAGCACCGCCCCGGTGGCGAACATGTGGTGCGCCCACACCACCGCCGACAGCATGGTGATCGCGATCGTCGCCCCGATCATCGGCAGATACCCGAACATCGGCTTGCGCGAGAACACAGGAATGATCTCGGAGACGATGCCGAAGAACGGCAGCGCGACGATGTACACCTCGGGATGCCCGAAGAACCAGAACAGGTGCTGCCACAGCAGGGCCCCGCCGTTCGCCGCGGCGAAGACCACCGATCCGAACTTCCGGTCCGACTCCAGGGCGAGCAGCGCGGCGGTGAGCACCGGGAACGCGGGCAGCACCAGGATCGATGTGAACAGCACGTTCCAGGTGAAGATCGGCATCCGGAACATGGTCATGCCGGGGGCGCGCAGACACAGGATCGTGGTCACGAAGTTGACCGCGCCGAGCGTGGTCGACACACCGGTGACCACCAGCCCCATCACCCACAGGTCCCCGCCCGCGCCGGGGGAGTTGTACGCGCTGTTGAGCGGCGCGTAGGCGAACCAGCCGAAGCCGGCCGCACCACCGGGCACCAGGAACCCGGAGACCACCATCAGCCCGCCGAACAGGTACATCCAGTACGACAGCGCGTTCAGCCGGGGGAACGCCACGTCCGGGGCGCCGATCTGCAGCGGCATCACGGCGTTCGTGAACCCGGCGAACATCGGGGTCGCGAACAGCAGCATCATGATCGTGCCGTGGATGGTGAAGAGCTGATCGTAGGTGTGCTCGCTCATCAACTGCATGCCGGGACGGGCGAGCTCGGCACGCATGGCGAGGGCGAACAGCCCGGCGAGGAGGAAGAAGCAGAACGCCGTCACCATGTACAGACGACCGATCACCTTGTGATCGGTCGTGGAGAGCCAGCCCAGCAGTCGGCGTCCCGACGGTGCAGGCGCCGCGGGTGGTGCGGGCGCCTCGGCGAGACGCTGCAACGGTCCGCTCATGATCCTCCTCAACCGGGTCCAGCCCGGAAGCCGCACCGAGGTCGCCCTGCCTGCCGGTCCGAACCACGACGTACGCCGGCCCCTGCGGAAGGGGGGAAGGATGACATGGCGGACAAGCGGATGTCGGTCTGCTTTGCGAAGACGCTATCGCGAACCGGTCGCTCGTCCCGTCCGCCACGCCTCGCCGTCGGCGCTGCGTGTGGTACGTCGCTGAACGGTGGGGGAAGCACCGGCGACGGGCCCCGGTGGTGGCCGGGTTCGGCCGGGCGGGTCAGGGCCGTGCGACGGCCGGGGTCGACGCGGCGGTGAGTACGCCTGCGGTGGCGATGGCGGTGTCGGCACGGGCGTAGACGACCAGACGGGTGCCGTCCGTGTCCGCGTTCGCCTCGAGCGAGCGTCGGACGGGGGCGCTGTGCGTCGTCACGGACATCACGAGCCCCAGCCGGTTGCACAGGCGATGGGCGCGCAGGACGACGCCGACCACCGCGTCGGTGGCCGCCGGTGCACGGAGGACGACGACGAGAGAAGCGGGCCGGAGCCCCAGCACGAGATCGCTGATCTGCTCGAGCAGCGCGGTCCGGCCACTGATGCCCGGGTCGTCGTCCACCGTGAGGACGAGTACGCCTTGCTGAACCGAATGACGGGCCATCATGACCGCTCCCTTCCTCTGCCAGGGATCGGTTCCCGGTCCGAGTACCCGTTCTGTGGTCGATGGATCTGCGGGACCGGCCGCTCGTGCGATTGTTCTGCGGCCCGGTGCCACTGGCCCGACGCACGCCCGCACGACGAGGCGCGCTTGGTTCCGAGCGTGATGTTCCGACCCTGACCAAATGCTCGCGGGCGGGCGGCGCCGCGACGCCGGTCAGTGCGGTCGGCCGTGGCGAGCGGCGGCCTGCGCCGCCTCCTGGAAGTCGAGGACGGCGCCGCCGTGGTCCCTCGCCCAGTCCGTCAGGACCTCGATGGGCTCGACGAGGGTGCGGCCGAGGTCGGTGAGGCTGTACTCGACCCGCCGAGGCGCTTCGGCATGGCGTGCGACCAGGCCGTACTGCTGCAGCCGGCGCAGCGTCTGGGTGAGGACCTTGCGCGAGACGCCGCCGATGAGGTCGACGAGCTCACCGTGCCTGCGGGGTTGTCGGCTGAGCCCGAAGAGCACGAGCACGGCCCACTTGTCGGAAATGATCTCGACCGCCAGGCGGGTGGGGCAGTCGGCGAGGAAGGCTGGTCCGGCCACGTTCTGCATGACATTCGAAGGTACCAGGAGGTAACGCGCGGCTCCGTAACGTCCTTAGCGGGAAACGAAACCAGCATGTGATGCGGAGGATTCACCATGCCACGAGTCGTTGTGTTCGACGAGTTCGGCGGACCGGAGGTCATGCACGTCGTCGAGGAGCCGGTCGTCGAGCCCGCCGTCGGCGAGGTGCGGGTCAGGATCGAGGCGTTCGCCGTCAACCCGCTCGACGGGATGATGCGTTCCGGTACGTCGCCCGCGGCCGTGCCCCTGCCGCACGCTCGTCTCGGCGTCGAAGGAACCGGCGTCGTCGACGCGCTGGGCCCCGAGGTCACCGGGCTGAAGATCGGCGATCCGGTCATCCTCGCGGCCGTTCCGGACGCGAGCGCCAGGGGCAGCTACGCCGAATACACCACGCTCCCCGCGAGCCGGGTCGTCGCCCGGCCGGCCGCGCTCGCTGTCACGGAGGCGGCGGCGGTCTGGGTCGCGTACTCCACCGCCTACGGCGCCCTCGTAGAGAAGGCGGGGATGCGGCCCGGCGACCACGTCCTCATCACGGCCGCGTCCGGAGGCGTCGGCCGGGCGGCGATACAGATCGCCAATCAGATCGGCGCCGTGCCCATCGCCCTCACCCGGCACACCGCGAGGACGGACGACCTGCTCGCCGCCGGGGCCGCCGCGGTCGTCGCCACCGACCGCACGGACGTCGCCGAAGCCGTCCGCCACCACACCGGTGGGGCCGGTGCCGACATCGTCCTCGATCTGGTCATGGGCCCCGGCCAGCAAAATCTCATCGAGGCGGCGCGACCTGGCGGAACACTGGTCGCCGCGGGCTTCCTGGACCCTCGGCCCACGCCCTTCCCGAGCGGCGCACCGCTCACGGTCTTCAGTTACCGGAGCTTCGAGCACACCCTCGACACCGTCGTGGTCAGGCGCATGGCGGCCTTCCTGAACGCGGGTGTACGCCTCGGGGCGCTGCGGCCCGCCATCGACAAGGTGTTCGCGCTCGACGACGTCGTCGAGGCACACCGCCGTCTCGAGAAGGGGCTCCACGCCGGAAAGAAGATCGTCGTCACGGTCCAGGCACACTGATCACGGGCGTTGTCCACGGGGCTGGCGGGCTTCGGCGCAGCGAGCCTCCTCGTATCACGGCCGATCGCCCCATGGCCGTAGCGACACGCAGGTATCGAGGAGCCGTGAGCGGTCAAAGATCCACCAAAGGGGCTAATCTTAGGTCAATTTGCCGCTCGTGATGGCGATATGACTGCGTGTCGGCTTTGGAAAGTGCGGTAAATACCCCCATTGGCGCTGCTCCGGCGATCTTTCAATATGACCGATATGTCAGCTATAGGTAAATTCGATCGCGAGTCGGCTGACGGGTCGGCATCCCTGCAACAGGAGACAGCGACATGAAGCTTCGTTCCAAGGCGGTCACCGCCGCCGTCACGGCCGCCGCGGCTCTGGCCGCGACCGGCATCACCTACGCCTCGGCCGCCTCCGCCCCGGCCGCCTCCGCCCAGGCCCCCCAAGTGGCTCCGGTTCCCCAGACCGTCAAGGCTCCCGAGGCGGCCCCGGCTCCCCAGGCGGCTCCGGCCGTCGCCGACCTGCCCGGCGGCGGCAACGGGCAGAACGGCAACAACAACAGCAAGGGCGACGAGGGCGACGGCGACAGGGGTTACGGAGGCGACAGGGGCAACGGCGGTCACAGGGGCGGCGGGCATCGGGAGGAGGGCCGCATCTTCATCAACGAGCGGTCGTACTCCGCTTACCCCGATGGCTGCATCACCGTGGTCAGCGGTCTGGGCGCATGGAGCCTGAACGTCCGCAACGAGTCCCGTCGGACCGTCGAGGTATTCCGCGGTGCGGTCTGCGACAACGGCGCACCCGTCGCCACCGTCGGACCCTTCAGCTCCAGCAACGGCGTGCGCCCGGGCTGGACCAAGGGCATCGACATCCACCACGGCGTCGTGGGCAGCTTCCGGGTGGTCAGGGACCACTACGGGGACCGCGGGGGCCGCGGGGACTACTAGGGTCCGGCTTCGGACGGAGCTTGCCCAGGACAGGAATGACGTGAGACCGACCGCCGCCTCCCAGGAGGCGGCGGTCTCGTCGTACCTGGTGGCCCTCACCGGGCCCCAGTCGGAACCGGTCGTCCAGGGGGGCCGGGAGCCGGGAGTCGCTCTAGCGGCGGATCGCCGAGATCAGTCCGCCGGGCTGCTCCTGGCGCTGCGGCGGGGTGTTGACCGGGCGGCCGTAGGCGGCGGCGCGCTCGCGCAGGGTGTGGCTGTCGGCCTTCCAGCCGTGCCCGGCCAGCCAGCCCACCGGGTCCTCGGGCATCTCCGAGACCCACATGGACGCCGCTGATCCCGGCGCGGCGTCCGCGCCGAAGCGCTCGATCGTGCCGTGCGCACCCAATGTCAGCCCCATCCGGCTGCCTGGCCCCGACTGCGCGCTGATCCGGGCCAGCAGCAGTTCCACCGCGTCCTGGGGCAGATAGATCAGCAGTCCTTCGGCGATCCACACGGTCGGCGCCGCCGCATCGTGTCCTGCGGCGGCCAGCGCGGCCGGCCAGTCCTCACGCAGATCCACCGGGACGGTGATCCGCTCGCAGCGTGCGACGGCGCGCTCCTGGCGCAGCACCGAAGCCTTGAAGTCCAGCGGTACGGCGGTGTCGACCTCGAACAGCCGGGTGCCCTCGGGCCAGTCCATCCGGAAGGCCCGGCTGTCCATGCCGGCGCCGAGGAGTACGACCTGCCGGATCCCGGACGCGGAGGCCTGCTGCAACAGGTCGTCGAGGAATTTCGTCCTGATGACGATGGAGAACGACACGGCCAGCCGGCGTCGTCGCGCGCCCTCGTCATCGGGCAGTGGTGGCGAGGAGGGCCACAGGCCGCCGGCGGCGGCGAAGGCCTGTGCCAGTGGGTCGCGGAACAGTGCGTTCTCGCGCTCGGTCTCCAGCGCCCGCACCCTGGCCACCCCCACCGCCGTGGCCCACACTCCGGACGGCTGCACACGCTCCTGTCCATCAGTCACCACGCCAGCTTAGACGACCGATTCCGAGGGACCGGATGAAAGGAGCCGGCCTCAGGCACGGATCCGTGGCTCGCGCTCGGTGGCATCCCCGCAGGACCGTTCCCCTGCGGGATGACGTCGACGCGGCCTCAGAGGGTGAGGCCGGTGGGCCCGTAGGCGCTGCAGAACTCGCAATCACAGTGGGTCAGGGAGTTCGCCTGGCAATGGGCGGCCGGCCAGTGGCGGGACGCGCAAGGGGCCGGGGCGAGCGGCGTCTCGTCGCGGGGCACTGCCCTGTCGCACCAGGTACAGCGGACGGCTGTGGGCACACCGGTCTCCCGCAGATGCCGGGCCGCGACGACGGCGGTGTCGAGCGGGACATTCCCCAGAACCACCGCAGGGGCGCTGCCCAGAAGAAGCTTGCTGCGCCACAGGCTCAGTCCGGTCACCGTTCGGACTGCCTGCAGGGCCTCCCGCCCCCCGCTCCCGGATTCGGTCACGAGCACGGTGAACGCCGGCACCTCCATGGGCACGTCTCCTTCGGCGACGGGACAGCCGCCCTCAGTATGTCGACGCGGAGACCTGCGGCCCATCAGTTTTCACCGCACCGATCCTGCCGAGCGACGACGTCTTCGGCCGGCCGTCGAAGTGCCTTATTGGTTTGCCGCCGGCCGGCCCGGTCGGATAGGAAGCCCACATGCTTCGAGGCAACAAGATCGGGCTGCGGGCCCGGCACGAGGACGACATCCCAGTCCTGCGGACCGAGCTCTACGACGACGTGGTCAACTCCTCGCGGGCCGAGGCCGGGCCGTGGCGGCCGATCGCGCCGGGCTCGAAGGATCCGCGGCTCGAGGTGGACGACACACACGAGGGGAGCGTCCGGTTCTCCGTGGTGGAACTGGAGGCCGGCACCCTGGTCGGCACGGCGACGCTGTGGGGCATCGACAACCACAACCGGTGTGCGCACATCGGGCTTGGGCTGCTGCCGTCCTCCCGCGGCAAGGGCTACGGCACGGACGTGGTCGCGGCGCTGTGTCACTACGGTTTCGTCGTGCGCGGCCTGCACCGGCTGCAGATCGAGACACTGGCGGACAACGCCGCGATGCTCCGCGCCGCCGAGCACAACGGCTTCGTCCGCGAGGGCGTGCTGCGCTCCTCGGCCTGGGTGATGGGCGAGTTCCTGGACGAGGTACTGCTCGGACTCCTCGCCCGGGACTGGAAGGCGGGCTCGAAGGTCTAGCCCGGAGCTGTCCGGGCGATCATGTGCCTTTCGCCTGCTCGGTTCCTGTCGTGGGCCGTTCGGGTTCCGCCTGAGGGGCTTCCATCGGGAAGCGGATGGGGCTGAGCAGATATTGCGCCCGTTCGGGACTCGGCCGGTCGGCGAGCTTCGGAGCGATGGCCGCACGCAGCTCGCCGATCAGTTCCTCCAGTTCCGCCGGGCTGAGCCAGAGCGCATGCTGCCGGTAACCCACGAGATCGGCCACAAGATCAGCGCTGTCGCGGTCGAGACAGGCGGTGAACTCGGCCAGCAGGGCGGTCATTGCGGTGGCGAATGCCTGCCGGTGGTCCTCGGCGGTGAGCGTGCGGACCACCTCGGAGCCGATCACAGCCCGGTCCTGTCGCAGCCGGTAGTGCCGTTCCACCGCGCCGCGCACCCTGCGCTCCTCGGCCACCTCGAGGACCCCTGACACGCCGTCAAGCCTGCTGCCACTGGGCTTCTCCGCCGCTTACTGGCTCGATCTGCGCGCCTCCGACCCGGTGGCCACGGCGGCCCAACTGGTCTGTCCGATGCTGATCCTTCAGGGGGGACTACCAAGTGACCGTCGCCGACGACCTGACAGGCTGGCAGCGTGCCCTGGTGCGCCGGCCCGACGTGACAGTCAGGATCCACGAGGAGGTCGACCACCTGTTCTTTCCCGGCACCGGCCGACCCACGCCGGCCGAGTATGCGCAGCCAGGACATGTCGGCCCTGCGGTAGTGGACGAGATCGCGACCTGGTTGGCGCGACGACAGGGGAGCGCATGCCCAATGGGGCAGCATGAACGCGACGATCTCTCGGATGCCGAGTGGGGACGGCTCGGGCCGCACCTGCCGGTGGTTGCGGTACGGGCACCCCCTCGGCCCGCAAGGACGTGGCGTAGGCGGCCATGTCGTCGTGGAGCGCCGTGCCGAGCGGGCGCGAGGGACCGGAAGCGATGTCACAGGCAGGCAGTGGCGGGATTCGAGGGCCGCGGCCACGTGCCCGCCGGGAAGGCGCGTCAGAGTACGGCGAGACGGTCCACCAGCAGTTCGATCCTCTGCTCGGTGTCTTCCGGCGGCAGCCGTCCCGACCGGGTCAGGGTGGCGATCCCGTGCAGGGACGCCCAGAACACCTCGGTGAACATCCCCGCGTGGACGCCGTCGCCTGCGACCTCGCCGAGGCATTCCAGCAGGGCGGCGAAGGCGTCCTTCAGCGGCTCGGGCGTGTCCTCCTGCGCGTACGCAAGGCCGCCGTCGAGCTGGAACAGGGCGTCGTGGACCGCCGGATTGCGCTCGGCGAAGTCGAGGTAGCCGCGGGCGAGGGCGGCGACCCGGGCGCGCGGACCGTCCGCGGCGGCGGTCGCGGCCCGCGGCGCGACGGCCGGCTCGGCGGCGCCTTGGAGGGCGACGACACCGATGATCTCGCGCTTTCCGCGGAAGTGGCTGTAGAGGACGGGCCGGCTGTACTCGATGCGCTCGGCGAGTCGGCGCGTGGTGACCGCGTCCCAGCCCTGGTGCTCGGCGAGTTCGCGGGCCGTCGCCGGATGGCACCGCCACGGCACCGGCCTCGTCGTCACCGCCGCCGGACTGCCGATACTCAGTGTGATCATGTCGCTCCTGCTGCTTGTCCCGATCAACAACCGGAACAGGACGTGGACTCCCGAGACCCGCCCCGAGGACTGGAAGGAGCAGATGAACCGCTGGGACCGCTGGCACTACGTGCGCGTCGCCGTCATCATCGGCGCCTTCACCCCGCCGGTCGCCGCCCTCGCCTGACGCCGAAGCAGATCAACACCCTCCGGGCCATCGCCTCCATCCTCTTCGTTCTCCGGTTCGGGACGGAGTTCATCCTGGGCCCGCGGACGTCGCGGCGTTCAATTCGTTCGCCGGTCGGTACTTCAGGGTTCTACTCTCGTGAGGTTCCGGGAGCGACGAGAGGGCGGGCATGGCCAGTCACGGCACGGTCAGAGCCATCAACGGACTGGCCGCGCGTTGGGCCGCGACCCTGCCCCACGACGGCACGGTACTTGCCGCAGCCGGGGTGTGGCCGTTGCTCGGCCTTCTCGCCGACGGTGCCGCAGGTCCCGCCCGGCAGGAACTCTCGGACGCACTCGGCATCCCGGCGGACGGGGCCGCAACGGCCGCACGAGACCTGCTCGCCACGCTCGGGGCGACGCGTGGCCTGGATGCGGCCCTGGGGTTGTGGACCCGCGACACCCTGCCCGTCGAGCCGGCCTGGCTGGACCGACTGCCCGTCGACGTGCACGGGCAGCTCACCGGTGACCCCGTCAGCGACCGGTCGCACCTGGACACGTGGGCAGCCCGGTGCACCCGAGGACAGGTCGACGCGATGCCGGTCCCCGTGGACGACGACACTCTGCTGGTGCTGGCCGGCGCCCTGACCCTCCGTACCGACTGGATCCGGCCCTTCACTCCGGGCGCGATGGAAGCCGAAGCCGGGCCCTGGTGCGGCAGCGACCTGGCCGGCCTGTTCCGAACCACCAGTCTCCTGAACCGAGTCGGCATCGCGGAGACGGCGGCCGGCCCCCTCACCGAACTCCAGGTCATCGGTACCCATGGCATCGACGTCCACCTGTACCTCGGAACACCTGACGCAACCGCAGGCCAAGTTCTGACCGGCGCGGTGGGCGCACTCCACAACCGCCGGGCAATGATCCCCGGCGAGCACCTCCCTTACGGCGCCCCGGGCCCCGGGCTGTCCGTGACCCGCGTCCCCAGCGTCGACGGCGAACCCAGGCTCCACGTGACCACCGTGCCGTTCACCGTCAGAGCCCACCACGACCTGCTCGACCATCCCGACCTGTTCGGCCTGCGCACGGCGACGGACGTCTCGCAGGGCCACTTCCCCGGCATAAGCACCGAGCCACTTGCTGTCCAGGCCGCCGCACAGTCCATGACGGCGACGTTCGGCGCACGCGGTTTCCGCTCCGCGGCCGTCGCCGCCTTCTCCGGGATGGCCGGCGGCATCCCGCGCCACCCCTTCAGGGCCCGCACGATCAGCGTCTGCTTCGACCGCCCCTTCGGATTCCTCGCACTGCACCGAACCTCCCGGCTCATCCTCGACGCAGGCTGGGTCACCGACCCCGACACCCTCGAGGACGCCTCCCGGGACGACCGGTGAGCGCCCCTCCGTACGGCCCGGCGGCGGTCTCCCCGTCCATGACCAGCACGGCATGACGCACAACGCGCCGCCCGGAGCACCGTCCGGACGACGCGTCACGACAGGGCGAACGTTGCTCGATGCGGCACCTAGTAGGCGATGGTGATCGGGGTATGCACGGTGCGTCGGGGGAGGGTGAGAGTCAAGACGCCCGTGGCGGCGTTCCACTGATAGTGGCTCGGGGCGAGTCGTCCCTCGTGTGTGGTGACCTTTGCCGGCATGTGGTCGGCTCCGAGGACGGACAGCGTCCATTGTCGGCTTCGTACCTGGCCGTGGAAGGAGCCCTTCGCCGCGCTGATGGTGACGGTGTGGTGCCCACGGTGCTCGGTGTATCGGATGGTCGTGGTGGCGCTGTGGCCCCGGTGGCGCGCGGCGGCGGGGGAGCCGTCGTCCTCGTAGAGGGTGTATTCGCCCGATGCGCCGGGGGCGACGGTCAGCGTCAGTCGGGTCAGCGGAGCCTTGTCGTTGCTCGTGGCGTCATGAGTTCGGGTCGGAACGATTCCCCCGGCTTTCATGAACACGGGCATCGAGTTGAGATCAGTCGTGATCTCCTGTGTGGTGCCGCCCTGGTAGGTCTTTCCGGTGAAGTAGTCGGTCCACTGGCCCGGCGGGAACCACACCGAGGTGGTTGCGGTCGTCCCGGCTGTCGTGACCGGGGCGACCAGGATGTCGGAGCCGTAGAAGTATTCGCTGCCCGCGGTGGCGTACGCCTGCGCCTCGTCCGGGTACTCCAGGTAGGTGGGACGGACGATGGGAGTGCCGGTTCGGTTGGCTTCCTCGGCCAGCGAGTAGGTGTACGGGACCAGGTTCTCACGGAGGTTGAGGAACTTGTCCGCCGATTGCCGTGCCTGGGGGCCGTACTGCCAGGGCAGCCGGTCGCTGTGGTTGCTGTGCAGCCGGTCGATCGGCTGGAAGGTGCCGAACTGGACCCAGCGGGCGTACAGGTCGTCGGGCAGCTTGTGCGTGCTGTGCGTGCCTCCGGCGTCGGTGTAGGTCTCCGAGCCCTTGAGGCCCGTCGTGTCGTTGTGACCGCCGATGTCGTGGGTGATGGCGGCCAGCCCGGTGGCGGCGGACTCGCCCGGGGTGTAGCCGACTTCCAGCTTCAGGGTGCCCCAGGTCGAGGAGGTGTCACCGGTGAAGTGGACGGTGCTGCGCTTGTCCGCCCACGGCCCGGTCGGCAGGCCCTGCTGGCCGCTGTAGCCGCCGGCCTGGAGTGAGCCGTAGGCGCGGGACAGCACGAAGCCCCGGCCGGAGCCGTGGCCGGTGAGAGCGGCGTACTGCTGGTTGATCCATGCGTCCGGCGTGACTCCCGGCAGTGCTGCCTGCGACTGGTCGCAGCACCAGTCGAGCCACCAGAAGTCGTTGCCCTGCTCGTCCATGGTGCGGTGGAGGTCCATGTACGCCTTGAGCTGATCGGGGTCGCCGAAGTCGAAGGTGTAGCAGTTGCCCTGGACCGAAGCGGCTGAAGCGCAACCTCCCTTCGTCAACTTGCCCTTGGCGGTTGCCTGTGCCTGCGCGAACTGCGGGTCGGAGGCAAGGATACTCGGGTGCACGTTGAGTGTGTTGTGCAGCCCCTCTTGGGCCGACCAGTCGAAAAAGCCTTTGGGATCAGGGAACTTGGCGGTGTCGATCTCCCACCCGCTCCAGTCGTTGACAGCCTTGAAGTCGGTGTCCGTCACCAGCACGTCCAGGGGTACACCCTCGGATCTGAAGGCCGGCAGGATCGTGTTCTCGTAGTCGGCCGCCGTGCGGTCGATGTACTCCGAATACCAGACCCCGTAGGCCCATTGCGGCAACAACGCGGACGGGCCGGTCAGTGTGGCCAGGTCACTCAGGCCCTGTTTGTAGTCGTGCCCGAAGCCGAAGACATAGCCGTCCTGGTAGGGGCTGCCGCCGTGCGGGGGCCGGGGCGCGACCTGTTGCGTCGTCGTGTCGTACAGCGCCGACGAGGTGTCGTCCAGCAGGTACCAGCCGTCCTTGTTCAGGAGACCGGGCGTGGTGACGGGAGCGGGGCCGTTGCCGGTCACACCGTCCAGACCGCGACGGTAGCCGCCGAGTGCGAGATGCGGCTGAGGAGCAGGGGCGTCGGCCGGGGCCAGGGAGATGGTGTCCAGGTTGACGTGGCAGCTCGCCGCGTCCGGGCAGTTGAGGCTGAGGTCGTCCTCGCCCGCGTTCAGCGTGACGGGTGCCGTCGCGGTCTCCCAGTCGTTCCAGTCGTCCGTCGCCGGGAACGACAGGGGGACGTTCGTGCCACCCGACGAGACGGACGCGGTACGGGCCTGGTGCAGACCGTCTCCGCCAGTGCCGTTGGCGTAACGGATCCGCAGCGTATAGGTGCCCTTCTCGGGGATCCCGACCAGGTGGGTGGTCACGCTGGATCCTTGGTTCGTCTCGGCGACGAAGCCGCTTCCTGCATAGCCCTGATGGTCATCGGCACTTACTGCCCCACCGGAGATCCGCCCCGCCTCCGCCTCGCAACTCGCGCCGAGCAGACAGCCGGTGATGGCGGTGGTGGAGACCGACGGGTACGGGTCCTTGGAGCGGACCAGGGCGACGCTGTCGACGTTGACGTTCCCGGAGTCGGCGACGGTCCGGGTGAGCGCCACAGTATGGTGACCGGCGCTGAGCGCCACCTGCGCGGTGACAAGTTTCCATGTGTCCCAGTTCGCTGTGGTCGGCAGGGACACCTTCTGCGGCGCGGCGCCATCCACGGTGAGGGAGAGCGTCCTTGTCTCGTTCTTTCCGTCGCCGCCGGCAGAGTTGGCGTACCGCACATCGAAGTCGTACGTCCCGGCGCTGCTGACATCGATGTCAGCCTTCGCCGAACTGCCGGTTCCCGCGAAGCCGGCCGCGAAGCCCGCGCCGGTGTGGCCGCTGTGGTCCTCGGCGACGGACACGCCGTCGAGTTGGAGTTTCTCGGCCTCGCACAGAGCGCCCAGCGAGCATGTCAGCCGCTGCCAGGGAGTTGCGGTGACCGCGTTGTCGCCCGCGGTCTCACGCACGGAGAGATTGGCCGTGTCGAACGGTCCTGATCCGACCTTGTAGCGCAATTCGGTCGCTTCGGTCTTGATGGTGAGCCAGCCGTCGGAGACGCGGGACGAGTAGGCGGTCCGGGCAAAACCCGTGCGGCCTATCGCGTTGAAGGTCGGCTCGTCGGTGAACTTCCCATCGCCCGCGTATTCAGTGCGGATCAATGTCGGTGACAGGACTTCGAAACGCGCGTCACCGGACGTGATACTGGGAATGCGCTGGTCGGAGGCATCCCCCGGGGAGAGGGGCCCGGCCGAGGCCGGGCCGCCGCCGGCAAGTGCCACGGCGGTGGCAAGTGACAGCGCCACGGCCGTGCTCACCTGCCGCCGCCCAGATCTGAGACGTCGCTTCTTCGCCGCACTCGGCATGTCAACTCCGTTCACTCGGTGAAGAGTCGTGCCATGTCAACCCAGGCTCGCTGTGCAGCAGGCGCCGTCCTGCACAGCTGTCCTGTCGCATCGAACTCGGTCCGTCCGACGGTCGCGCCTGCTCCCTGAGGTGTCAGTCAATCCCGCCCTGCGGGCCGTGTGAAGGGTCGTGTCGACGTGCTCGGTGAAGCACTCGGCCGAATGCGGATGAATGCGCCCAGCAGGACCTGCCGGAGATCCCCTTGACCTGAAGTGTGGTTGAGCTTTTAGCGTGTCCTCCGGTTGATCGACTGACTATGGGAGAAGACGCTCGTGATTCTCGTGACGGGAGCCACTGGGAACATAGGCGGTGCTCTGCTGAAGGAGCTGCACGAGCACGGTACCGGGCCGGTGCGGGGTCTCACTCGTAACGCTGCGCGGACCTCATTCCCCGAGGGGGTCGGGGCCGTTGAGGGGGACTTCACCGAGATTGCTTCACTGGAGCCGGCGCTGGAGGGGGTGCGCTCGCTGTTTCTCGTGTCCCGTATCGGCTCGGACGCCGACCTCCTCGATGCCGCCCGGGAGGCAGGTGTGGAGCACGTGGTGCTTGTGTCGTCCATCACCGTCCAGACCCATCCGCACCTCGGCCCTGCCGCCGAGAACCTGGCTGTCGAGGAGCTGCTCGAGGACAGCGGTATGGCCTGGACGATTCTGCGGCCGACGCAGTTCGCGTCGAACGTCATGATGTGGGCGGCCTCGATCCGCGACGGTGAGGCGGTCCGCGCGCCGTATGCGGACACCGCGCTGCCCACGATCCACCCGGCGGATATCGCGTCGGTGGCGCGGGTCGCGCTGACCGTGCCCGGCCACCGGGGGCGAACGTATGCCCTGACCGGTCCGGAGCCGGTGACAGCCCGGCAGCAGGTGGAGGCCGTCGCGGCAGAACTCGGACGGGATGTGCCCTTCGTCGAGATCAGCCGGCGGGAGGCTCGTGCTCAGTTGGCCGCGGTCTTCGGGGAGGAAGCCGTCGACGCGGTGCTCGATGTGACGGGCGGGGACGTCAACGACGAGCTGCTGGAGGTGCGCGACACGGTCTCGCGGGTCACCGGCTCCCCGGCCAGGCCGTTCAAGCAGTGGGTTTCGGAGAATGTCGCCGCTTTCCGTATCGTCCGCCACTCTGCCGGATGGCAGCGGAAGATCTGAGGCCAAGTCCTGACCAGCGCTTTCTCATCAAGACCAACGGCCTTGCGATGATGGTTGGTTCCGGATGGGGACGTGATGTTTCGCCCAGCCCGTTGACCTGTCGCAGCACACGGTGACGGCTCCATGCTCCAGGACCTGAGAATCCGGCGGGCGAAGGAGCACGGTGGGCGCGGCGGCGGCAGCAGGGACCTGGAAGCTCGGGGACCTGGAAGTGAATCGCATCGGCTACGGCGCGACGCGGCTGACGGGCAACGGCATGATGGGGAACTCCGACGGCACGCCGATCGACCGCGATGCCGCCGTCCGGCTGCTGCACAGTGCGTTCGAGCAGGGCGTCAACCACATCGACACGGCCGCCTTCTACTTCTCACCACCGCGGTCCGCACGTGCTCGCCATTCCCGGCACCAGGAACCCGGCACACCTGGCAGAGAACATCGCCGCAGGAGCTCTGCACCTGACCGAGGAGGAGCCGGCCCTCCTCGACAAGCCGGACGAGGGCACCGCCTGACCCACTGCCCGTACTTGCCGACGAGGGACTGAACCTCCAGGACGCCGGCAGTGCCGAGCGGTTCAGGAGACCACGGGAACAGCGTCCGTGACCTCGCTCAGCCGGACCGTGCACAGTCCGCGGGACTCGCTCCTCACCTCCGTCACCTTGAGCTGGGTCCCCGGCGTGAGGATGTACTCCTCCTCGCCGGTGAAGGCGGAGAAGCTCTTGATCCCGACCGCCCGGGCCGGCGTCACCTCGAAGAGGGTCCGCTTGCCGCGACTGCCCAGGAACGCCCTGGCCACCTGCAGCTCGGAGGTGCACGAGGAGACGCCCCACCAGGTCACCGTACGGCCCACGGGGTACTGCGCCCGAAGGTCCAGCGACACCCCGCGCCACAGCGGCTGTGTGTAGGCCGGCAGCTCCGAGACCGCCGAGAACAGCAGCCGCAGGTACGGCAGGTAGGGCGTGACCCTGGTGCGGTCGGGGGAGCGCAGGACGCTGTTGATCTCGCGGTAGAAGGCCGACTCACAGGTGTAGAGGTGGAGCGCGGCGATCGCGTCGGCGGACAGGCCGCCGCCGGCCGCCTGGTCTGCACGCCGCTTGCCGAAGTCGTGCGAGCGCCGGATGTGCCCGGCGAGCCCGGACAGCACCGCGGAAGCCGGGGCGATGGCGCCCTGGAAGTCCATCAGCGCGGTGTCGAAGACACCGGTGATCGCCGGCAGGACCAGGCCCTCGTCCTTGACGCTGGTGAGGCGCTCCAGGTACAGCTGGTGCAGGTTCATGGTCGACTCGATGAACGCGCCCATGCGCGCCGCGACACCCCCGTCCGCACCGTCCGCGCCGCCCGCCGTCTCGTTCCACCCCTTGCTCGGCAGCCAGTCGATGCCGTCGGCGCCCAGCGAGGCCAGAGCGTCGTTGACCTGGGCGAAGTGGTCGCCCTCGCAGAAGATGTCGCCCTGTGCCGCCGGGTTCGCGTGGTCGAGGTGGCGGACCTCTACGTCCGGGTACTTCTGCTGGAGCCGCAGGACGACTCGCTTCAGGCTGCGGGCATGCGCCCCCCACCACGCGAACACGACCCCGCGGTCCTCCTCGGCCGCGTCCTGCTTGGCCTTGAGGATCTCCTCGACGATCCGCTCGGCGACCGGCCGCCAGAACGCCGTGTGCTGGTCCGGCCCCATCGCCCCGTCGCCGCTCGCGGTCAGCGACGCGTTGAGCAGCAGCACGCCCTGCGTCAGCATCGCCTGGAACCACTCCGGCGGCTGGACCGTGTCCTGCTTCTTCAGCAGCGCCCGTACGTCCGCGATCGGGGTCTTCTTGGCGATGCCGTACTTCCACATCGCCGCCGCCTTGATGAGGCACCTGATGCTGACGACCCGGCCGAACTGGCTGTCCTTCCAGTCGCTGAAGGTGTTGTCGAACATGGCAATGCCGGTGGCGCTCTCCGGCCGCGGATACGGGTTCTGGCCGAAGACCACGACCTTCCACTTGTGCGGCGGGTTCGGCTTGAGCGCCTGGAACGTCAGCTCGCGGACCGGTACCACCTCGTGACTGCGGCCCTTCCCGATGAACCGTGCGGCGTCCGGCTGCGCCTCGATGACCGGCTTCAGCAGCGGGAGCCAGGCCTCCCCGCCGCCGTCGAAGAGCTCGGTCAGGGCGAGGGGGTCGTTCACGTCGGGCTGGGGCTGTGACGGCTGGCCCGGAGCCGGGACGCCGGTCGTCGATGCGGTCATGGCGGAGGTGCCTTCACTCGTCGCGGCAGAAGGAGAGGAGGGAGCGGGAAGGGCGGTTTCGGGCGCCGGCGCCGGCGCGGGTGCGGGTGCGACGGGCGTGACGGCGGCCGGCGGCACGATGCGCACCCGCTGGTCGACGGGCGCGTTCTCGATCCCGTGGAGCTGGGAGACGATCGTGGAGCGCAGCTCGTCGTCGTCCTCGAACCAGTGGTCGTGGAAGAGCGTGTAGCCGGTCCACATGAGATTGGCGCACACCCGCGCCGGCACCTGGCCGGTCTGCGCGCCCAACCCGACCAGTGCCACGGACCGGATGCTGCCCGGCTTCTTCCGGTTCTGCCGGTGGACGGCCTGGAAAGCGGCCGCGCACGCCAGCGCCACGTTCAGCGTGGCGCTCACGTTCTGCGAGGAACGCACCATCGTCGGCGTCGATATCAGATACCGCGGGACGGTCGCGCCGGACGGTACGCAGACCGCGCTGCCCACCGGCATGGGTCCGGCGAACCGGTCACGGATCGCGCGCTGGACCCGGACCTGGATGCCGGACCCCAGGTACCGCTTGATGACGGCGTCGACCCCGCCGTCCATCCGGCCCCGGGAGTTCGTGGGCGTGACCCAGGCGTCGACGTCCTCGTCGAGGATCGATCCCTTGCGGATCTCGATGCCGGGCGTGTCGGCGAACGCGGCGCGCCACGCCTCCACCACACGCTCGTTGACGTCCGTCAGCACCACCCTGAGCACGGGCAGCACACTGCTCTCGGTCATCTTCCACTCCTGTCGGGCAACAGCGGTTCCAAGACCTCGAACGTATCTCCCACCACTGACAACGCAGCTCCGACAAGGGGCCGGTGACCTGCCGTCAGGCGGCAATGCCCGTACCGATCGGTGACCGCGCACGTCCGTTGGAAGGCGTGGCCGGTTCGGCCGTCAGTCTCGTACGTCCTCCGAGGACGCGGAGTGGATCCGGTGCCAGTGCCGGGCCGAGCGGGCCAGGTCGTCGATGACGTGGAGAAGGAACTGGCTCGTGTTCTCCAGTCGGGCGCCGGCGGGGGTGGTGGTGCCGAGTCTCCGGGCTACGGCCCTGCAAGCCTCGGCGATCTGCGTCTGGTTGCGCGGTCCGGGCAGCGATCGGCGTCACCGGCCAGTTCTCCGCAGTGGACGGCTTCCTCACCGGTGAGGAGAACCTGCTGTTGATGGCCGACCTGAACCGCCTGCCCCGCCGGGAACGGCGGCAGCGTGCCGCGGACCTGCTGGCGCGGTTCGACCTGGCGGACGCGGCCCGGAAGCCCGCGGCACGCTGTTCAGGTGGGATGCGCCGCCGGCTGGACCTCGCGATGACGCTGGTCGGCCGGCCCCGCGTGATCTTCCTCGACGAGCCGACCACCGGGCTGGACCCGCGCAGCAGGCGGACCATGTGGGAGATCATCCGCCGACTGGTGACCGACGAGGGCGTCACGATCTTCCTCACCACCCAGTACCTCGAGGAAGCCGACCGGCTCGCCGACCGAATCGCCGTGCTGCACCAGGGAAAACTGGTCGCGGAGGGCTCGCCGCAGGAGCTCGAACGGCAGGTCGGCAGCGGCCACATCACCCTGCGGTTCGCTGACTTGCGCGATTACGACCACGCGGCCCGGACGCTGGACGTGTCGTCCCGCGACGATGAGGCACGCACCCTGCGGATCCCCAGCCAGGGCGATGTCCGGGCGTTGCGCGCACTGCTGGAGTGGCTCGACCACGCCGCGCTCACCGTCGACGAACTCCAGGTCCACACCCCCGATCTCGATGACGTCTTCTTCGCCCTGACGGGCAACCCGGTCACGGAACAGGAGCCCGCCCGATGAGCAGCGCCTCCAGTACTGTTTCCCGCGCCTTTGCCGACTCGGCGACCATGTTGCGCCGCCAGTTACGGCACATGCTGCGCTATCCGACGCTCATCCTGACGGCCGCCGGCGTTCCGGTGGTCTTCCTGCTGCTGTTCGTCTACGTTCTCGGCGGCATCCTCGGCGCCGGCCTCGGCGGACCCTCGGACGGCCGGGACGCCTACGTGGACTACGTCGTCCCCGGCGTCATCCTGATGACCGTGGCGACCGCGGCCCAGGGCACGGCGATCTCGGTGGCCATCGACATGACCGAGGGCATCGTCGCCCGGTTCCGCACCATGGCCATCGCACGGGTCTCGGTGCTCACCGGTCATGTGCTGGGCAGCCTGATCCAGACCCTGCTGAGTGTCACCGCCGTCGTCGGGGTCGCGCTGCTGGTGGGATTCGAGCCGACCGCGGGCGTCGGCGAATGGCTCGGCGCGATCGGCATGCTCGTCGTGATCATCCTCGCGCTCACCTGGCTGTCGGTCGCACTGGCCATGGTCGCCAAGAGCGTCGCCACCGCGAGCAACATGCTGACGCCGCTGATGATCCTGCCGATGACGGGCAGTGGGTTCGTCCCCACCGACTCGATGCCGGGAGGGCTGAAATGGTTCGCCGAGTACCAGCCGTTCACCCCGTTCATCGAAATTCTGAGAGGGCTGCTGATGGGCACCCCGATCGACAACAGCGCGATCCTCTCCCTCGGTCGGTGCGCCCTGATCGCCCTGGGGGGCTATCTGTGGGCGAAGAAGCTCTACAACCGCGAGCCCACCAAGTGAGCGGGGGACCGCTCCTGGAGATGAGCGCCGACGACATCCGTCGGCCTCGGCCGCCCCGTACCGATCTCGCGGCCGGACGCACCGGCCCGTCTCCCGGCGACGCCCACCACCTTGCCGACGTCCGCCGACTGCTTCGGCGCGGCGGACGAGGCGGTGGCCACCCGCACGGTTCGGGTGTCAGCGAGGGCATCGCCACTGCTGGGTGAGCCATACGTCAACCGACCGTAAGGTAGCGGCCGTGACCGAGACCACCGACAGCGCTCTCGCCGAAATCGATCTCCTCCAAGACGAGCTCCGAGCCTCTGTTGCGCGCCTCCGCGCCGGCCTCGGCTCGCTGACCCACCTCCAGGCCCGCGAGCCGTCGGCACTGCCCGGCTGGAGCCGCGGCCACGTGATCACCCACCTCGCCCGCAGCGCCGACGTCTACCGGTGGCTGCTGACACTGGCCCGCACCGGCACGGAGCCCGGCCCACGGGCAGACGCCGCCGCTCTGGACCGTGTGCTGCGCGAGGGCGCCGAGCGCTCCGCCGGTGAACTCGTCGCCGACCTGCGCGGCAGCCTCGACCGCCTGCTCGACGAGACACAGGCCATGCCGACCGAAGGCTGGTTCATCCTGGTCACCGCGCTCGCAGGGTGGCGGCACCCCGCCTGGTTCACGCTCCAGCGCTGCCGGCGCGAACTCGAGACGCACCACGTCGACCTGGACTTGGGTCACACCACGGCCGACTGGCCTTCCGACTACGTCACATGGGCGCTCGACGACACCATCGCCACGCTCACGGCACGCGACTTCCCGGTTTCCCGCATCCAGGTCACCGACCTCGATCGCGCCTGGACCCTGGCCCCGTCCGGCCCCACCGTCACCGGCTCGGGCCACGCCGTCCTCGCCTGGCTCGCCGGACGCGACACGGACACGCGGCTCCGGTCAGACGCTCCGCTGCCGACCCCGCCCAGGTGGCCGCTCCCGCCGACGCCGGGCTGGGCCTGAGCCCGACCTGCCGGAGCCGGCGCACCGTGGCGTCCGGGTGCGGGGTTCATCGACGCCCACGACTCGATGACCTGCCACTTCCTGCCGGCCCACGCACCGGACCTCAACTCCGTCGAGGTCATCACGTCCCTGCTGCGGCGCACTGACCATGTCCACACCGCCTTCATGGATGCCTCCCCGAAACCGGCCTCGTCCTGACGACATCACGGCCACGACGTCAGAGGATGAGGTCGGCATAGGTGCCCCGCGTGAGGTTTTCGAGGATCGTGCGCAGCCACGGGCTGCGGACGGCCGGCAGCCGGACCAAGGTGTGCTGGAAGGTTCCCCGGTCGACCCGGATCAGGCGGTTGGGGAGCAGCGGGAGCGGGTCGTCGCGGAGGACGTCCTGGGGTATGCGGCCCGATGCGGGAACCGGCAGGTACGGCTGAGGAGTGACCAGCCACAGCCACACCCCCAGCGGCAGGGGCACCAGATATGCCGACGCAGTCGGGCCGGCGGGCGTCCAGGTCCGACCCGTCTGGGGATGGACCGGTACGAGGAGGATGCCGACGCCCGCATCCGGGGAGGGCTGTCCCGGTCCGGCCAG
The DNA here is from genome assembly GCF_053597355.1 of Streptomyces sp. NPDC001443. Classification (NCBI taxonomy): domain Bacteria; kingdom Bacillati; phylum Actinomycetota; class Actinomycetes; order Kitasatosporales; family Streptomycetaceae; genus Streptomyces; species Streptomyces sp. NPDC001443. The sequence goes on from NZ_JBSFIA010000068.1 coordinate 24,066, forward strand.
GGCGGCACGCCGCTGAGGGGGGCCTGTGGGCAGCAGGGCGTCGAGTGCGCGTTGGAACACGTCCGTAGTCAGTCCGCCCGGGACACTCACCGGCTGCCCCTGGGAGGCCACCAGCAGGTGGGCGAGCGCATGGCCGGCTGCCGCCTCCCACTGCGGACTCCACGACCAGTAGTGGCTCGGCCCCAGCGGTCCTCCCCACGTGGCGATCGGCTCGACCGGGGGCGTTCTCTCCCCCTTCTCCGCCAGCTCCGCCCAGGACAGGGGCGCAGTGCGGCTACCGCCGACGGGGACGCGGCGCACGGCGTCCGAGCCGAGTCGCACTGCCTGCCAGAGCGAGCAGTCGTCGACCCTGGTCGCCACGGGGAGGTCGCAGGTCTCGCAGGCCATGTTGGGCCCGTCGGCTCCGTCGAGGCCGCAGCAGGCACCGCCGAGCTTCTCCGGAATCAGCCGGGTTCCGCGGATATCACCGGGCGCGATGACACTCGCCCCGGGTGTGCTGTCGGACAGGGAGTGGACCGGCGCGTAGATGCCGCGTGCCTCCGCCTCGCCCGGATCGATCTCGTCCCACATCCGCCGCGGTCCTCCCCAGGGGTCCGGGTCCACGGCAAACGTCCCCGACTGCATGAGCACCGGGAGTTGGGCCCCGTTCCCGTACACCTGACGGGCATGGACCGGCAGTGCGACCGGAGACAGCGGGGTGGTCAACTCGGCGCCGCACCCTGCACACACGAAAACGAACAAGCATCCTCCATAGGGGAACAGGCGCATCCTCGCAGTTCGCCGACAGCCGGCCAACGTGTTTTCCTGTCCGTGGCGGGCCTTCGGGTCGCCGGCTGCGTGGGCGGCTCGCGCTCCGGCAGTTCTCCAGCTTCTGTCATGAGGCAACAGGCTGGGCCGCGGGGCGGAACCGGTCACCGGTCTTCTGCCGCAGCGCGGCTTCCAGCCGGTCGCGGGCCTCGGTCTGGGCCGCGATGCGTTCGTCGAGGACCGCCAGCCGCTCCAGCGCGACCCGCACCCCCTTGTCCGAGGGCTCGGCGGCAGCCACGTCGCCGTCCAGGCAGGGCAGGAACACCCGCACGTCGTCGAGGGTGAGTCCGGCGGCCAGCAGGTAGCGGATGTTGCGCACCCGTACGATCGCCGCCTCCTCGTAGACGCGGTAGCCATTGGGGGCCCGCTCGGAGGAGATCAGCCCGGCCTGTTCATAGTGCCGCAGCGCACGCGCGGTCGTACCGGTCGTCCTGGCCAGCTCGCCGATCTGCACCCGTCCCACCTCCCCGGCCACTCCTATCACGCCACGACCGCTCCGCCGTCGACCGGGAGCACGACTCCGGTGACGAACGATGCCGCCGGCGCGGCAAGCCGGGTGATCGCCCAGGCCACCTCCTCGGGTCGGCCGATCCGGCCCAGCGGGGTATGCGCCAACTGCCATTCCCGCACTGAGGCCATCTGCTCCGGCGTCAGGCCCTGATGTTCGCCGATGGGAGTGTCGATCGCACCCGGGGCGACGGCCACGACCCGGATCCCGCGGGGTGCCAGTTCGACCGCCCAGCTGCGGGTCAGCGATTCCAGGGCGGTCTTGGCCGCGGCATAGACCGAGTTGCCGGGCCAGGCCCGCTGCCCCACCGACGTACCGACGTTGACGATCGCCCCGCGCGCCGCCTCCAGGAGCGGAAGGGCGGCTCGGGCCAGCAGGATGGGGGCGATCAGGTTGGTGGCGAGCTGAGACGCGATGGTCTCCGGCGTCAGCATGCCGAGAGCACCGACGCGCACGATGCCGGCGTTGTTGACCAGCACGTCCAATCGCCCCTGGGCCTCCAGTACGGTTCGGACGACGCGCTCGGGCTCGCCCTCGGCTGTGATGTCGGCGGCCAGCGGGGTGATCTGCCGGTGCCCGGCAGCGGTCTCCTCGAGCGGTTCGGTGCGCCGTCCGATCGCGATCACATGGGCGCCCTCCGCGGCGAAGGCGCGGGCGGTGGCCCGGCCGATCCCGGTGCCGGCCCCGGTGACGGCGACGACCCTGCTGCTGTGCGGTGCTGTGCTGTTCATGCCGGCCATCGTTCAACCCTGCCGCCGGCGGCAAGGTCAAGCAGCGGCAGTTCCGAACCTCTCCGCGCCTGCCGACTCCCCCTGGGCGCGGTTCGTCCCGGGCCTGTTCGGCGCAGACGCGCAGGCGGGCACGGCCGTCCAAGGGCGTGTAGACCGACAGATGCGGATCGACCCCGGCAGGGTCCGGCAGGGGGACCTTCGACCACCTGCACGACCACGACCACGACCATGAGTACGATCACCGGCAAGCCGGCCACGGGCAGTCCCGGACCGGCGACTCGCGGCTGTTCAAGGCGGCGGCCGCGGGCCGTCCGGATGTCCTGGGACCGTCCGGCATGGAGGCGAGGCTCGGGGCGGACTTCCCCGGCGTACGGGTGCGCACGGGCGACGCGGCGCACGGGCCCGCGAAGGCGGTCGGAGCACATGCCCGCACCGTCGGCGGCAACGTCGTCTTCCAGCGGGACGCCTACGACCCGTCGTCCCACGCCGGGCGTCAGCCGACGGTGAGGACCATCCGGAAGCGGGCCTTGCCGGCGAGCATCTTCCGGTAGGCCTCGTCCGCGCGGTCCAGTGGCACGGTCTCGGTCATCGGGCGGATGTTGTGCAGGGCGCTGAAGGCCATGGTGTCCTCCACGTCCTGTGAGGTGCCGGACGGGTGGCCCCGTACGACGTAGCCGCTCAGCAGGAGCTGGGCCGGGGTGACCCCGAGCGGCTCGGTGTCGGCTCCGATGACCACGAGCTCACCGCGGGGGACCAGGCCGGACACGGTGGAGGTGATCGCCTCGGAGTTGCCCGCGGTGGCCAGGACGACCTTGGCGCCGCCGAGGGACTGCAGCGCCTCGGCGGTCGGAGTGCCGGAGGCGCTGTCGATGTAGTGGTGGGCGCCGAGCTGCTTGGCGAAGTCGGCCTTCTCGGCGCCGCGTGCGATCCCCACGGTCTCGAAGCCCATCGCGGCCGCGTACTGCACCCCCAGGTGTCCCAGACCGCCGAGGCCGAGCACCGCGACCAGATCTCCCGGCCGCGCGGAGCTGCGCCGGAGCCCGTTGAAGGTCGTCACGCCCGCACAGGCCAGCGGCCCCGCGTCGACCGCCGAGAGCGCGTCGGGGATCCGGGCGAGCGCGTCCACGGGCGCGACGACCTTCTCGGCGAATCCCCCGTCGTACGTCCACCCCGGGACCTGAAGGCTCCGGCACACGATGAAATCACCCTCACGGCAGGGCTTGCAGTGCCCGCAGCTGCCGCCGAACCAGCCGACCGCGACCCGGTCGCCGACCTGCCACCCCTGGTCCTGAGCCGCTGCGCCCAGTTCCTCGATGCGGCCGGCGATCTCGTGCCCGGGCACCTCGGGGAACGACAGGCCCGGCAGCCCGTTGCCCACGAAGATCGCATCGCTGTGGCAGACGCCGCACGCCTCCACGGCGATCCTGACCTGGCGGGGTCCCAGCTGCGACGTCTCTCGCTCGGCGATCTCGAACGTGCCGTTCGGGGTGGTGACCTGCGCGACTCGATACGCACTCATCTCAGCGCTCCTCGGGGAAGTGGTCGCCGTACATCGGCAGGTGGCTCAGGGACTGTTCGCGGGTGGCTTCCTGCTCGATGACGTCCCAGTGTTCCGCCAGGACACCGTCCTCGACGCGGAGGAAGTCGACGGCGATCCACGGGGCGGCCTGGGCGTGTCCCGAGAAGCGGCCGCGCACCATGACCATGTCGCCCTCGGCCATGACCAGCTCGTACTCGTGTCTCAGATCCGGCGGGAGGTTCCTGACGAGGTCGAAGAGCCCGTCCCGCCCGGGCGCGATATGGGCGCTGTGCTGGATGTAGCCGGGGGACCAGAAACGTTCGGCCGCGGCGTAGTCCCGCTTGTTGAACAAAGTGTCGAAAGCGTCGAGGACGACGGCCTTGTTCTTCTCTTCGAGGGCGCTCATGGGGGAAACCGCCTTCTGTGTGCCGCACACGGAGTCGGGCGCAGGCAGCCGGAAAGCAATGCGGAGCCACGTCGATCAACGACGGTGTCCAGTGTCACGATACGTAGGTTTCGGAACATCCACAGTTTCGAGGCCTCCGCGTTTCCAGGGGCGAGACCCCCGGCCGCCCGGGAGGATCCCTGCCTGCCTGCCTGCCTGCCTGCCTGTCTGCCTGCCGAGCCGAGTTCGGGCCGCGACGGTCGGCGTGTCGAGCGCTCCGGCGGGACACACCGCGCCGCTTCGGCGCCGGCGCTATGCCTCCAGCGTCTTCGCCGCGTCGCGGATGACGTCGAGGACGAAGTCGGGGTGGGAGAGCATGGGCACGTGGCTGCTGTCGATGTCGAACGTCTTCGCGCCCATGCGCTCGGCGGCGGCCCGTTCCAGGTCCGGGTTCACGGTCCGGTCGTTGTTCGCGACGATGTACCAGCTCGGCGTCGTGCGCCAGGCGGTGCCGGGAACCTGCTGGTCGAACAGATCGGCGACCGGCACGGCGCCCGTCGCGAGCACGAGCTGCTGCTCCTCGGCCGGCAGATCGCCGCAGAAGTGGCCGATGCCCGACTCGCGCAGCCAGACGCGGCCGCCGGCGATCTCGACGTGATCGAAGACGGGCGTGTGGGGGAACTTGTCCTGCTCGTCCTGCGAGGTCTCGTCCTCGTCCGGGCCGAGCGCGGCGATGTAGACCAGAGCGCCGACGCGGTCGTGGAGACCCGCTTTGGTGATCAGGGTCCCGCCGTACGAGTGACCGACGAGCACGACCGGGCCGGGCACGTGGTCGATGGCGCGGGTGACGCACGCGACGTCGCCTTCGAGCGAGTCGAGGCCGTGCTGCGAGCTGAGGACCGCGTGTCCTTCGGCCTGGAGTGTGGGGATGAGCTTGTTGAAACACGAGCCGTCGGCCCAGAGCCCGTGGGCGAATACGACGCTTGCCTTGCCGGCCATGACGTTCTCCTCAGCAGACACCGACCCGCGGAGATCACTGCATTGAGTGCGTTCGCCGTCACTCTAGGTGGGAGCCGTGGGCGTCGCTCGGCGACGGGGTCGCGCACCGGGCGAGCCGCCGGTGACCGTCACGGAAGGGTCGGGCCGGCCGGGACCGTCGACGGGCCGGGGGAGTGGTCCGGCGGCGGCCAGGAAGCGGGTCAGGGGCGTTCCGGGTGGGCGCTGCGGACGATCAGTGATCGCAGTTCCTCCACCGCCCGGACCCGGGCGCCGGCCAGCTCGGGTTCGTCCACGGTCGTGGCGATGACCGGCACGGGGCGGGGTGAACGGGCGAAGTGTTCGTCGACGGACGTCACCACGTCGGGCCGCACGCCCCATCCGCCGCCGACGACGATCAGCTGGGGGTCGGCGAGCGAGACGGCGGCCGCCAGCACGCCGCCGACGGCGCGCGCCAGCGCGTCGAGGGTCCGCCGGGCCCGTGCCCCGTCGCCGGACAGCGCCTCCCGTAGGGCGTCGGTGTCGATCGCGGTGGAGGCGGGGCGGCGCAGGCCGAGGACGGCGAAGACCTCCGTCAGCGGCATCGCGCGTCCGTCCGGCCGCCCGGTCCGCCTCCACTCCCGCCAGCCGGTCTTTCAGGGTGTGCAGGCGGCGGGACTTGGCATGCCACTCCGCCCGTGAACCGTAGCCGCGGGCCAGCCCAGCCCGCCGGTCCGCCTTCGCACCCAGCGGCCGGGCCAGCCGCGCTTCGACCGACACGATCTGCCCCCGCAGCCACCCCAGCTCGGCCGTCTGCCCGCGCCGGGCCAGCGCCCACTGGTCATGCGTGGCCTTCGTGATACTGCCCGCCCACCGCGCCGACGAGCGACCGGTCAGCTCCCGCTTACGCACCGCCCACCCGGCCGCGTCATGCCCCAGACCCTGCCGGACACGCATCGCGAGATCACCCGCGGCCAGCGACCCGAGGAACACCCCCACCTCCGCCAGCACCGCCACGTCCGCCTGCGACACCCGCAGCCGGGTCCGGACCGCCACCCCGGCAGGACCGGGCACCACGAACGACGCCGCCACCTCCCGCACCCCACCCACCCCCGCCCGCCCAACGCCGCACCACTCCAGTCACCTCACCCAACGAACCCCACCCGAGAAGGTCACGCATTCGACCGACAAACCCCCGTTCCCACCCACCGGCACCCGCCGCATGCCGCCACCCACCGCTCACCCATGCTCACAAAAGCTCACTCGTTCATGGTCAAGCGGCAGCAGTTTCGAACCCCATGGAGCCGCCAACCTCGCTCAGGGGCTCTCGCTGTTCGGTGAGCTCCGGACACGGAAGAAAGTCGCCGATCTGAACGACCAGGCGGCCCGCCGACCCGGCCTGCGCAGTTCTTGGACCAGCGCGGACGGGACCAGCGCGGACGCGGACCGGCGGGTCGCACAGTCCTCGCGAGGAAGCCCAGCCTCCGGGCGCCCTCGCGGCATCGCAGCCTTGGCTGACTTCCGCCCTTGCGTCGTTCGTCGCCTGTCCATCTTCATCCGCCTCTCATCATCTCGGACCACAGTCGTCCCACCGGCCGCCGAAGGAATCCGAACAGCATCCGAGAGACGTGAGGCGCATTCTGATGACCGAGATCGAAATGGGTGG
>NZ_JBSFIA010000069.1:0-28180 GCF_053597355.1 Streptomyces sp. NPDC001443
CGTTCCTGGTTTTGACCGACATCTCCAGGCACCTCAAGCCAGCAATGCTGCCAGCACTGACCGACATTCGTTCTTCGTTCTCACCTATGCAGCCAACCACGCTAAGCAGGGCTATGACGGCCCAAAGGGCACTGGTTTTGGTCGGGGCGACCTGCAGGTCCCCGCTTCGGCGGAGTGCGGTCACAGCGCAAACGGCGGCGGCGGCCGCCAGCACTGCGGAGGCGATGCCGCAGTAGAACCCGAAGCCCGGAGCGATGTAGCCCAAGGTGTCCTGGGCGCCGGACCGGAACATGCCGACGACATCAGCGACCAGCAGGCTCGGATAGACGATTCCTGCGCCACCGGCCAAGCCCAGCCCGAGCCGTGCACTGCCACGGAGCAGGGCCAGAAGACTTCCCAACGACAGAATGACGGCGTGGGCGATATTGAAGGCCAGTGTGCCGTCGTTGTCGTGCAATGTGGTGGGAAGGGCGTCCGGTCCGGCGAAGGAATACGTCGTGCATATCGCTATGACCACACACGCGGCGGCACCGGCGCCCAGGCCGGATGTGAGGTAGCGCAGCGTGAGCGAAGGCGGTGCGGTGATCCGGATCTCCTGGTTGAGACGGTTACCGCATCGGGCGCAGTAGCTCTCCCCGGGCGCGCCCGGCCGCCCACACGTCGTACAGAACATGCACGTTTCCTTCACGAAAGTGTCCAAGGCTGGTAGACCCTACAGACGCCGTACTCAGGAGCCCCTGGGGGCTCCTGAGCTGATCTCGTCCACTTCCGGCCCCTCCCTCGCTGGCAGGCCCGCAGCTTGACGGCAGCACCCGCAGCGCTGCGATGTGTCGCAGGATGCGATGGGGGGCTCCACTCCTTGTGGTACCGGTGGGCCAACTATCCCCAGGGCGAGGCGGTGATCTGCATGTTGGCCCTGCCAAGCTGCCATTTCCCAGGGGCGGGCTGGTGGAAGGCGGGGAAGCGGTGCAGGAGGCGGTCCAGTCCGTCCATCTGGCGTCGGTGCGGGTGCTGCGCGGCGGCGGGAAGGGCCGAGAGGATGTCGGTGCGCGTCATCGGCGCGGGAGCGCGGGCGAGCAGCCGGGCGACGCGGGAGAGCACGTCGTCTCCGGGGACGCCGCGTTCGGCGTCCCGCCAGGTGCCCGTGTGCAACTCGTGCCGGGCGAACGGCTCGGCGAGAAGCTGCACGACCTCGATGCCGGCCCGGGAGAGCGTCGCGCGGGCCTGGGGGAGGCGGGCGCGATTGCGGTACGCGTAGATGCCGGCGGCGACCGCCAGAGCGCCGGTGGCCAACGGGTAGGCACGTGCCAGGCGTGCGGTCCCGATCAGGGAGCGGCCGGACAGTTCCATCGCGGCGGTGCTGCCCCGTACCGCCTGCTCGGCCGCGCCGATCTTCCCGAGTACGGCCCGCAGGGCGGGCCAGTCCCGGGCGGCGACGTCGTGACGGATCAGGTCGCGGTCGGCGGCGAGGAGGACGACAGGGGCTATGACGCCGGCGAGTTGGAGGATGCCGACGTCGCTGAGGTCTTCCTGGGCGAGCTTGTCGGCGGCCGCCGTCAGGGGCAATCCGTTCACACAGACGACGTGCAGCAGCGGTACGTACTGCCCCCACCACAGCCGCTCCGCCTTCACGAGATCGAAGTCGCCGCCCTCGTCCTTGCGATCGGCGAGCACGCGCGGGACCTCGGCCCATACGTAGTGGGGAATGAAGCCGCGCAGCGTCCCGTGGCGCATCCCGGCCAGGATCGAGGATGGCTTGCCCCGCTTCAGCGCGGCAGTGATGTCCGAGGTGAGCACCGAGGTGTCGAACACCCCGAGCCGGAAGCCGGCGCTGGGATCGAGGGGGCGCGGGTGCGCGTAGGTGCTGCTGTACATGGCGGGAGCGTAGGCCCGTGCCCGGAGAGTCGGCGCACAGATTTTCCAATCGCGCTTCTGGCTCGCGTGGACCGAACTGTTTCGGGAGTCAGTTCCGGGGGTGGCGGGGGACCGGTAGGCTGCGGGGCAACGGCCGTCGCATCGGCCCAAGCCAGTGCCCTGGCCCATGACCGGGGTGCATCACGGCAGAGGTGCCCGCGGGCCCGGTACGACCGGGTTCGGACTGTGAGCATCAGTGCGAGGCGTACATCAACTCTGAACAGTCATAAAGCTGTTGAAGCCTTCCGCATGCTGCTCTTCGTCGCGCGCATCGGGTCATGGGGCCGAGCGCGGGAAATACGAGAGCCGTATGACCAAGAGCCACGGCCGCAAGAGCCGGGCGAGAAACAAGAGCCGCACTCGGGGCGCTGCGTACGCCGCGGCCAACGCCGGCACCCTCCACCACCACGGCGGCGGCCCCTCCAACGAGGACCTGCGGCCGGCCGACCCCAGCCGGTGGGGAGTCGAGACCGCACCGGACATGCGGACCGCGTCCGCGCTGATCGGCGCGCGCATCGAGCAGTGCGCCCCGTGCCTGGAGTCCCTCACGGCGAAGCTCTTCAACGAGGAACCAATCGTGCTCGCGGTGACGGCCGCATCGGTCTACAGCCTGCATCCGGCTCACGAACGGCCGACCGGGGAAGGCGTTGCCGACAGGTCCGCCCAGGCCTTCTTCCTCCTCGTCCAGCACGTCCGCGCCATCGCGGGTGATGCCCGGATACTGCTGGCCAGCGTGGAGAGAATGCCCCGCGCCGACCGCGCGGCACTCCTGGACGACGCGCTGGACCTGTGGGCGCTTTACGGGCTCGATCACCCCAGCCTCCTGCGCGGCCAGGACGTCGACACGGCCCGCTCGCCGGACCTCACCATCACGGCGCCGAGCAGTGAACCGAACAACGACGGGCCGGGCACGGTGACCGCCTTCCCCGCCCTCGTGCACCCGGCTGCGGAAGGCCGCCCAGCGGAGGGAGCCGGAGCTGCTGCACGGTCCGCTGTCGCCAGCCGGAGTGCCCAACGCCCTGTCCCGCATGCCGTGCGTACGCGCCAGCACCGATCGTCTGCGATCGCCCCCAGCAAGGAGAACCGCGTCCACATGAGCGAGACCACCATGAACATCGAGCAGCACGCGGAGGACGCGTCACGCTCCCTGGTCGATCTGGTCAGGGCCCTTCACAACGACGGGATCGATTACCCGCTGGAGGCCTACCGCGTCCTCAGCTACCTCACGCGCGTGGCCGGAGAAATGAGGACCGCTCTCGACCTTCTGGATACCTCTGTGCAGAGCCTCCAGAACAAGGGGCGGCTGATGTCCGACTCTCGGGGCGAGCCTCTCGACGAGGTCATCGCGCGCTTCACCCAGTCCTCCGGCAGGGCGCGGGACCTCGCAGGCGACCTCAACGCCACCTTGGCCAAGGCCTACTCTGCGGTCGGCCACCTCGCGTACAAGGAGGCGCCCGAAGAGCAGGAGCCTGCGGCTCACAGCTGAGGCCGCCTGTTCGGAGCGGCAGGAAGCGTCTGCGGGCGCAGTGAGCGGAGGCCGGGGCCGGTGGCCCGGCCTCCGCGTGCCGTGCGGCACTTCCCGGCACTGTGAACGATGACTCCTTCATGTAGTCAACCCACACCACCAAGACGCGCGAAGTGAGTGAATTCTTCGATCTAATGTGTGATCCAGGCTGAGCTATAGAGTTGATTTTTGCTATGATGGTGGGTAGTTGAGTGCGCCGGGAGGGTGAGTGAGCCAGGGTCAGGAATCACCGGCCGAGAACGCGATGAGCGTGACCGAAGCCCGTACGGACCTCTTCGCCTTGGTGAAGCGTGCCGAGGAAGACGGTGTTACGACGCTGATCCACAAGCGGGAGGATCGCGCTCTGCTGGCACCGCTGGACCGGTTTCCGGCAGCGCGGAAGGACGGCGCATTCCCGTCCCACGCGCTGAGCGTGGCGCAGAAGGACTTCGGTGAACTCATCACGCTGGCAGCTCAGGGTCAGCCGCAGGTGCTCCGGCGCAGCCGCACGCCGGTCGCGGTACTACTGCCCGTCGACACTGACTCTCGCGCCCACTCGTCCGATCAGGCCGCGGGCGCGGTACCCGCAGGAGGTGCGATGAACAGCCAAGGCGATCAGGGACGCGGCAGCGTGCCGCGCAGGCTCGCCACGCTGGGCGACGCCATCGGCTCTATGCTCGCCTCCGGCCCGACCAGCGGCCCCACGTTCGGGCTGCCCGGACTGGACGCTGCGACAGGCGGTCTGCACCCCGGCCGGCTGACGCTGGTGGCCGCCGCCCCGAACGTGGGCGGAAGCCTGCTGGGGCTGGCTGCCGCACGCCAGACCGCGCTCGTCGACAACCAGCGCGTCCTGTACGCGGCGTCGGGGCCGAGCCAGGCCGACATCATGCGCCGGATCGTCTCCGCGGAGACTGGGGGTGACTACCCGCGCCTGAAGCAGGGCCGCCTCACTGCACACGAGCAGCAGGTGGCCCAGGCGCTGGTCCAGGCGCCGCTGCTGATCGACGACGGCAGCGAGCTGACCGCCGAGGCAATCGCCGAGACCGCCCCGTACGTCCAGGACCTGGCACTGGTGGTCGTGGACCGGCTCCAGGCCACCGACAACGCCCGGCTTCCCCTGTCGGGCGCCCGCCTCCCGGACGCCTCCCAGATCCTGGCGTCCCTCGCACGCACCCTGCATGTGCCGGTGCTCGCCATCGTCGACAGCGACGACCCCACGCTCCTGGGTCTCCTGGAGGCCGACGTCCTGGTGACGCTCGCACCGACCGAGGACCCTGCCAAGGTCCAGGTGACGATCGCGGAACGCGACGTCGGCGCGATCGGTTCCGCGTACCTGAGCCCCGATCTGCTGCACGCCCGTTTCCTCGACGCCGATGACGCCCCCGCCAGCCCTGTGGCGGCCGGTGCAGTACCTGAGCAGAGCCTGGGCAACGCTGTGGAGCGCGAGCTGGCCGAAGCGGCGCTGCCCTACACCTCTGGTGCCCGGCAGGGACTGCCGGCTTCCGTCTCACATGTTCTGGCCGCGCTGCGCGCCGCGCTGTCCGGCGGCGACCAGAACGCCCTTGACGAGCTCGGGCCATCGCTCGCCCAGGTTGCCGCGGCGCCGCTGCAACTGCCGGACACCCACGAGGGGCATCGACTTGCTGCCGCACTGAACGCCTACACCGCCGCCGGACAGACTCCTGCTGTCCCTGCTTCGGACGGCGGCCGCGCGCCGGACGGCGAAGACGACACAGACGCAGACGAGGAACTTCAGCCGGGGGACGAGGAGGACGAACCGGAAGGCGCGCCCTTCCCCGCGCTGAAGCTGCTCAAGGATGCGGTCGGCCGCTCGAAGATGCATCCGATCAAGGTCATCCGCACCGAGGAGCGGGAGAGCGGGCCGTGGCCGCTGATCAGTGAGCACATGGACGGCGAACCACGCTGGGTCCACCCCGACGTCACCAGCATGCGCGTGCCCTACATCCGGGACAACGGCAAGCGTGTCCGGCGGGACCAGCTCGAGGTGCCAGCCTCCTTCGGAGAGGGGGTGCTGTGCCTGATCGACCGCAACGGCAGCTACCCGTCCGCCTGTTCGGCCGTCCCCCTCGCCCCGAACAAGCTGCTGCACACCGGGCCCCTCGAGGCGTTCGACAAGGCCGGCGCCGGCATCTACCTCATCGACATCCCGCAGTGGCCCCGCACGGACATGCCGCACCCGCTGGGGCGCATCATCGACCGGCCCGACGAACAGGGCCGCGTGTGGGTGACCACCCCGCACATCAAGCAGCTGGCGAGACTCGTCCGCGAAGGGCACCTCACCGCGATGCCGGCCATCCACGACTCGTGGACGGGAAAGGCCAACGAGTCTCTGTTCAAGCCGTTCTACGAGGCGGCCCGCAACGCGCGTACCGAGCTCGTCCAGGCAGGCGGCGACCCGTACAAGGCGTACAAGACGCGGCTGTCCATCGCCCTGCGTCTGCTGTGGCCCAAGCGCAAGGAACAGAAGTCCCCGTTCTGGCGGCCGGACTGGCGCATGAGCATGGTCGCCGAAGCATCCGTCCGCCACTGGGTCGGGGCGTTCAAGGCAGTCCAGGAAGGTCACACGCTCATCGCCCTGCGCAACGTCGACGCGGCCGTCTTCTGGACGCCGCCCGGCACGCCCCCCGCCACGTACCGGATCGGAACCGGCTTCGGCGAGGTCAAAGCCAAGTTCATCCAGCCAGGCGAGATGATCCCCGAGGGTGACGACTGATGGCCGGCCCCACCGGACACGGAGGATCCCTGGGCGCCGCCCTCGGCGACCTCCTGCGCGCCCAGGTCACCCCACGCCACCGGCTGTCGTCGTACACCGCCAAGCACTGGCACGCCCAGCTCAGCCAGCTCACCGCAACCCACCGCGGACACCAGGCCCTGGAAGACGCAGGCCTCGACGTGACCGTCAAGACCCTTCTCAACTGGCTGTCCGACGCCGAATACAACATCCGCCGCAGCTACCGCGACCTCATCCACACCGCCTACGAGAACGTCGCCATCGTCCCCGCCGACCCGATCCCCGACCACGTCAAGGACGGCCAGTACGAGATCAGCGGCTATGTCACCACCGGCACCGACCGCCGCCAGCGCGGAACACGCCACGCCGCACCTCTGCGGATCGACGGGAGCCGGGGCGACTGGGACGCGATCGAGGAACTCTGGACAGCCGGCGAGCTCACCGACGACGCCTTCGAGGACCACTTCATCGACGACATCATCGTCGCGGACATCGGCGAAGGAACCGACGGATGGGAATTCGACGGCAGCTCGTACTCCGTCGAGCTCAGGTAACACACCAGAGGCGAACCCGCGCATGAGCACCAGTCCTGAGCGGATTGGCCAGGCGGGCGCGGTCACCGTCTGTCCGTCTCATCCATCGAGCCTGGACCGAGCTTGTCCGACCGGTACGCGAGGAGCGCAAGATCGCGTTCCAACGCCACGACGAGACTGCCGTCCGAGGAGAAATCAACTGCTCTCAGGCCTGGTATGACAAAGCGGCACAAAGCCTTCCTCGCCCTAATATCCCATAGATGAAGATCATTGCTGAACGTGCCTATGACGGCCAAAGGGCGGCCGTCGAGGACAGTGCACGCCACGGCACGAACCCGGCGGTCGAAGGAAGCGAAGGGTTCGCCAACCTGGCCACCAGTGGCCAGGTCCCACACATACACCCGACCGGCACCGGTCTCGAAGAGCGGGCCGGCGGCGATGACGGCGACGGGGCGGTCATCGAGGACAGTGCACGCCACGGCTTGTACCGGCTGGTCGAAGGAAGCGAGGGGTTCGGCGACGGGACGCCCGGTGGCCAGGTCCCACACATACACAGTGCCGGTGCCGGTGCCGGTGCCGGTGCCGGTGGCCGTGGCCGTGGCCGTGGCGATGACGGCGACGGGGCGGCCATCGAGGACAGTGCACGCCACCACCTCAACCGGGTCGTCGAAGCGTGTAAAAGGTTTGGCGACCGGATGCTCGGTGGCCAGGTCCCACAAATACATCCGGCCGGGGTCGAAGAAGTTGCTGGTGGCGATGACGGCGACGGGGCGGCCGTCGAGGACAGTGCACGCCACGACCCCAACCGGGGCGTCGGCGCCAGCACTAAGCTCGCCGACCTCGCCACCGGTGGCCAGGTCCCACACATACATTCCGCCGGCACCAGGTTCGAAGGGCGCGCCGGTGGCAATGACGGCGACGGGGCGGCCGTCGAGGACAGTGCACGCCACGGCACAAACGGCGCGAGGTTCGCCGACCCGACCACCGGCGGCCAGGTCGCACACAGACACCCTGCCGGTGGCAGTGGCGATGACGGCGACGGGGCGGCCGTCGAGGACAGTGCACGCCACGGCACGAACCTGGCGGTCGAAGGAAGCGAAGGGTGCGCCGACCAGGCCATCGGGGTCCAGGTCCCACACACGCACGCTGCCGGTGCTGGTACCGGTGGCGATGACGGCGACGGGGCGGCCGTCGAGGACAGTGCACGCCACGGCCCCAACCGGGTCGTCGACGCCAGCACTAAACTCGCCGACCTGGTCACCAGTGGCCAGGTCCCACACATACACCCTGCCGGCACCCAAACCGATGACCACGTCGCTGCCGAAGAGCGCGTCGGTGCCGATGACGGCGACGGCGACGGGGCGGCCGTCGAGGACAGTGCACGCCACGGCCCCAACCGGGTCGTCGACGCCAGCACTAAACTCGCCGACCTGGCCACCGGTGGCCAGGTCCCACACATACATCCGGCCGGCACCGGTGTCGAAGAGCGCGCCGGTGGAAATGACGGCGACGGGGCGGCCATCGAGGACAGTGCACGCCACGGCTTGGACCGGCTGGTCGAAGGAAGCGAGGGGTTCGGCGACCGGACGCCCGGTGGCCAGGTCCCACACATACACCCTGCCGGTATCGAAGGGCGCGCTGGTGGCGATGACGGCGACGGGGCGGCCATCGAGGACGGCACACGCCACGTCATGAACCCGGCGGTCGAAGGATGCGAAGGGATCGCCGACCGGACGCCCGGTGGCCAGGTCCCACACATACACCCTGCCGGTGCCGGTGCCGGTGCCGGTGCCGGTGTTGGTGGCGATGACGGCGACGGGGCGGCCGTCGAGGACGGCACACGCCACGGCCTGCGCCTGGCCGTGGTGTCCGGTGAGGGAGTGACGGAGCGCGGGGGTGAAGTCGTGTCCGGTGGCCCACGCGGGCACCCACGGACTGGTGTGGGCACAGTTGTTGAGCTGTTCCTGGAGTGAGGTGGCGCCGGCGCGGGCGGCGTTGAGGGCGAGGAGGTTGCGGCGCACGGGCGGGGAGGCGTCGGCGTGCAGGTCGAAGGAAGTGCGGTAGACGGCGGCAGTCAGGCGGGCCCGGCTGCCTGATGCCTGGTGCAGGTGGGGGGTGAGGCTGTGGGGGGCGGCGTGGACGAGGTATTCGGTGTGGGTGAGGAGGTCGTCGATACGGTGTGCGGCTGCGGCGTGGGTGGCGAGGTGGTTGAGGGTGTAGGGATGGGCTCGGGACCAGTCGCGGGTAGCGTCGCCGCGGTAGGGGACACGGGCGGTGAGGATGTCGACGAACGCGCTGTGGATGGCTGCGGGGTCGGTGTCTTCGCGGAGGTGTTCGGTGAGGGCCTGGTGGTAGAGGCGGTAGCTGGAGCGGCCGTTCTCGGTGGCTTCGACGACGTAGGAGCCGGCGTTGCGGCGCAGCCAGAGAAGGTCGTCGTCGGTGTAGATGCGCCCTGAGATGGCGGAGGCGAGGGGCGCCCAGATGTCTTCCCAGGGCAGGCCCTGGCCTTCGGCGTAGGCGAGGGGGCGCAGCAGGTCGGCGGCGCGCTGGGCGTCGTGGCCGAGGCGGCTGGTGAGGTCGTCGCGCATTGCTTGTCCGGCATGACTTGGCAGGCCGGCCTGCCACTGCGGATCGCGGGGGTCGGTGACGACGGTGTCGGATGAGGCGAGGGTGTAGGCGGCGAGGCGGGCGACGAGGAAGGAGCGGTCTGCGGCGTCGGCCACTGCGCTGGCGACGGGCTCCAGCAGGTCGGGGCGTTGCCGGTAGGGGGAGGTGTGACGGCTTTCGATGAGGTTGCGCATCGTGTACACGCGCAGCGCCTGACGGTCTGCGTAGCGGGTGCTGTCGAGATCGAGGACCCGGCTGTCGCGGTCGGGGATTGCTGTGTCGAGGCCGAGGCGATCCAGCAGATAGGGGCGGGTGCCCAGGAGCAGGCGGATCCGGCCTTGGGAGTGGTCGATGAGGGGGCGCACGACCTGTGAGCACAGGGAGTCCGGGGTGGCGGCCTCGTCCAGGGCATCGATGAGAACAGTGAACGGCCGAGCGCGAGCGCTGGTCTGCTGTCCCAAGTCGTCGAGGAACTCACCGACCGTGGAGGCTTTCAGGCCTGCCGCGGCTGCGAGGCCGTGCAGGACTTCGCCGTTGGTGAGGTTCTGGGCGTACATGATGACGTCGATGCTGCCTTCGCCGGGGATCCACTCCGGGTCCAGGCCGAGCGAGCCGATGGGCACGGTGCGGCGGCGTTCGGGCAGGGCGAGGGCGGCGATGAGTCCGAGCACGGCCGTCTTGCCCGATCCGGGGCCAGCCGTGACCACGCGCACGGGCCCAGCTCCCACGGGGTCACCGGGCACCGGGCTGCGCCGGTCTTCGTCGCCCGTGCGGAGCCAGGCGGAGAGTTCGGCCAGGACGCGATGGCGGCCGCAGAACCACCAGCCCTGAGCGGCATCGCCGTGGTAGCCCATGGCACGGACCAGAAGCCGGCTCGTGAATTCGGTGTCCCTGCGGCGGGCGTACTCGTCGAACTCGGCGGCGTCCTGGAGCACGAGATCGACATCGGTGAGGCGGACATCGTGGCGCGGGTTGCTGAGAAAGTCAGGCGGCTCACCGGTCAGCCCGATCAGGGACAAGCTGATGCGCTGGTAGGCGGGCTTGGCCTCGTCGTCATTCATCTGCTGCACCACGGCGGAGACCGACAGATGCTTCGGCGCGTGGCCGGCCGTGGCCTGGCGGTTCACGGCCCCGTCGAGCAGGTCCGGGAACAGGCCTGCCTTGGCCTGTTGGTGGGGCTGAGCGGAGGAGACGATCACCAGCCCGGGACTGGCTGTGCTCTGCCCCCACGTCGCGCCGAGCCGTTCCAGGGCTGCCGCGGCGAGCTCGTTGCCGCCCTGCCCGGAGTAGCAGGTGTCCAGGATCAGCAGAAGCCGGCGAACCCGGGTACCGCTGAAGACGCGCACCAGCTCGGCAGTCGGCAGCGAGGTGAAGGAGACGTCGGCGGGGTCGGTGTCCGACATCAGCAGCACGTGCTCACCGCTTGTCTCGTCCACTTCGCCGTGGCCGGAGAGATAGACGACCACCAGATCGTCTTCGCGCCGCTCGGCCGCGGTGCAGAACGCCCGCAGCTGCTCCCGCAGCTGCTGCACGGTCGGGTCGGCGCCCAGCGCGGTGTGGTGCCGGTAGCCGAGATTCTTCGTGAACAGCTCGACGATCCGTTCACGGGCCTCGACGAGTCCGGGCCGGTCCCAGTCGGGGCACTTGGGATAGCGGGAGACCGAGGCCGCGATCAGATACCGGCGCGACTCCTCGAAGTCCTGTGGGCCGCTGCCGGGGGAGACGGTCATGCGAGACCGTCCGCGATCGCCTGTCCGCACAGCTTGTCCGTCAGATACGCCGACGCATCGTGCGCGTGCGCGCCGTTGTCCACGACCGCGCAGCGCACCCGTTCCCCGAACACGGGGCGGAGATTCTTCACCAGAGCGACGACATCTCCCTGGTCGGCAAGGTTCGTCCACGCCAGATGCTCGCTGCCCGGCCACACCCCTTTCGCCTGCCCACCGAGCGTGAGAGGGGTCGGCTGGAGGCGGTGCAGGATCAGGTTGGGGATGCCCAGCGGGGAGCCGATGGTCACGAAGGCCCGCACCGTGTGGCCGGGGCGGGCGCACAGGGCCTCGTAGGCGACGACCGAGCCCAGCGAGTGAGCGACGACGACCCGGGTGTCCTCTTGGATTTGGTCGACGACGCGGGCCAGGGCCTTCGCCCGGACCTCGGGATCGGTGAGATAGCGGCTCACCTGCTTCAGGTCGGACACCATCGCCCGTAGAGCCACCTCGGCAAAGAATTGTGACCCCGACAGCGCCCTCAGCGCAGCCTGCACCGACCGCGGGGTGGAGACGAGTGTGTCCGCGCCGGGCGGCACCACGCCCGGATCGCTTTCGGCAGCCGCCTGCCACCAGGCGAACAGCAGATCCCGCTCGAAGCCCTCCGCGACATCGGCGGCCGTGTAGGGCGGGTCCCCGGCCGCAAGGAATGCCCCCTGGGGGCGGAAGAGGTCACCGTAGAAGGCGACCGCCACATCGGGCTCCGCCAGCCGGTCCCCGCGGTCGGCCCGTTTCAGGCCGTCGTTCAGGACCGGTAACCACTGCTGGCGCAGCGACTCCTCGCCCAGCGTCTGCTTGCCGATGCCATGCACCGTCACCACGCGCGCCATGCCCGTGCCCCCGTAGTACTTGCCCCGGTCTGCCGTGGTCAGCACTGTAGGGGGACGATAGGTCATGGAGCGCCACAATCCGCGAACTCCGCCTCGGCAGCGGCTGGTGACAGCGTGCCCCCTGACCACGGACGCCGCGGCGCAATCGCCGCTGGCCGTAGCCTCGATGGGGACTTTTGTCTGTGTCGTGGGGGTCTTTTCAGGGGTGGGACGGGACTCTTGTTAGTCCTGCGCTGCGCGTACATGATTTCGGCTTGTCACCCCATGGTCAGGTTCGTGTGCGGATGGTTACTCTGTCGCGATGGATCATGAGGGGGCGGCCCCGGGGCCGGAGGATCCGGTGACTAGCCGGGAGCAGGACGCGGTGCGTCTGCTTCTGCTGATCGACGGGGCGTGCGAGCCGTTGACCGATGCGGAGAGGGCTCTGCCCGCTCTGGAGCATGCGGTCGGGGTCATGCGGACGCAGGTCAAGTTGCAGAAGCTGGACTTCTGGCTGCGGAATCCGGACTATCTGGCGAACGAGCTGCTGACCGAGTACGAGGCTGATCGCGAAGCGGCGCTGCTGGACATCGCCAGCGGCATCTTGGACTCCGAGGAGCCAGAGGTGCGGCGCTATCCGATGCTGCGCCACCACTTCGGCGCTTATGAGTGGCTCGATGACGCTCTGGCGGTGCTGCGCAGTGCCGGACTGCTGGTCCGCAGGCGGCGGGGGACGGTCGACCGGGTGCGCCAGCACGACTACTTCCTGCTGGAGCACGGCCGCCATGTGGTACGGGAGATTGTCCGTGAGGCGCCGGCGTTCGACTACTACGTGCAGCGGGTGGAACTGGTGATGCGGCTCGCCGGGGAGAAGAGCGGCAGTGAACTCAAGCGGCAGCAGTACCTGACGACCGAATACGCCGAGACGCCGCGGGGGAGCCGGATCGGGTCGATCAGCGAACAAGCACGCGCGCGCTTGGCAGTCTTCCGCCAGGAGCTGCAGGTACAGGCATCGGGGGCAGCATGAGCACGCTACAGACTGAGGCGCTGCTGGAGACGCGCATCGCGGAGGGGGCGGGTGTGGATGTTGAGGACGTCCGCAATGTGTTCGCCGAGTACGGGTTGCCTCTGGTCATCTCCCCGGCGCGGCCCCGGTCGCTTCACGTGCACCGGCTGCGTGTGGCCGGGGAGCGCACCGGGGATGTCCAGCCGGGCCCGTTCGACACCCCGCTGTCCTTCTCCACAGGTCTGACGGCGATGGTCGCCTCCAACTTCCGGGGCAAGACATCCGTGCTGGAGCTGCTGACCTGGTGTCTTCGCGGCACTCCGCGTGACGAGATGCAAAAGCGTGTCCGCGGCTGGCTGCACCAGGTCGACCTGGACGCGACTGTCGCGGGCGAGCCCATGGGCTTCCGCCTCGACCTCACCGACGGAGAGATCACCTCAGCTGTTGTACTGACCGGCACCGACCTCTCTTCACTGGCTGACGTGCGCGCACCGGCTGCGGACCGGGGGATCACGGCGCTGCTCCGCGCGTCCAGCACCGACAGCTACGCGGAACAGATGGCCTCACTGATGCTGCGGCGCATGGATCTGCAGCCACTGGTCAACAGCTTCAAGGAGACCAGCACCCAGACCCACGGATGGCCCGCCTATTTCGGCGCCGTCTACCTTCCGGCCGGTGGCGACAAGGCCCTGTTGGGCGAGGTCACCTCAAACGGGCTCCCGGGCCGTCTGCTGCAGGTGTTTCTCGATCTGCCTGCCGCAGCCGCTCTGACCCGTGTCAAGACGGTCCACAGCGTGCGCCTGGCCGAGGACAAGGCACGCCGGACCGCGGCCGAGGCCGAGGCCGCCGAACGGGCGTCCGAGCGCGAACGCCTCGAAGCCGACCTCGCCGCGGCCCGCCAGCGCCTGTCCAGCCTGCTGCCCAGTGACGGGGGCGACGGGTCGCTCGTTGACCTGGCCAACGAAGCGGTCCGCCTCGCCCGTACGCTCGCCGACGCACAAGACCGGTGGGACGAGGCGTCCCGCGTCTTCCGCCGGGCGCGCACGGAACGCCAGCACGCCGCCAAACTCGTCAACGACGTCACCGAGAGCGCCACCGCGCGCCTGCTCTTCCACGGCCTCAACCCGTCCAGTTGCCCTCGCTGCGATCAGGACATCGACGATGCTCGCCGTCAACAAGAACGGCACGCCCGTACGTGCGCGGTCTGCGCACGGGAGGTGACCGGAGACGACGACGATCCGCAGGAAGTCACCGCCGAAGCGCAGGAGCGGCTGAAGTCGAGCGCAGACATCGAGGCCACGGCCAAAGAGGAGCTCGAACAAGCCGAGACCACCGTCGACAGCCTGACCCGCCAGCTTGAGACCGCCCAGGAGCAGCTGCGTCGAGCCCAGTCGGCAGCCGACCTCCCGGCACGTCTCGCCGCCCAGGAAGACGTGCTGCGGCTCGAAGGCGCACTCAGCGTGTTCCGCGAGCCCGAAGGGCCTGTCACCGGCGACGCAGAAGCGAAGACCATCAAGATTCTTGCAGCTGCCGCCGATCTGCTGGACAAGGACAGCAAGAACACCGCCGAGGCGCTGTTCAAGGAAGTCAACAAGGAGATCGCCGAACTCGCGACCCTGTTCGGTGTTCCCTCGCTGAAGTCGGTAGAGATCGACCGTGGCGCCCGCTTGAAGATCTACCCCCTGGGCAGCAAGCAGGAATGGTTCAAGGACCAGACCGCAGGCGCCCGCCTGCGGCTGCGTATCGCGGTGGTCATCGCACTGCTGAGGGTGGGACGCCGCTACGGAGTGTCCACGCACCCCGGACTGCTGCTGATCGACAGCCCCAAGTCCGAGGAAATGCAGTCCGCCGACGCCCATAAACTCTTCGCGGAACTCGCCACCGTGGCGGCCGAAAGCGACCTGCAGGTGGTCATCACCACCGCCGACTTCGACCTGGCCCGCGCCGCGCTGCCCGATGACACCATCCGGCAGGCGGAACCCGGCGCCTCACTATGGTGATCACACCTCCATCAGGCAGGAAGGGACGGCTGTCGTGCCGCAACTCGCCGACCGGCTGACCGCACTGGCCGCAGACGGCCAGGCGATTACTTTCCCTGCCATAGGCCTCACTCCCGACGCAGTGGCCAGTGAGGCCGGCGACGTTGCTGCCGGCCCGTTCGCCCCCTACCTCGCCGAAGCCGTCGCCGATGCCTACAACCGCAGCGACACGCAATGGCAGCCCGCTGCCACCGCGTTCCCCCAAGGACTGGCCGCGCAGCCCAGCGTCCTGCACCTCGCCGCATCCATGGACGCTCTGCTGCACAGCCCAACGGCAGCCAAGGCCCTGGGCAAGCCCCTCACAGCTGTCCTGCTGAACGACCTGCACAACCAGATCGAACACGCCCCGCTCCTGGCCGCAGCGCGCCTCGAAAGCGCGCTGCGCTTGGCCGTCGCCGATGCCGTCACCCCCTTCAAGCTGTGGCAGGCCCTCGAAGACGTGCCCAGCGACGGCCCCGAAGACTTCCTTGAGCGCCTGCCACGGCTACTCGGCCTCACCCTCGACCGCTGGGCGGACGAGGACACGATCGCCGACACCGTGCGCGCCCTGCTGCAGCAACTGACCCACGAGGAAGCCGCCGACGTGGACGCCATGTTCGAACTCGGCTGCGACCTGCTGCGCCGCGCTCTGTCCTCCCAGGATCTCGGCGCCATCACCAGCCACCTCGTCCTGGCCCGCAAACAGTTCGAGACGGCCGCGCAGGCAGAAGAAGCCCGCGAAGACGCCCGCATCTACGCCGCGGTCTGCGACGCCATCCTCGCCTTCAGCCGGCACGATGCGGCGACCATCACCACAGCAGCAGACGAAATCGCTGCCGCCCTGGACCAGCGCGAGGCCTGGCTTCACCGAACCCACCAGTCCTCCTGGCTCCAACCGCGCCGCTCAGCAGAGATCGCCTGGCAACGCCTCATCCTGCAACTGCGCGCCGCCGCCACGGCCCTTCAGGAAGATGCCTGGATGGATGCCTGGCAAGCCCTGGATACCGTCCTCAGCGCCTACAGTGCCGCCCGCACCGTATGCCCCGTGGCCGGCGACACCAGCCACGGCCTGGCCCATCTGGTCCAGCCGGCCATCCAAGACCGCTTCCTGCGCCAGCAGGCTTTCCTGGCACAACTGCGCCGCGCAGCCCAAGAGACCGACCAACATGCCGCCCGTGGCTTCGACCATGCCACCGCCACCACCCTGCTTCATGCCGTCGAAGCCGCCGTCCAGCGCGAACCTGAAGCCGCTTCTCCTTCGCCGAACGGCCCAGGGAGCGATGACGACGACCCTGTCGGTGCCGGGCCAG
Organism: Streptomyces sp. NPDC001443; assembly: GCF_053597355.1. Lineage (NCBI taxonomy): Bacteria > Bacillati > Actinomycetota > Actinomycetes > Kitasatosporales > Streptomycetaceae > Streptomyces > Streptomyces sp. NPDC001443. Next base: position 16,220 of record NZ_JBSFIA010000069.1, read on the forward strand.
CGATGTCACGTCTGCAACGGCTGGCACCCACGCTCTTGCTCCTCCTGGGGGACCGAGCTGTCAGCATCGGCATCGCACTGAACGACGAGCAGTTGCTGCTCCTCGAAGGCCTCGCCTACGACAGCGACGTCGCCCGGCTCAAGGCCACTGACCCGCTCATCGTCCCCAAACTGGACGCGCTCATGACGGCCCTGTCCGCGCACCCCGCATTCGCAGGGGAGGTGCGCAGGACGTTCTCGGCATTGGTCGAGCAGACGCTCCTCTTCCTCAAGAGCCGCTCTGACCTCACACGCAGCAACCTCTTCGGCACGACAAAAAGGGATGAACCGCCTGCCTTCGACTACCGGCGCAAGCCCGAAAAGAAGGAAGATCGCAAACCGGTCGAGGCAGACCTGCAACGCGACTTCCATCAGTGGCTCCAGGCTGGCCCTCTCCACAACGTCGTCCTCGTCGAGCCGGTCGACGTCGGTATGGGGCGTGCGGACGTCATGGCTCACTTCGGCGCCCTGCGCTACCTGACGGAGATCAAACAGGACGCCTCCGACAACGACCGCACATACCTCGAAGGCCGCTACCTCGCCCAGGCCGCCGAGTACAGCAACACCAACGCTCCCTTCGGACAGCTCCTCGTGCTCGATCTCACGCCTAAAGACAAGACGCAGGGCAATATGCGCGTCGACGAAGTCGCGTGGACCACGAACCACCGGCCCAGCGGATCGAATACAGATCGCGCAGTGGTCGTCGGCATCGTCGCTGGCAACCGGGAGACACCCTCCGCCTACTCGCGCAAGTGACCACCGGGTAAGCGGGCTGACCATCCTGGACGGCCAAGCAAGCCAGTTCATCCCTGCGACGGCCGTATACGTGGCCCGCGTGCACCCGGGTCTCGCACAGTGCTCGGGAATGAGATCGTGCAACCGGTCGAATAAGGCGGGCGTACGAACCGGACTGACCGGGCTTCCGGGCGCACTTCGCATGCCGCGACCCAGCAGCACATGCGAGCCCACCAGTCTCAACCTCCGACCGGGGCCAGCGCGACGGCCAAGAGCTGCTGCCGTACAACATCCCGTTGCCCGAGCCGAACAAGCTCCGCCTCGCGTGCGGGCGGTGCTGCACGGCGGCCTAGACGAGCTAGATCGTCTGGCCGCGCTCGTCGGCAGCCGTCATGACCGACTCAGCACATGCCGGGGTGAGCTGTGGCCAGCGAAGGTAGAGCCAAAGCGGAGCCCGGGTTTGGCGCGCCTGCCGCCACCAGCCCAGTGCATCACCCGGCAGCCTCTTGAGCTGGAGTCGACTCCAGCCGGACAGCTGTCAGGATCAGGTCGCGGACAGGTGGTGCCAGCACCCCCGGCATCTCAAGCACCGGCCACTGACAGCCGGGCACCAGCTCATCGAGCACTGCGTACATCTGACGCTGGAACAGCAACAACAGGGTCGAGAGGGCGCTGCTGGTAGGCGACCAGCGGCGCTCGCGCAGAGTCTCCAGGACAGACACTCCGGACGGCAGAGTCCTCCCCTTCAGCCACTCTGTGACGGCTTCCCCGGGCAGTCCGGCATCCAGTTCGGCTTCGACCCGCTCACACAGGTCCAGAGCCCACTCACGCACTTGCTGGGCCGTACGCCAGCCGAGGCGGAGGTCGTCCAGCGATGCCGTGTCAGCCAGGCCGCGCAGTTGGTCGCGGGCGTCGCCTTGGGGGAGGAAGGTGAGTGAACCGTCATCGGCCATCACCAGGTCTGCAGCTTCCGGGGCGTCCTGCTGGGTGGTTTCGACGAACGAGGCGAACGGATGAGCGGCTGTGCCCGGGTTCATCCCGCGCAGCAGGTTCCCGATCTCCTGCAGGGACATGGTGCCGCCGAGGGTGGCGGTCACGGCGGCCAGCGATGCGTCTTGCGGAGTCATCGGCCTGGGCTCGGTGTTCCTGTCCAGCTCGGCCAGCTCTTCGGGGAGTTCGCCCAGGATGCGGGCGATGCGCTCGTCAATATGCCTGGCCCGGGCGGGGACGAGGACGAAGGTCTGTCCGGTTTGGGCAAAGCGGTCCAGGACATGGTCCACGTGTTCTTCCAGCTCCAGATCGTCGCCCAGGCTGTCGTCCTCGCCGGGTAGGGCAACGGCATCCACTGCGGCACGGAAAGCGGCCCGAACCGTCGTCTCCGGTACCGGGAGCCCGTCGGCGAAAAGCAGCAGCGCCAGGCCATTGGGGCGTTTGCCCCGGCCGGCGCGATGGGCGAGGGCGAGGACCAGGTCGAAGCTCTCGGGCCGGGGGGTGGATGTGCTGCCCCTGCCGCGGCCGAGGCCTCCGCCGGAAATGTTGCCTGGGAGAAGTCCGGCACGCCGCCAGACTCCGAGCTGCTTCGCCGTGATGGTGAGGCCGTGACGCGCCGCGTGGTCAATGAGCTGCTCGTCGGCCGCGCTGGGACCGTCGTTGGAAGGCATGACGCGAAGCTACTGAACTTGATTGAGTGATGTCGGTGCCGTTCGCCTGACAGTTGGATGTCGGTGCCGGTAGCCCTGGGGTGTGAGGTACGCGCAGGGCGGCGGGCTGACCGACGCCGAGAGATCCACGCGGGAGCGGTTACGACTCCAGGCCGTGGAGCGTTTCGAGAGCGGGCAGAGGAACGCGGAGGTTGCCACCGCCCTGCGGATCAGCGTGCGGTCGGTCGAGCGGTGGCGCCGGGCCTGGCGCGAGGGCGGAGAGGCAGGAGTCCTGTCAAAGGGCTCGCCGGGGAGACCTCGGCTCAGTGAAGCCCAGATCGCCAGGCTGGAGCGGGAGTTGGAGCGTGGTCCACTACCCCACGGCTGGGCGGACCAGCGGTGGACGCTGGCACGGATCAAGACATTGATCGGCCGGTTCTTCCACGTCTCCTACACGGTCGAGGGCACCTGGCGGCTGCTGAAACGGCACGGCTGGAGCTGGCAGCAGCCCACTCGGCGAGCGATCGAGCGCGATGACGAGGCGGTCGAGGTATGGAAGAAGGAGACCTGGCCGCGGGTAAGAGCACCGCGGCGGAGCACGGGGCCTGGATCGTTTTCGAGGACGAGGCCGGGCAGTCGATGACTCCGCCGCGCGCCAGGACCTGGGGCCGGATCGGCCAGACCCCGGTCGTGAGGGTGAGGGGCCGCGGTTCTGGGCGGGTGTCGATGGCGGGCATGGCCTGCTACAAGCCGGGTAAGCGGTCCCGGCTGATCTATGCGATCCGGGAGTACCGGGGCCGCAAGGACGAGCCGAAGGGCTTCGGCTGGCGCGACTTCCGCGACCTCATCGTGCGCGCCCGCGTCCAACTCGGCGGCCCGATCGTGCTCGTCTGGGACAACGTCCGCCTCCACCTGACGGCCGGCATAGGTGAATTCATCGACGCGAACGCCGAGTGGCTCACCGTGTTCCAGCTTCCCACCTATGCCCCGGACCTCAACCCGGTCGAGGGCGTCTGGTCTCTGGTCAAGCGCGACATCGGCAACCTCGCCGCAGCCGACCTCAGTCAGATCACCCGAGCGGTCAAGCGCCGGCTCAAGAAGATCCAGTACCGGCCGCACGTGGTCGACGGCTGCCTTGCCGGCACAGGCTTGGCCTTCGGAATGGACGACCCGGAGAACGATGGTCAGCGGCCACCCCGCCATCCGCTGGATCAGCGCGCCACTGGTAGCGATCAGTTTGCTGCGCTTGTATAGGCGCTGTGAGCCCAGAACCCACCTTCGAAGATGTAGACAATCCAACGCCTGAGGAGATGACCGCCTGGGCCTACGCACCCGAAGCGCAACCCCCGTTCTCTCAGGACTGGGACATCATCGCAACACGCCCCGACTTCGGCTTTCTGTTCCTGACCCTCGCCGCCGACAGGCAGTGCCCTCACCGCCGCTTCTTCCTCGGCTGCCTGTACCTCCTGGCCGGCGACGCCGTGCGCACGCGCTTCCAGACGATGCCCGAAGCAGACCTGAGCGCGCTGACCGACGAGGCAATGTCGATCGGAGAAGCTTGGGTCAGCACTTGGGGGGCACGCACCCAAGCCCTGGTTCGTACCCCCGAATCCTTCGACTACGAGGACTGGTGCGACCCGCGCGGGCTGGCCAGCACACCGACGTGATCAACCAGGATCCGACATCACCAGTTCAACCTCAGTAGCGGTGCCCGCATCGGCTACAGGCCGATTTTAGAGACCCCCCACCTTCGTCCGGTCGCTCTGCTAGCAGTCCTGTGCAATGGCGATCGAACGGCAACCAAACGGCGTCGCGACGCCGTTTCGGACACGCCACGGTTGAAGCCATCCCACCCGCTGCCCGCACAGCGCGCCCACCTATGGGCGCTACCGCGGCATGCCCGATTCGCAAAGGACTGATCGCTGATGACCACGGACACGGACGGATCCCGCCCTCAGGACCGCAGCCTCCGGGAACTGCGCCTGGTGCTCCTCCTTCTCACGTTGCTGGTGGGACTGCTCATCACTGCGGCGGCTGTCTATGTGGCCCGCGTACACCCGGGTCTCGCGCAGCCTCTGGGGGTAGGAGCTGGCGTCATGAGTGCGCTCGCCGCCATCGCCGGCGTCGTCGCCCGCGCTATCCGGAGGTGATCAGCCCTGGGCTCGGCAAGGTCCGTTTGAAGAAGGCTTCCAGACGTCACGGGCGCCGATTGGTCAGGAGTACTCCGCTGCTCAAGAGTTCACGGGTCAGCATCGAGCAGCCTGTCTTGCAGGGCGGCGCGGTCTTCTCCTTCGGCGCCCATGAAGGTGGGGAGGTGAGGAAATGCAGGGTTGTGGAGCGGTTCTCATGCGGCCAGTACCAGGCGAAGGCGGCGCCGGGCGGGTGGTCCCAGTAGGACTGGAACCAGCAGCGTTGGCCGCGGTGGATTCCGAGCGCGGTATCGCGGGCGTGCAGGGCCTCGACGTGATTGCAGTCGTAGCAGAGCAGGCCGCGAACGAGCCCCGAGTGGTGGCAGTGGTCGACGACCTCTGCCGGCCCGGGGCAGGTGGCACAGTGCCCGTCCTGCTCGCCGAACAGCCGCCACCACACGTACCAGCGCGGGACGCGGTCGCCGTGCTCCCATGTCGCGGTCAACGGCCCGTGCCAGGGGCGTAGCGGGGCACGCGGAGGCTGGTTGTGCCAGGCGCTCCAGAGCCGGCCGGAGTCCTGGCACACAGCTGGACCGCCGATAGGACGGCGCTGATAGTCGGCACCCCAGGGGACAGCCGGGCGTCGGTGCAGGGTGGCGTTGATGTCCTCCGTCAGATGCCGTTGCGTCCGGGTCTCGTTCGGTGCAGTGGGTGATCGCGGAAACGCTGTCAGCAGCAGGCCTGCCACAAAGATCCCCGCTGAAGCACTTGGTCGGGGCGGAGAGGGATGCAGTTCCTGCTGACGAGGGTCACCGTTTCCTGGTGCGCCAGCAACTGCGACCGCCACGGCGCCAGGGTGACCATCGTCTTCCCCAGCATTGCCCTGCTGCGGAGCGAGGTCCGACGGCGTTCCCGACATGATGTTCAGCCTCGTTTGCGCAGGATGAGGCGGCGGTGGACAGGAGGACACCTCCCGTCTCCCGTTGCCTGCATACGAGATCCCGGTCTGGTTCATCATCATGTAGTGACGGTCCAGATGGATGTCGCGCGGTTGCGGAGCCTGATCGAGGGTGTCCTGGCCGACCTCTACCAGCGGAATCGTCACGAGGACCTACCTGCATTGTGTGAGAGTCTGCGCCTCCCTCCGCCGCCTTCGCAGGAAGAGCACACGAAGCACCAGCGTCTGACGGCCAGCCTGCGTGCCTGCCCTGACGCCGGCCTGGACGCGGTGGGCCAGGCCATTCTCGACAGCCAGCCCTTGCCCGCGTGGGAGCGCAACCAGTTGCAGGACGTGCCGGGGTGTTCACGAGTGTGCCTGACCAGGTACTCCTGAGGTTGCCGAAGATCACTTCCCATCTGACTGGAGATCGTTCCCCAGCGCTGCACCGATGCCGCTCGTAATGAGTTGGTGTTCGAACGGCTGCGCACGGCACAGTGGCGTGGTCAGTGAGCTGTGGGCAAGCGCCCTGGCTGGGGCGGATATGGGTCCGCGCCGGCACCGCGGCCGAGTGCCGCCTGATCTCGTGGGGGCAGTGGTGAACGAACGGGACGTCCTGCTCAATGAACTCGCTCAGGGTCTGCGCCCCATGTCCGAGGGCATCGAGTGGTTCGACGATCTCGGCCCGGAAGAACAGTCCGAGATGCTGCTGTTCCTACGCCATCACTGTGTCCAGGCGCGCGCTGTGACCGAGGATGCACCGGAGAGCATTCGCCGTGCTGGGCTGCGCCCGACACATACGCCCGCGGTGCTGATCTCACGGGGCCGGATCGACGAGCAACTGGGAAAGATCGCTGGTCTTGCGCCTCTCGACGAACGCCGCAAGGCTTTCAAGCTGCTGATCGCAGTGCTCGCGGTCGCGGACGCGCGGCGCCGCGAGCGCTTCTGCTCTGGCGGCTGTGGTCACTGGTGGCACCATCTGTCTGCTGCTGACTGACAGCTCACAGCCTCCTTCCTTCCTCACACCTCACCTCGACGAGCCCCTGGCCATACTCTGCTGCTGTCGAACCGCGAAGGAGACGTATGAGGCCCTCACCTGGCGTAGGCATTCACCCGGACCTTCCCGGCACTCTCGTTCACTTCACGGGACGCCCTCGAAGCATCGACGACCGTCCCCCGGCTCATGCGATTGGGACTGCCGAGGATCGATTGGTGGGCATCCTCCGTGAAGGGAAGATTCGCGGGAGTGTGCCGTACCGCCAGAGCCAGGCTGTGGTCTGCCTGGGCGAGCCTTCCGATGCCGCTCGTCGGGTTCTGCTTCGCGACGGCATTGGCCCGCGCGGGCCGTACGAACCGTGGGCGCTTCTACTCGACCGCGAGGCCCTCATAGCCGCTGGGGCCCGGCCAGTGCTCTACCTCTCGGACGAGGAGTTGCTCGCGACTGATGGAATGCCAGCCCGATTCCGCGGCCGGCGAGTGCGCTACGAACCCGGCTCCGCGGACTGGCTGCACGAGCGCGAGTGGCGACTTACGTTCAACGATGACGAAACTCCCAACTTCGTACTCACGGCCGATGCCGTCGCGGGCGTCATCGTCGGCGAACAGGGTTGGATGCCTCCGAGCAACTTCGATGAGCAACCCCTTCCTCACGAGCTCTTCAACTATCCAGAGGCTCTCGATGCGAAGCCACGATGGTGGTGGGACGGCACGGATCTCGTGGCAGACGGGACATTCGCACTTCGCGAGCGGTATGAGTACGAGAAGTGGTTCCTCCTCGACTTCATGGGCCTCATCTGAACGGTGCTCATCCCCTTTGGATGATGGTGTTGTGACGAGCATCAGCGGCGACCATGTGAAGGTCCACTTCCGGATGGATGTGGACGAAGACGGCTGGCCGCCGACGAGCGTCGAGAGCCTGTGGGCCGTGGACCTCGGCGACGGAACCGTGCGGCTGGACAACACCCCGTGGTTCGTCCGTGGCGTCGCCAGCGACGACATCGTCCGGGTGGAGATCGACGATGAGGGCGTCCGCTGGGCTGGAGAGACGGTCCGATCCTCGGAGAACTGCACGATCCGGCTGATCGTGTTGAAGGACGGCGGCTCGGCTGCTGCCCGGCAGAGCGTTCTGGAGATCTTCCACAAGCTCGGCACGACGGGCGAGGGCATCGAGCGGTACCGGATGGTGGCGCTGGATGTCCCGCCGGAGGCGGACCTGCCGCGCATCCGCAAGCTCTTGGAACACGGTACAGCGGAGGGCTGGTGGCACTGGGAGGAAGGATGCGTCACCGCTGCTTGGAGGTCCACGGCGACGGGATGAGCGGTTGCGCCTGCCGTGGGGCTGCGCCAACCGTGTGCAGTCAGCGTTTGATGCGGCCGCGAATGGCGAGTACGGCTAGGGCGAGGAGGGCGGGTTCGAAGAGGCGGGAGACCATTTCAATGTAGGTGCCAGCGGTGGTGAGGTCCTGGCCGCTGGAGCGGAAGACGACGGAGTTGAAGGTGACGTTCAGGGCACTCTCGAAGCGCTTGCCCGTGAACCGGTCCCCTGTCGGGTTTTTGGGGTCGTCCTTGTCGATGGTGAAGGTGACCTGGCCGCCGCCAGCGGGGACGGTGCCAGTGGCTTCCTGTTTAGGGGAGTCCTGTGGGAGGCCGAAGGCCATGAGGAGCAGGATGGTGGTGAGCATGGCGAGGGCGAGCCATGCGAGGGCGCGGGAGGCACGCAGCCCGTAGCCGGACAGCAGCCAGTAGCCGTAGAGCAGTCTGTGCTCGGCACGGCGCGTGGGCCGCTGGTCGTGTCGGCGCATCTCCATCTCGCCGTAGTAGAAGTCTGCGGCGCCCGGCTCGTTCTTGCCGTCCTCGAATGCCTTGCGCAGCTGTCGGTAGGCCGCGGCAACGTCATCCGGGTCCGGGGTGCGGGCTTGATCACCGTGGTGGGGTCCTGGCCGCCACAGGGAGGCATCGGGCGGCTGGCCGGGGCCAGGCTGGGAGGCGTTCTGTGCCCTCCAGTGGTGTTCTTCGGCCAGGGTGTCACGCTGTGACCAGCGATCTGGCCAGAGGTGTTGTCGACGACGGAGGCCCTTGGGAACAGGGGCGAACGTCGTAGTGCCCTCCAGACGGATCTGGTCGAGGTGAAAGGCGCCGATGAATCGGCACTCGCTGAGATCGGTGTCAGTCAACACCAGGTGAGCCGCGTCGGCCCCGCTAACCGAGGTCACGCTGGCTTTCTCTTCCGGCTGGCTTGAGAGCAGCGACTCATCCATCAACGACCCAGCCAACTGGAAGCCGGTCGGATGGCTGTTTACCGCGAGAGGACCGGCCAGCACCGCATCTGTGAGGTCCACCTTCGCGTACCGTACGCGCAGGAGTGCTGTGGCCTCCCACCGCGTTCTGACACACGCCACCTCGCGTGCTGCCACTTCGATCGTCATCGGCAGGGTGAAGGCGGCGCCGGACAGATCGAGCCGTCCGGCGCAGACGACGGGCCCGAAGTCGGAGATGCTAGGGAACTGAGCCCGGATAAACGAAGCTCCACCCGCGAACTGAGCTCCGGTGAAGCGTGCTTCACTGCTGAACTGCGCCTGGTCGAACGAGGCACTGGCACCGAACTGCGCCCAGTCGAAGCTGGCTCGTCCCCCGAACTGCGCTGCATCGAACACTGCGTCGCCGTGCGGGCCGAACCGGATGCTATCGAAAACGGCATTGCTGTCAAAAACGGCGTTTTCGAACACGGCGTCGCTAGCGAATCGCGCACCACCGAACCGTGCGCTCTTGAAGAAGCGGGTCCTATCGAATGACACCAAACGGGCAAACGTCGCATCTATGAAGCTAGCGGTGCCTTTTACTTGCGCACCAGCGAAACTGGTCCCGCCTCCGAACCGGGATCCGGCAAATGCCATGGCGCCAAAGATTGTCACCGAAATGAACACGCACTCTTCATCGAACTCGACGCCATTGAAGTTTGCACCCTTATTGAAGACTGCCTGCGTGAACTGGGCGCCCTTGGTGAAGGTGACGTTTGAAAACTGAGCTCGGTCAGTGAATTCAGCGTGCTTGAAATCGGCAGCACCGAGTTGAGGCCTGCCCGTAGCGGGATCACGCACCGCGTCGAGGAGGTCGGCGAGCAAGCCTCCGTCGAATGTTGTACCCCTGTGACTGAGTGCGGCGCCGGGCGTGAGCGTAGCAAAGTAGTCGGCGCGCTCAGCCGTGTCCAGGTGTGCCAAGCATCCATCTGTTCCAGGTATTCGAGTGCCAATGCAATCGCTGACTCCCCGCCCACAGAGTGGCGGGATCGTAGGGAGCGTGCCGGGCGAGGGAGGATTCAAGAGCTGGGTCCTGGGCTTCTATCCGACAGCGTGAAGTGCCCCTCGGCGCGCAGCGACGGCTTTCTTCTGCTGCTCGCGTGCTTGGCGCTTTTCGGCGAGCTGGTCCTGGTACATCTGCACGGCCTCGTGGTACCGCTCGACGAAGTCCGGGGCGTTGAGCCGCTCGGAGGGAGCCATGTCGGCGATGGCCGCAGCGCAGTCGGCAGGAGTGAGGTAACCGGCCAGCATGGCGTTGAGTTGGTAGACGCCGTTGCGCTGCTTCTTCACCAGCTGCGCCAGGTCCAGGTGGCGGAGGGCCGCGGTGACGGCGGGGCGGCTGATGTCGAGCTTTCGGGCGAGGTCTGCCTGGTCGATCTCGATGCGGCCGCCGGCCTCACTGAGCGCTCGCAGTTTCAGGAGCGCCCTGGTGGCAGTCGTCGGCAGGTCCAGGTCCGCGACGACTCCGTCAGCGTTGACCAAAGCGAAGCGCTTGGAACTGACAGTCACTGCGCCATCCCCTCCTCTGCTGCGCCAGGCAGCTCCCACAGGCTGTCGGCAGGCTGTTCAGCAGCCCGCCGTGCCCTCTTCCGCTCGGTCCGTCGTTCTGCCCGCTCGGCGCGCATCTCCTCGACTGCTCGCCGCAGGTGGTCCAGCGACGGAAACCTCACCAGATCGGGCAGTGAGGTGTCCTTGCGGACTTCGTTGAGGACCTCGTCCTGTTCTACCCGCACGTACTTCTTGCCACCGTCCATGGTGCGGACGAGCTCGCCGATCCGGTACGAGTATGGCGGGTTGAACTGGTAGACGCCTCGGGAGCGTTTGTACACGATCCCGTGAGTCATGATCTCCTGCAGGGCCTCGTTCACCGCCTGGCGGCTGACATCGAGGACGCTGGCCATCTCCTCCTGCGTCAGCTCGATACGTCCGCCCGCCCGTTGGCAGGCGATCAGCAGAAAGATCAGCCGCAGAGGCAGCGCCTCACGGAAGTACTGGCTGATGACGAGGAAGAACTCCAGGCTGTCCAGCGCAAACGCATTGGGGTTCTCCTCGCTGCTGTACATCTCCAGCGGCGCCCGCCGACGACTGAGCGACAGGTCCCGGTCCGGGAACTGCTGTGCCAGATCATCGAGGCTGCGTACCGGAGCCAGCGTGGCATCGAAGGCAGCCAGCGGATCGGAAGGGTCAAGCTCCGCCGGCTTCCGTCGCGGAGCGACTGGGCGGCGCCTCGGCTGAGCGGATGACACGTAGCTGCTCTCCCCGTTCGGTGTTCGACAGCCGCAGTATGTCAGCCCTGCTGACTTGCATGTCGGCACGCCTGACATTCGGCGCGTCGTGTGTCGCCCCAGGGGTGACACAGCTCCGTCGCGGAACGTCGGCGTCGGCCCACGGCGTCACCAGCACCCCAAAATGTCAGCTGAGCTGACATTTTGGGGAATCGTCGTGTCAGCTGAGCTGACATTTCAATCGTTTGCGTCTCGCCACGAACGACTCATGGTGACCGGTCTGTCGCCTGTGACGGTACACATCTGTCTCCCCCAAAGCTCTTGACCTGCGAAAACGCGACTTCTCCCCTATCTGAGGTAGTCGCTCAGGACCCAGCAACACCACCACAGGTACCTCTCCCATGTCGTTTGCCGCTCCCGGCCCGTAGATGTCGGTTCTTCTGCTCTCCTCACTTGTTCCCTCCTGTGAGGTCCTCTGGGGTCGCCTGCACGATGTCAGGGGATGCACCAGGACCGGAGTTGGTGCGTTACGGCCGGCCCAGCGCTCGCAGGCCTGTGAGGGTTCCGGAGGGTGCCCACAGCTCCTCACACAGCTTCTGACAGCCACTCACTCCCTCACTGGTCTGGTCGGGTTGGACCCGGAGGGGCCAACCCTTCTCGGGTTCCGTGGACTTCTCTTCTTCCACGGAACCCATCCCAACCCTGTTTCTCACCCAGGGAATTCGGAGAATTCCTGATCTGCCGTCAATTCGTGCCGGAGGCACGCAGGTTTATGAATTCGCCCGGAGGGTGAATTCATAAACCTGCCGCCGGAGGCGGAATGCTTTTCGCGCGGGGACGCGCGAAACGAGCGCAGCGAGTATTCGCTCCAGGACCCAGCGGGCCACCCGCTCGTGCTCGGCGGCGGAGCGCTGCGGGGCCTGGGCGGTGATGCGCGGGACGAGCCTGGCCACTATCTGGT
>NZ_JBSFIA010000070.1:0-27975 GCF_053597355.1 Streptomyces sp. NPDC001443
AGGGCGCGGTGTGGAACATCGACTCCTTCGACCAGTGGGGCGTGGAGCTCGGCAAGGTCCTCGCCAAGCGGATCGAACCGGCCCTGACCGACGGCACCGAGGTGCCCGGCCTCGACACCTCCACCCAGGCCCTCGTCGCCGCCTACCGCACTCTCAGGAAGTGAACTGACATGCAGCTCGGACTCATCGGTCTCGGCAAGATGGGCGGCAACATGCGCGAGCGGATCCGCCGCGCGGGCCACACCGTCATCGGCTACGACCGCAACCCCGACGTCACCGACGTGAGCAGCCTGGCCGAGATGGTCGCGGGGCTCCAGGCGCCGCGCACCGTCTGGGTGATGGTCCCGGCCGGCGCCGCCACCCAGTCGGTCGTCGACGAGCTCGGCGGCCTGCTGGAGGCCGGCGACACGGTCGTCGACGGCGGCAACTCCCGCTGGACGGACGACGAGAAGCACGCCCGCGAGCTCGGCGCCAAGGGCATCGGTTTCGTCGACGCGGGCGTCTCCGGCGGTGTGTGGGGCCTGGAGAACGGCTACGCCCTGATGGTCGGCGGCGAGAAGGAGCACGTGGACCGGCTCCAGCCGATCTTCGAGGCGCTCAAGCCCGAGGGACCGTACGGCTATGTCCACGCGGGCAAGGTCGGCGCCGGCCACTTCTCCAAGATGGTCCACAACGGCATCGAGTACGCCATGATGCAGGCCTACGCCGAGGGCTGGGAGCTGCTGGAGAAGGTCGACTCCGTCACGGACGTGCGCGAGGTCTTCCGCTCCTGGCAGGACGGCACGGTCATCCGCTCCTGGCTGCTCGACCTCGCGGTGAACGCCCTCGACGAGGACGAGCACCTGGAGAAGCTGCGCGGCTACGCGGAGGACTCCGGCGAGGGCCGCTGGACCGTCGAGGCGGCCATCGACAACGCGGTGCCGCTGCCCGCGATCACGGCCTCGCTGTTCGCCCGGTTCGCCTCCCGCCAGGAGGACTCGCCGCAGATGAAGATGATCGCCGCGCTGCGCAACCAGTTCGGCGGCCACGCGGTCGAGTCGGCGAAGTAGACCCGGCCGTGGCGGCGGGACCCACCCGGCGCCGGCTGATGTCCACGGGCCCGGTCCGTTCGGTGAACGGACCGGGCCCGTACCGTAGTTGGTTGACACCCGGCATCGGGCACGTCAGAGTCGCCGCTGATGGAGACCAGTGATCTGACGGCGGCGGAACGACTGGTGTGGCAGGCGTTCGCCCGCGGCGAGCCGGTGGACTTCCGGGCCACGCCGGACGAGGACGCGGCGAACGGGGACGGCTGGGGACCGGAACGCACCCTGCGGGCCGCGGCGCTCAGGGCGCTGCTGGTCCGCGCACCGCGCGAAGAGGGGGAGATACCGTCCCTCAAGGTCTCCGGCGCCCGGATCACCGGGGCGCTGAACCTGACGTACGCGGTGATCGACCACCCGGTGCGGCTCACCCACTGCCACTTCGCCGAGGTCCCCGACCTCTACGGCACCCGGCTGCGCCTGCTCAGCCTGCGCGGCTCGGTCCTGCCCGGACTGAGCCTGGGCAGTACCCGCGTCGACGGGGTGCTGCGGCTGACGGACTGCCGACTGCACGGACCGCTGCGCCTGGGCGGCGCGCAGATCGCGGCGGCCCTGTTCCTGGAGCGGGCCGAACTCGTCGCACGGGAGGGCACGGAACCCGTGCTCCAGCTCAACCAGTCGGTGATCGGGGACGATCTGTGGGCCCCCGGACTGCTCGTCCGGGGCGGAGCCCAGCTCGACGGCGCCAAGGTCGACGGATCTGTCACCCTCGAAGGCGCCGTGTTCGACAACCCCGGCGGCACCGCCCTGAGCGCGCAGACGCTGGACGTCCACGCCGACATCCGGGCCAGACGGCTGCGCGCCCGCGGCACGGTGGACCTGCGCGGCGCCCGGATCGTCGGCCGCCTCGACCTGACCCGGGCCGACCTGGCCACCCCGGGCGGCACCGCCCTGCGGGCCAGTAGCTGTGCCATCGGGGAACTGTGGCTCCACCGGTGCGCGCCGATCGAGGGCGTCCTCCATCTGCGCCGCTCCCACATCGAGGTCCTGAGCTTTGAACCGGAATCCGTGCCCGGGGAGGTGCTGCTGAACAATCTCACCTACGGCGCCCTCACCCCGCACGAACCGGCCGAGCGCCGGCTGCCCCTGCTTGAGCGCGACGCGGACGGCTATGTCCCGTACGCCTACGAGCAGTTGACGGCCGCCTACCGTCGCGTCGGCGACGACCACGCGGCCCGGCTCGTACAACTCGCCAAGCAGCGCCGCCTGCGCGGCACCCGCGCCTTCCACGGCCGGCTGTGGGGGTACGTCCAGGACGCCACCGTGGGCTACGGCTTCCACCCGCTGCGCGCCGCCGTATGGCTGCTGTCGCTGCTGGCGGCCGGCTCCCTCGCGTACGGACTGCACCATCCGCGCCCGCTCAAGGCGTCCGAGGCACCGCACTTCAGCCCGGTGTTCTACACGCTCGACCTGCTGCTCCCGGTGATCTCCTTCGGGCAGGAGGACGCGTTCGCACCGGACGGCTGGTACCAGACGCTGTCGTACGCCCTGGTCATCGCCGGCTGGGTGCTGGCCACCACGGTGTTCGCCGGGGTGAGCCGGACCGTCAGCCGCCAGTGAGCCGCCGTGCCGCGTGCTGCGCGGCCAGGCGCACCGGGGCGTTCTGGGCGCCGTAACCGCGGTAACCGCCGTCGCGCTGGACCAGTTCGAAGAAGACGCGTCCTACGGTGTGGGTGTAGCAGTGGCGGAACACGCCGTGCTCGTCGCGGTCGTAGAGGATGCCCAGCTCGCGATAGGTGTCGAGGTCCTCGTCGGACAGGTCGTACCGGGCGGCGAGGTCCTCGTGGTAGTTCGCGGGGACGGGCAGCAGGCGGCCGCCGGCCGCGCGGAAGCTGCGGGCGGTGGCGACCAGGTCGGGGGTGGCCAGCGCGATGTGCTGGGCGCGGACCTCGTCCTGCGCGGGGGCCGGGCCGACCGCGAGGACGATACGGACGCTGCCGTCGGGGTTGGTGACGGCGCGGCTGCGGAAGAGGCCGTAGGGGTCGGCGACGTCGACGCTGTCCTGCGCCCGCAGGCCTAGGACGCTGCGGTGGAAGAGGGCCGCCTCGTCGAAGTGGTGCCAGGGCTGGGTCAGGGCGAGATGATCGACGCGGATGACCCCGGTACCCTCCGCCCTGTCGCCGGTCTCCGCGAAGTCGGCCCGCCAGTCGGGGAGTTCGGGACGGCCGGTGGCGCAGAAGAACAGTTCCGTGCCGTCGGGGGCGGCGACCGCGTCGAGCGGGGCGTCGTGCGGGGCGCGGCGGCGCGGCAGCACGGGCGCGAGCAGGGCCTCGGCGCGCCGGGCGGCACCGGCCGGGTCGGGTGACTCCAGGCCGATCGCGGCGAGCACGGTGCCGTCGCGGCGGGCGGCCGGCCCGGTGTTGACCAGGAGCCGCGCCTCGCCCTGCTGCCACAGGTCGACGGGTTTGCCGTGGTGCCGGGCGGTACGGGCGAAGCCGAGGGCGGTGAGCAGCGCCGCGACCGGTTCGGCGTCCGGGGTGAGCAGTTCGGCGAACGCGACGCCGGTGGGCACGACCGGGGCGGGCGGGGTGCTCAGGCCGACGGACTCCTGCAGGACGCGCAGGGAGCGCTGGGCGTCCACCGCCGTCGGTCCCGCGTCGGCCTGCCGGAAGACGTCGTTGAAGACCTCCAGCGAGAGCGGGCCGTCGTAGCCGGTGCGCAGTACGTGCCGGACGAGTCCGGCGACGTCGAAGCCGCCCTGGCCGGGGAAGCAGCGGTAATGACGGCTCCACTGCAGGACGTCCATGGCCAGGAGGGGGGCGTCGGCGAGCTGGAGGAAGAAGATCTTCTCGCCGGGGATGCTCTCGATGCCCTTCGGGTCGGAGCCCCGGGACAGGATGTGGAAGCTGTCCAGGCAGGTCCCCAGGGCCGGGTGCCCGGCCGCCTCGACGATGCGCCAGGCGTGGTCGTACGTGCTGACGTGCCGTCCCCAGGCGAGCGCCTCGTAGGCGACGCGGACGCCGAAGTCCTGGGCGAGGTCGGCGAGCCGGCCGAGCTGGGCGGCGGCGAGGTCGTCGTCGTCCTTCCCGTGGGGCGAGACGCTGGAGCAGACGAGGACGGTGTCGGTGCCGAGCCTGCGCATCAGCTCGAACTTGTGCCGGGCGCGGCGCAGATTGCGGGCGAACTCGTCCTCGGGCACGCCCTCGATGTCGCGCATCGGCTGGTAGAGGTCGACGGTGAGGCCGAGGTCGGCGCAGCGGGTGCGGATCTCCTCGGGGGTGAGGGGGCTGGCGAGCAGGTCGTTCTCGAAGATCTCGACGCCGTCGAAGCCGGCGCGGGCGGCGGCCGTGAGCTTCTCGGTGAGCGATCCGCTGAGGGAGACGGTGGCTATGGACGTACGCACGGCGGTACCTCTCTCGGCTCTGTGCTGTCTACTTCGGGGTCCGCGCGACACCCGCGCCGGAGCCGGCTCGCGTTCCGGCTCCCGCGCCCGCGCCCGCTCCGGCTCCGGCTCCGGCTCCGGCTCCGGCTCCGGCTCCGGCTCCGGCCAGTTCCGCGATGTCCGCGAGCATCCGCGCGCTGTCGGGTTCCCGTCCGGTGAACAGCCGGAAGGCGTCCACGGCCTGGAAGGCGGCCATCCCGGCCCCGTCGAGGGTCTGGCAGCCGAGCGCGCGGGCGGTGCGCAGCAGCTCGGTGTCCACCGGACGGTAGACCACTTCGGCCACCCAGAGACCGGGGCGCAGGAGCGCGGCGGGGAAGGGGAGACCGGGGTGGGCGGCCATGCCGGTGGGGGTGGCGTGGACGACGCCGTCGGCCCGGGCCAGCAGGTCCGGCAGCCGGTCCGGGGTGGCGGAGGCGGCCCGGCCGGGGCCGAAGTGGCGGTCGAGGGAGTCGGCGAGCGCGGCCGACCGCTCGGGCAGGGCGTCGACGACCGTGACCCGCCCGGCGCCGAGGGTGAGGGCGGCGTGCGCGACCGCGGCGCCCGCGCCCCCGGCGCCCAGCTGTACGACCCGCTCCAGCGGGACGTCGGGCAGTCCGCGCGCGAAGGACGCGGCGAAGCCGGTGACGTCGGTGTTGTGGCCGATCGCGCGGCCGTCCTCGAAGACGACGGTGTTGACCGCGCCGAGCGCCTCGGCCTGCGGGGCGAGCGCGTCGAGGTGGGGGATGACGAGCTGCTTGCACGGGTGGGTGATGTTGAGCCCGTCGAAGCCCAGGTCGCGGGCCGCCCGCAGCAGCTCGCCCACCGCCTCGGGGGGAACCCCCAGGGTGTCGATGTCGATCAGCCGGTACAGGTAGCGCAGTCCCTGCCGGTCGGCCTCCCGCTCGTGCAGGGCGGGGCTGAGCGAGGGGCCGATGCCGGCACCGATCAGTCCGACGAGATACGAGTCCTTCGAGTCCTTGGAATCCTTGGTCACGGCGGACCTCCTGAACGGCTGCGGGTCGCGAGAAGCTGACGCTAATGTACGAACTAGTACGTTATCTATATCAGCCGGAGGGGATCCCGGAAAGACCCCTGAGGCGGCCCCGGGGACTGCTTCTAGAATCACCGGCACTGGCCCTACGCCCGAAGGAACCCGATGACCAGCGTCGACGAACCGGCACGACCCAACGGGCGCATCCGTGACGCCGCCCGCACCCAGGCCGAGATCCTCGACGTCGCCACCCAGGAGTTCGCGCGGGCCGGCTACGACGGGGCCCGCGTCGACGAGATCGCCGCCCGCACCCGCACCACCAAGCGGATGATCTACTACTACTTCGGCGGCAAGGACCAGCTGTTCACGGCCGTCCTCGAGCGGGCCTACGGGGTGATCCGCGAGGCCGAGCAGAAGCTGGACGTCGAGCACCTGGACCCGGTGGCGGCCATCCGGCGGCTGGCCGAGCTCACCCTCGACCACCACGAGCAGCACCCGGACTTCATCCGCCTGGTCAGCATCGAGAACATCCACGGGGCCGAGCACATCGCGGCCTCGGAGCGGCTCGCGAAGATCGGCTCGCCCGCCCTCGACGTGATCCGCCGCATCCTGGCCTCGGGGCAGGAGTCCGGTCTGTTCACGGCCGACGTGGACGCCGTCGACCTGCACGCCATGATCAGCTCCTTCTGCTTCTTCCGGGTCGCCAACCGGCACACCTTCGGCGCCCTGTTCGGCCGCGACCTGGTCGACCCGGCCCGGCGCGAGCACTACCGGGCGATGCTCGGCGACATGGTGATCGCCTACCTGACCGCGGACCGCACGACGGACTGAGCGCCGGGCGACCGGCCGAGTCGCCCGACCGAGTTCCTTCGGCACGACCTCTTGACACCCGGGAAACACGGCAGCAACATCCGTAGCCAACCGCTACTAACTATCCAGTGGGTTAATTAACCGGGTAGCGCCCGGTGCAGCCGACCCGTCACCCCAGGGAACCGGCACTTCTCCCCCGTCGCCCACTCCACCCACGGTGGAGGCCCCCCGAAGGAGCAAGCCGTGTCCGTCCCCGTCGCGCCCAGCGACCCCAGCGCGCCCGTCGGCCAGCCGACGAAGGCGGCGGCAGCCGCCTGGATCGGCAGCGCCCTGGAGTACTACGACTTCTTCATCTACGGCAGCGCGGCCGCGCTGATCTTCCCGAAGGTCTTCTTCGACGAGTCCGACCCGGCGACCGCCACCCTCCTGTCCCTGGCCACCTTCGGTGTCGCCTACGCCGCCCGGCCGGTCGGCGCGCTCTTCCTCGGCCACTTCGGCGACCGGCTCGGCCGCAAGAAGATCATGGTCTTCACCCTGCTGCTGATGGGCCTGTCGACGTTCCTCATCGGCTGTCTGCCCACCCGCGCCCAGGTCGGCACCCTGGCCCCCGTCCTGCTGGTGCTGTGCCGGGTACTCCAGGGCATCTCGGCGGCGGGCGAGCAGGCCAGCGCCAGCTCGATGACGCTGGAACACGCGCCGCCCGGCCGGCGGGGCTTCTTCACCAGCTTCACCCTCGGCGGCACCCAGGGCGGCCAGCTGATCGCCACCCTCGTCTTCATCCCGGTCGCCGCGCTGCCCGAGGACCAGCTGCTGTCCTGGGGCTGGCGGCTGCCGTTCTGGCTGAGCGTCGCGGTCGCCGTCGTCGGCTTCGTCATCCGGCGCCGGCTCGAGGAGACGCCCGCCTTCACCCGGCAGGCCGCCGAGGAGGGCGTCGCGAAGCTACCGCTGGCGGTGCTGCTGCGCGAGCACCGGGCGGACGTGCTGCGGGTGATCGCGGGCGCGCTGATCGCCTCGGTCAGCACCATCTTCACGGTGTGGGCGCTGGCGTACGCGACCAGTGACGCGGTCGGGATGAGCCGCTCGTCCATGCTGTGGGTGGGCGCGCTCGCCAACCTCGTCGCGCTGGCCGCGATCCCGCTGTGGGCCACGCTGTCCGACCGGATCGGCCGCCGCCCGGTGTACCTCGTCGGCGCCGTCGGCAGCGCGGTGACGATGTTCCTCTACCTGTGGGCGATCTCCACGGGCTCCTACCCGCTGATCCTGCTGCTGGGCGTCCTCGCCTTCGGAGTGGTCTACAGCGCCGCGAACGGCGTGTGGCCCTCCTTCTACGGGGAGATGTTCTCCACCCGGGTCCGGCTGTCCGGCGTGGCGATCGGCACCCAGATCGGCTTCGCCGTGGCCGGGTTCGCGGTCACCTTCGCCGCGCAGATCGCCGGACCGGACGGCGCCGACTGGTCCTCGGTGGGCCTGTTCACCGCCGCCCTCTGCGTCCCGCCGGTGATCGCCGCCCTGACGGCCCGCGAGACCCACCGGGTACCGGCGGACCTCCTCGGCGTACGCCCTGCGACCCGGACGCCACAGCCGGAGAAGGCATCGGAGTCGGAGTCCGTGACGGCCTGACCGCCTCACCGGTCTGCGGCCGCGAGCGGGCCTACGCCCGGGGAATCCCGTAGGCCCGCTCGACCCGCAACCGCAGTACGAGCCGGCCGTCGCGCACCATGGCGGCCCGGTAGTCGTCCCAGTCGGGGTGCTCGCCGTTCACGTCGCGGTAAAGGCGGACCAGCTCCTCCACCGTGTCGTCATGGGGGTCCTTCGCCACGGGCGACAGCTCGGCCGTGCCCTCGGCGACCGTGTAGGCCCAGCGGTCACCGCTGGTCACGTGGTACGAAGCGCGTGGGTCCCGGCGCAGATTGCGGGTCTTGGCCCGGTCGTCGGTGAGCGAGACCCGGACGGTCCGCTCGTCGGGGTAGTAGGCGTGGTTGACGTTCGACAGCTGGGGGCGGCCGTCGCGCTTGAGGGTGACCAGCACCCCGGCGTGGCCCTCGGAGAGCAGCTTCAGAAGTACGTCCTGCGTCGCGTCCTGAGTCATGTCAGGAACAACGGAACTCTCCGGTGCGGGAATTCCCGGACCCCGGGCCGACCGGCCCCACCTCGTGTTCACCCGTCACCAGAGCACCGAAAGGTGGCCTGACCCTTGCATCGGATGCGGACCGAACACTCGCATCCCGGCAGGTCAAGGCACCTTCCTGCTAAAGGGGCGTCAGATCACCTGTCCCGCCTGCCGCGCCAAGCTCGACGGATGACGTTGGAGCCGAGAGCGAGAGCCGCGCCGACTACCGGCAGCAGGCCGAACATCCACAGGGTGCGCGCCGTCGCGGATTCATCGAAGCCGTCGGAAATGAGAAATGCGACGAGAAAGGACGGTACAAGCCAGGATCCGCTCGTACCGGCTATGCGCAGGGCGTTGGATCGACTGGACGCCGGACTGTCCGATGCATTCATTTCAGGCCCGCAGAAGAAGTGGGGCCCGGCCATTACGCGGATGACCGGGCCCGTGGGAGAAGGACCAGGGGGCTGGAGTTACTTCAGGTACACCAGTGCGTCGGTGGTGATGGCCGGGCGTCCGGTGGTGGCGACGACGACGATCTTGATGGTGTGGGCGGCACTGGCGGACCAGGTCTTGCTCCACGCCACGTCGCGGTACTTGGTGGTGCTCGACGCCAGGTCGACGGTGGCCGTCTTGACGCCGTCGACGTACACGTACGCCTGGCCGGACGTGCTGGCGCGGGATACCACCCAGGCCGCCGAGCGGCCGGTGAACGTCCAGCTGATCGAGGCGTTCTTGGTGCTGGAGGTGTAGGACTTGCCGCCCAGGTAGCTAGTGGAGGACTTGGCGGTCCAGGTGCCGGTCCGGGTGGTGGAGGTCTCCTGGAGGATGACCGGGGTGGCCGCGGTGGTCGCGGTCGCGGTGTTGCCGGCCTGGTCGTAGGCCGTCATCGACCAGGTGGTGGCGGTGCCGGAGTTCGAGGTCAGTGCGGCGGTGTAGGTGGTGGGGCCGTAGGTGTGCGCGGACGGTCCCGTCAGGCGCACCTCCTTCAGCGCTGCGGCATCGGTGGCCTTCCAGCCCAGAGCGACGGGAACGGCGGTGGTGTTGACCGTGCCGGTGGTCAGCGTCACCGAGGGCTTGGCGGTGAAGGCGGGTGCGGTGGTGTCGGCGACGACGGTGGCGTCGGGGGTCACCGCGGTACGGCCCCAGATGTGCACCGCTCGCACGGCGACGGTGTGAGTGCCCGCGGCCAGGGTCAGCGAGGCGGAAGTGGCGGTGGGTCCGGGGGTGGCCGCGACCTTGCCGTCGACGATCACCTCGTAACGCTTGACGAGCGACGTCGGCGAGGTGATGGCCCAGTTCACCGTGAGCGGGCCCTTGGTGTAGGAGGTCGTGCCGGAGACCGCGGCCTGGCCGAACGCCTTGAGGGCGAGTCCGGTGACAGGGCCGCCGGCGAGGGTGCGGATGCCGGGCAGCGAGGCGTAGAGCTTGCTGCCGGGGCACTCGGTGGCGTAGCCGTCGCGGTGGCCGGAGATCCGGTAGAAGCCGGCCGTCTGCCCGAGCTTGAACTTGCCGTTGTCCATGCCTGCCGTCAGATCCACCTTGCCGGCGGGGTCGTGGCCGTACTGGCCGAGCTTCCACGCGGCCAGGCGTGCCACGGCAGTCTTGGCGGCGGCGGACGCGTCGATGGACGAGTACTCACCCAGGACCGCGATACCGGCGGTGTTGGTGTTGAAGCCCGGATTGTGGGCGCCGATCACCGGCCGGTCCACGCCTCCCTTGCGGCCCTCGAAGATGGTGCCGCACTTGTCGACGAGGAAGTTGTACGCGATGTCCTTCCAGCCGTTGGACTTGATGTGGTACGTGCGGATGGCGCGGACCAGCGCGGCGGAGTCGGCACAGGTGTAGGTGTTGGCGTCCACGGTGTGGTGGACGAAGACCGCCTTGATCTCGGTGCCGTACTCGGGCGCCTCGTTGTTCATCGACTCGTCGGCGCCCCACTGGGCGCGGGTGACGATCGGTGGCTGGGGCGCGTTCGACGCCGGCGCGGGCGGCAGGGTGGAGGTGGGCGAACTGCTCACCGTCGGGGACGGGGAGGCGCTGACCGAGGGTGGCGCCGAGTCGCCGGGGGACGGCGCGTCGGGGGACGGGGTCGGCTCGTCCACCGGAGCGTCCGTGCCCGTGGCGGTGTCCGTCGGCTCGCTCGTCGCGTCGCCGGGTGTTTCCGTGGGCGCGTCGGTCGCGTACGCGACCGGATCGGTGCCGACCGCGGCTTCGCCCGCACCCGGGTCGACCATCTCCAGTCGCATCCCGGCCGGGAGCGGTGAGCCCTGCCCGTCCACGCGGGCCTGCACACCGTCGGACGGCCCGACCCACGCAGGTTCGGTCGCGCCGCGTCGGCTCTCCTCCGCCGGGGCGCCGTGCCCGCCGGTGTCCAGAGTGATCCACGATCCCCATGCGCCGGTACGGGCGCTGCGGGCCCGCACCTGCACACTGCCCGGCAGTTCGGCGGTCGGCTCGGTCCAGGACAGGCCGACAAGACTGAACGCGTCGGTGTCCTGCCGGGGGATCTCGGCCCGGTCGCCCTCGGCCGTCACTGCCGCGGTGTGCACCGCCGTGTGCACGGGCCCGGTCACCCGCGCAGCGCCCTTGTCGTCCCGCTCGCCATCGGTTCCGTGCATTCCCTGGAACACGACGACACCGGTGACCGCCGCCACTACCACGGCCGCCGTCCCCCACACGCGTCTCTTCATGCTTTTTGACGCCCCCTTTACGAATTACGGCATCGCGCACCGGGAGCATTCCTCAACCGATACGTGCCGGAGCAATGGAAGCACGACAACAGGAGAAACATGCAACCGGCGGCAGCGAACTCCGAGCCGTTATGCGCACTATCGCCACGCCACGCGACGAACATCAGGAAAATCGAGTCCGCTCCGTGATTGTCTCGCTCCTGGCCCTCGAACTACGGGAGTCCTCGACGGCAAAGTGCGGGAAATTCATCGCAGTTACATTTGCTGCACGGCCCGGCCTCGCGCAAGCCCACCCAAGGTGGATTTCCAGACAGGGTGACCGAAAGCAGAACTCGCCCCGGAAGAATGGCAGTTCGGCGAACCGGGTGATCAAGTACGAGAAGCCGTACGGCGCCCAGAGCCCCGTTCGCAGCACGACACGACGAGACGGAAGAACGGGCTCGCTGTGGTAGACAGTGTCTATGCCTACGACGGAACCCACTGCGGGACTGCGTGAGCGCCTGGTCGACGTCGGCGTCGAGCTCGTCGCCAGGGAAGGCACCCAGGCGCTCACCCTGCGCGAGATCGCCCGCCGGGCCGGTGTCTCGCACGGCGCCCCGCGCCGCCACTTCCCCACCCATCTGGAGCTGCTGTCGGCCATCGCGCGCCGCGGCTTCGCCGAGCTCGCGGACAGGACGACGGCGGCCCTCGGGGAGGTCGACGCAGCCGGGGAGGAGCCGGTCGCCGCCGCGCGGGCGCAGCTGACGGAGCTCGGCCGGGTCTACCTGGACTTCGCCCTCGGCAACCAGGGCATGTACGAGCTGATGTTCCGTCACGACCTGCTGGAGAGCGGACATCTGGGGCTGCGGGACACCAGCCTGCCGCTCTTCGGCGTCCTGGTGGATCTGGTCGGCCGGGTCCGGCCGGACGCGCACGCACCGACGGTCGGGGGCGCTCTGTGGGCGAACCTGCACGGCGTCGCCCAGCTCTGGAGCTGGGGCAGCCTCCAACTCGCCACCGGTTCCGCTGACTTCATGCCGGTGTTGCGGACCGCGCTCGACGCGCACCTCGGACCGGAGGCCCCCGCGTGAAACCCGTCCGCCCCCTGGACTCCCCTCACCCGGGCTCCCCTGCCGTCCTCCCGCCGACTCCCGCCGGTCGCCGCATCGCCTTCGCCGGCAGTGTGGCGGGCGCCGCGACCGTCGCCCTGGACGGCACCGTCCTCACCGTCGCACAGCCCACGCTGCAGAGGCAGTTGGACGCCTCCTTCGCGCAGGTCCAGTGGACCGGCACCGGTTATCTCATCACCGTCGCCGGTCTGCTGGTGTTCGCCGGGCGGCTCGGCGACCGCTACGGGCACCGGCGTGCCTTCGGCGTCGGGATGCTCGGGTTCGGGGCCGTGTCGGCGGCCATCGGCCTGGCGCCCGGCATCGGCTGGGTGATCGGACTGCGGGTCGCCCAGGGGGTGTTCGGCGCGCTGCTGCAACCGGCCACCCTGGGGATGCTGCGGGCCGCGTTCCCGCCGGACCGGCTCCGGCTGCCCATCGCCGTACGCACGGCCGCGATCGCGCTGGCGGCCGTCGCGGGACCGGTCGTCGGCGGGGCACTGGTGACCGCCGTGGGCTGGCGGGCGGTGTTCTTCGTGAACGTCCCGCCCGCGCTGCTGTTCGGCACGCTCGCGCTCATCGTCCACGACCGGCCGCGACCCGCGTCCGCTCCTCCGCCCGCACCGGCCTCACCGACCGCGCCCTGCGGCCCGGTCACGCCGAGGCGCCTGGATCTGCCCGGCGCCCTGCTGCTCGCGGTCTGCCTCGCCTGTCTGGTCCACTCCCTCGTCGCACTGCCGGAGTCCGGCTGGACGGCGGCCGCCGGTCTGGGCCTGGCCGTGTCCGCCGTCGCCGCGACCGCCTTCGTCCGCCATGAGCGCAGGGCCTCGGACCCCCTGGTCCCACCGGACGTCGTCGGTACGCCCGCCGTCGCGGCGGCCCTCGGCATGCTGGTGGCCGCGTCGGCCGCGCTGCACGGCACGCTGTTCGCCTGCGTCTACCGCCTCCAGTACGACCTCGGCCTCGACCCGTTCCACAGCGCCCTGGTCAGCCTGCCGCTGGCCGCGCTGATGGTGGCCGCCGCGCCCGCCTGTGCCGTACTGCTGCGCCGCTGCGGCACCAGACGTACGACCATGGCGGCGGCGGTCGTCCTCGCGTCGGGGATCCTGCTGCTGTGGCGGGCCACCGGCGCGCCCGCGCTGTGCGCCGGGTTCGCGCTGCTGGGCGCCGGGTTCGGCACGCTGATGGTGGCGGGCACCCATGTCGTCGTACGGCAGGCGCCGGTCGAGTCGGCCGGGGTGGCGGGCGGGCTCCAGCAGACCGCGATGAACGTCGGCCCGGTGCTCGGCACGGCCGTGGCCACCACGTGCATGGCGCTCGGCGGGAGCCGCGCGCCGCTGCCCGTCCTCGCGGTCGTGGCCGTGGCGGGGGCGGTGGTGTGCCGGGCCCTGCCCGTGGCTTCCGTCACGACACCGGCCGAACATCGCACCGACGGGTCCGGTTCACGTATACCTGCGCGACCATGAGGAACGACGTGGTCGAGGCCGGGTATGCCCGACAGCACCTCGTACGCGCGCGACCGGAGGAGAACGATGGCACAGCTGCGACAAGAGGTCGACCCGGATGAGGTCGGACTGGATCCCGAGGCACTGGACCGGCTCGACCGGCACTTCGTCCAGGAGGTCGAGGAGGGACGGCTGCCGGGCTACCTCGTGGCGATCTCCCGCGGCGGCCGCGTCGCCCACCTCACCACGTACGGTCACCGCGACATCGCCGCCGGTCTGCCCGTCGAGTCCGACACGCTGTACCGGATCTACTCGATGACCAAGCCGGTCACCACCGTCGCCGCGCTGCTGCTGATGGAGGAGGGCCGGCTGTCGCTCGACGACCCGGTCGCCCGTCATCTGCCCGCCTTCGCCGACCCGCAGGTGTACGTCGACGGATCCGGCGACACGATGCGCACCCGGCCCGCCGACGGACCGATCCTGATCCGCCATCTGCTCACCCACACCGCGGGGCTGACCTTCGCCTTCTACCACTCGCACCCGGTGGACGCCCTCTACCGGGCGGCCGGTCTGGAGTCGTCGGTGCCGGCGGGCGCGGACCTGGCGGAGACCATCGACGTGTACGCGAGCCTGCCGTTGCAGTTCGAGCCGGGCACCGAGTGGAACTACTCGGTCGCCACCAACGTGCTGGGCCGGGTGATCGAGGTGGTGTCGGGACAGCCCCTCGACGTCTTCCTCGCCGAACGGGTCTTCGGCCCGCTCGGGATGACGGACGCCGGGTTCTGTGTCCCCGCGGACCAGGCGGACCGGCTGGCGGAGCTCTACGGCGAGACCGACGACGGCGGTATCGAGCCGATCGCCGGGCTGCCGCTGCGCGGACGGCCGCGGTTCCTGTCCGGCAGCGGGGGCATGGTGGCGAGCGCGTACGACGTGCACCGGTTCACCGAACTGCTGCGCCGCCGCGGGGAACTCGACGGCGTCCGGCTGCTCTCCGCCGACACCGTGGACCTCATGACGAGCAATCAGCTTCCCGGCGGGGTCGACATGCGGACCTTCGGCAGCCGCCCGGCCCACGACGAGCCGGGCAACGAGGGCGTCGGCTTCGGCCTCGGCGTCTCCGTGGTCGTCGACCCGGCCCGGACCAAGGCCTCGACCGGCCTCGGCATGTACGGCTGGAGCGGGGTGGCCACGACGACGTTCTGGGTCGACCCGAGCCGCGATCTGGGCGTGCAGTTCCTGACCCAGGTGCGCCCGCGGTCCTCGCACGCGCTCTACCAGGACCTGAAGCGGCTGGTGCACGAGGCCGCCGCGCACTGACGACGCGGCTCCGCTCGGCGGGCGGCCCCGGCATGGGATGAGCCGGGGCCGTTGCTGGCACTGGCGCTGGCGCTCGCTGTCGCTGTCGCTGTCGCCTCGGGACACCGCATGAAGCGGGTCAGGACCAGTGCGCCACCGCGTCGAGGTGCGGCAGAACGTGGTCCAGACGCTCCCGCTTGGTCCTGAGATAGGTGATGTTGTTCTCGCACGGCGGGATCAGCAGCGGCACCGTCTCGGCGACCTGGATGCCGTGCCGCACCAGGTCCTCGCGCTTGCGCGGGTTGTTGGACATCAGACGGACGGAACGCACCCCGAGGTCGTTCAGGATCCCGGCGGCCACCCCGTAGTCACGGGCGTCCACCGGCAGGCCCAGCGCGAGGTTCGCCTCGACCGTGTCCAGCCCCTCCGCCTGCAGGGCCATCGCGCGCAGCTTGCCGAGCAGGCCGATGCCACGGCCCTCGTGGCCCCTCAAGTAGACGACTATGCCGCTGCCT
The DNA here is from genome assembly GCF_053597355.1 of Streptomyces sp. NPDC001443. Lineage (NCBI taxonomy): Bacteria > Bacillati > Actinomycetota > Actinomycetes > Kitasatosporales > Streptomycetaceae > Streptomyces > Streptomyces sp. NPDC001443. Next base: position 15,386 of record NZ_JBSFIA010000070.1, read on the forward strand.
TCGGCGACCACGGCGCGCAGCGCGGCGGCGAGCTGGTCGCCGCACTCGCAGTGCTGGGAGCCGAACGCGTCGCCCGTCAGGCACTCCGAGTGCAGCCGGGTGAGCACGCCCTCGGCACCGATGTCGCCGTAGACCAGGGCCACTTGCTCGTCGCCGCGGTCGTGGTCCATGTAACCGATCGCCTGGAATTTCCCGTACACAGTGGGCAGCGGAGCATTCACAACGCGTTCCACGCCCGTGCGCTGCGCGGACTTCTTGCCGAGTACGCCGATGTTGTCTGTCATGATCTGATTCCTAAGCAGAGACGAAAGGCCGTGAAGAAATGAGTGGTTCGGGCGCGCGTGCGGCGGCATACGGCTTGGTGCCGACGGACACTACGGAAGACGTACGGACGCGGGGGGCGGGCGGCTCAACACAGGTCGCCGTCCTTCCCGTCGGCAGCTTCGAGCAGCACGGTGCGTACCTGCCGCTGGCGACCGACACCCTGATCGCCTGTGCCGTGGCCCGGGACATCGCCGAGGCGTACCCGGTGCACCTCCTTCCGCCGGTGACGATCTCCTGTTCGCACGAGCACGCCGCCTGGCCGGGGACCGTCAGCATCTCCGCGGCCACCCTGCACGCGGTGGTGCGGGACATCGCCGAGTCGCTGCGCCGGTCGGGCGTCGAGGTCCTGGTGGTGGTCAACGGCCACGGCGGCAACTACGTGCTGGGCAACGTCGTCCAGGAGGCCTCCGCGCGCGGTGAGCGGATGGCGCTGTTCCCGGCCGCGGAGGACTGGGAGGCGGCCCGGGAGCGGGCCGGGGTGGAGACCTCGCTGCTGACCGACATGCACGCGGGAGAAATCGAGACCTCCGTCCTGCTGCACGCTCATCCCGAATTGATCCGTCCTGGTTACGAGTCCGCCGATTTCGTCGCGGACGACCGTCGTCATCTCCTCACCACGGGAATGTCCGCCTATACCGATTCCGGTGTCATCGGGCGTCCGTCCCTCGGTTCCGCCGAAAAGGGAAAGGCGTTGCTGGCCGCCCTCACCGATTCCTTCGGCGCGTATTTCTCACTGCTCACCGGACGCGGTGCCACCGATTCCGGCGAGGGCTCGGGGGCCGACTCGGGGGCGACCGACGGGCGATAGTGCTCGTCGGGTGCGCGGTCGGCGGCCGGGTCCGGTACGACGATCCCGGCCGGCCCGTCCGGTACGACGGTGCCGGCGGTCGCGTCCACCGCGGCCGTCCCGCCCGCCCGCACTCCCTGGTACCAGCGCACGACCAGTACCAGCGCGCCCGGCAGGGCGGCGACGAAGCTGAGCACCCCGTACACGACGGCGACGGCCAGCCCGTTGCTCGCGCCGAGCCCGGCGGCGCCGAACGCCCAGACGGTGACGCCCTCGCGGGGGCCGAAGCCGCCGACGTTCAGCGGCAGGCCCATGGCGACCAGGGCGAGCACGGCCAGCGGCAGCAGCACCAGGACGGACGCGCCGGACCCGGTCACCCGGGCGGCCAGCACGAACATCGTCAGGTGGCCCGCCAGCACGACCGCCGAGGACAGCGCGACACCCGGCCCGTTGCGCCGGGACAGCAGTCCCTCCCGGGCCTCGGCGAGCGTCGCGCGCAGCGCCCGCCCGCGACGCGACTGCGCGGGGGAACGGTTCATCCGCAGGGCGGCGAAGACGGCCAGCGCGCCCAGCAGGCCGAGGCCGACGAGCGGCGCGAGGTGCCGGGCCTCGTCCATGACCGGGGAAGGCAGCGCCAGCAGGACCGTCACGCCTGCCACGGTGAGCGCGATCTGCCCGGCGACCCGTTCCAGCACCACCGCCCGCACCCCGCGCCCGATGTCACCGGCGCTGCGTCCGTGGTGGACGGCCCGGTGGACGTCGCCGAGGACGCCGCCGGGCAGGGCCGCGTTCAGGAACAGCGCGCGGTAGTAGTCGGCGATCGCCGGGCCGAGCGGCAGGTGGATCCGCAGGCCGCGGGCGACCAGTGCCCAGCGCCACGCGCTGAACACCGTGGTGACCGCGCCGATGGCGACCGACACCAGGAGGGTGACCGCGTCGATCCGCCGCAGTCCGTCCAGGAAGACACCGGTGCCCAGCCGCCACAGCAGGACGGCCAGGATGGCGACTCCGACGACGGTGCCCAGATGGGTGCGCACCGCCCGGGAGTCGAACCGGGCGAGGACGGCCCGGGAACGCTTCACGGAGACGGCTGACACGGAGACGGCGGACGCGGTGGCGTCCGCCGCGGCGGCGCGCTCGGCCCGTACGGGGTCGGCGGACACGGACCGCTCGCCGGCCACGGCCGCTTCGGCGCGTACGGGCTGCTCGCCGCGTACGCCCGAGTCGGCCCGGTCGGCAGCGTCGTCGCCCTCGGAACCGATCGCACCGGTGCAGGCCCGGGCCCCGGCCGCGGCGGCACGGGCCGCCGGACGGCCCGTGCCGGTCCGCGGCACCGGTCGTGCCACCGCGGGCACGACCGCGCCCGCCGCCTCCGCGGTCATGACGCCGCTCCGCCCGTCGGCCGGGCCAGCGCCAGCAGGTCGCTGTGGTGGACGACGACGGTCAGCTCGCCGGCCGCGCAGGCGGCGAGCCGGTCCGCGAGGTAGGCCTCGGCGCGTTCGGCGAGTTCGGGGCGTTCCTCGACGGCGGCACCGACCCAGCCGCGCAGCCACTGGGCGGTCAGCGCGCGCTCGTCGGGTCCGAGTCGCCAGGCGCTCGGGTGCAGCTTCACCGTCGCGCCGTGCTCGGCGAAGGCCTCGCAGGCGGCCGTGACGGCGTCCGGACCCAGCAGCCCGTCACGTCGCTGGTGGGCGTTGAAGGCCGAGGTGATCTCCGCGTCCAGCGGGTCGGCGGGGGTGAGTTCGACGCGCCCGGCCACGGACAGCGTCAGCAGTGCCGGGCACCCGGCGCCCGCGCAGGCCGCGGCCAGGGTGTCGACCTCCTCGCGGGTGAGGACGTCCAGCAGTGCCGAGGCCGTCACCAGCGAGGCGCCGACCAGGGCGTCCGGGGTCAGCCGGGCGACATCGCCGCGCCGCGTCTCGACGGTGACCCGGCTGCCGTCGGCGGCCGACCGCGGGGAGGCCACGGCGGCGAAGTGCAGCAGGTAGGGGTCGCGGTCGTGCAGGATCCAGTGCTGGGCGCCGTCGAGGCGGGGGGCGAGCCAGCGGCCCATCGAGCCGGTGCCGCAGCCCAGGTCGTGGATGACGGACCCGGCCCGGCCGGGCAGGTTGGCGAGCCGTACGCGCAGCGGGTCCAGCAGGTCCAGCGACCGCGCCGCGGCGTCGGCGCCCTCGCGCAGCTCCAGCCACTCGGGGGCGTAGCGCGGCGGTTCGTCGGGGCCGCTCTCCCGCAGCCGCAGGGTGGCCCGCTCCTCGGACCGGCCGACCGGCCCGGCACCCGCGATCACCGCGTCCGTCCCGATCGCCACGTCGGCCCCGATCGCCACGTCGGTCTCGATCACCGCGTCCGTCGCGGCCACCGCGTCCGCCTCGACCGTCACGTCCGCCTCGACCGTCACGTCCGTCGCGTCCACCACAGCTCCCGTACCGATCGCTTCCACCGTGTCCGCCGCCTCCCGTGGTCCGGGCTGGGGCGGGATGACCCGCACGCGCCGCGCCAGGTCCGCCGGTGTGACCGTCGTCTTCCTCATGCCGCCCTCCGGGGTTCGCTCGGGAGCCGGCCCAGTACGCCGGCGAGGGTCTTGGCGGTCGCCGCCCAGCCGCCGAGGGAGGCCCGCCGGCCCCGGGCCGCGGCCTTGAGGCGGCGTCGTACGTCCGCCTCGCCGAACCAGCCGCGCAGTTCGGCGGCGAGCGCGGCGGGGTCCTCCGGCGGGACGAGGATGCCGGGGACACCGCCGTCGGGGGCGCGGCCCACGGCCTCCGGGAGGCCGCCGACATCGGTCGCCAGCACCGGGATGCCGCGCGCGAGGGCCTCCGTGACCGCCATGCCGTACGTCTCGGCGTAGGAGGTGAGGACCATCAGGTCGGCGGCCGCGTAGCTGGCGTCGAGTTCGGCTCCGGCCTGCGGTCCGGCGAGGTGGAGCCGGTCCTCCAGGCCGTGCTCGCGGATCAGGTTGCGCAGATGGGCGACGTACTCGGGGTCCTGGCCGAGCCCGCCGACGCACACGCAGCTCCACGGCAGGTCGGCCGCCGCGGCCAGCGCCTCGACCAGCCGGTGCTGCCCCTTGCGCGGGGTGACCGCGGCGACGCACAGCAGCCGGGAGACGCCGTCGGTGCCGGAGGCGAGGGGGGCGATGTCGGCGCCGGGAGCGGCGACATGGACCCGGTCGGGGGCGAGGCCGTGGTGCGAGACGAGGCGACGGACCGCCCAGTCGCTGGTGGCGATGACCGCGGACACCGCCCGCAGCACCGTGCGCTCGCGGGCGTCCAGGTCGGCGGCCACCTCGGCGGCGAGGCCGGTCTCGTCACCGAGCGGGAGGTGTACGAGGACGGCGAGCCGCAGGCGTTCGGCCTCCGGGACGATGATCTCGGGGACACCGCAGGCGACGATCCCGTCCAGCAGGACCACCGCTCCGTCGGGCAGCTGGCTGAGCGTGCGGGCCAGTTCGGTACGGGCGGCGGCGCCGGGACGGGGCCAGCTGCCGGGCACCGCGTGCTGATGGACCTGCCAGCCGAAACCCGGCAGGTCCAGGCTGACCCGCCGGTCGTAGGCGTTGCCGCCGCTGGGCGCGGCCGGGTCGTCGACACCGCCCGGCAGCACGAAGTGCACGGAGCGCAGGGACATGGGGATGATCTCGCCGTTCTTCCGGGCCGCGGTCTGTGCGGGCACGTAGGCGAGGGGCGTGTGCCCGACGGTCGTGTCGGTCACAGGGCACGCTCGTAACTCGCCCACGCGACGTGCGACTCGTGCAGGGTGACGGAGATGCCCGTCAGGCCCCGGGCGCCCTCGCCGAGCGCGCCCAGGTGGACCCGCTCGGCCAGGCGGTCGGCGACGACCTTGGCCAGGAACTCCGTCGAGGTGTTGATCCCCGCGAAGTCCGGCTCGTTGTCGAGGTTTCTGAAGTTCAGCTCGCTGGTGATGGCACCGAGTTCCTGGGTGGCCAGGCCGATGTCGACGACGATGTTGTCGTCGTCCAGCTCCTCGCGCCGGAAGGTGGCGTCCACCAGGAACGTAGCTCCGTGCAGGCGCTGCGCGGGTCCGAAGACCTCACCGCGGAAGCTGTGGGCGATCATGATGTGATCGCGGACGGTGACACTGAACAACGGACGACCCTCCAGGTGCGGCGCGTCTGGTCCCCGGCCGAAGCGCGCCGGGGATGCCGTGTAGTACGGCTCTTCGCTTCCCCGTGTTCAGCCCTCTCTCACTCTTTTCTCAGGTCAGGCGCTTTTGTCGTACCGGACGCGGTGGCAGAGCGCCGGAATCTCCCCGGAGGCGAGCCTCGGCATCACCTCCGGGAGGTCCTCGAAGGCGGACTCGCCGGTGACCAGCGCGTCCAGCGCCGGGTCGGCGAGGAGATCCAGGGCGAGGGCGAGCCGGTCGGCGTAACTGCGGTTCGCGCGGGCCGGGGAGACGGTGCCCACCTGACTGCCGCGGACGGTGAGCCGACGGGAGTGGAACGCCTCGCCGAGCGGCAGGGCGACCTTGCGGTCCCCGTACCAGCTCAGCTCGATGACCGTGCCCTCGGCGCGGAGCAGTTCCAGGGACCGGGCGAGGCCCTGCTCGGTGGCGCTGGCGTGCACGACGAGGTCGCACTCGCCGAGGGCGTGTTCGGGGCCGGCGAAGCCGACGCCGAGCGCCTCGGCCACCGCGGCGCGCGCCGGGTCGGCGTCGACGAGTTGCACGCGCACGCCCGGGAAGCGGGCGAGCAGGGCGGCCACCGAGCAGCCGACCATGCCGCCGCCGACCACGGCGATCCGGTCGCCGACCAGGGGGGCCGCGTCCCAGAGCGCGTTCACCGCCGTCTCCACGGTGCCGGCGAGCACGGCCCGCTCGGCGGGCACGCCGTCCGGCACCACGGTCACGGCGCTCACCGGGACGACGTAACGCGTCTGGTGCGGGTAGAGGCAGAAGACCGTACGGCCGACCAGCTCATCGGGTCCCTCCTCCACCACGCCGACGTTGAGGTAGCCGTACTTGACCGGCCCGGGGAAGTCGCCCTCCTGGAACGGCGCCCTCATGACGGCGTGCTGACTGGCCGGGACCCCGCCGCGGAAGACCAGCGTCTCCGTGCCGCGGCTGATCCCGGACCACAGCGACCGCACCACCACCTCGTCCTCGGCGGGCTCCGCGAGGGTGAGTTCACGGACCTCGCCGTGACCCGGTGAGCGGAGCCAGAAGGCGCGGGCGGAACGGTTCATCGGCATCCTCCTGAACGATCGACACGTTGTTCACGTACCGAGATGTGCACAGGCCGCGCACAGTACGCGGCGTTGATCGACTCTGTCACTCGGCCGGAGGATGTGCGGTGGCCCTGAACAACACTTACGACGCAAGGCTGGTCCAGCAGGAGACCGCTGTGGGAGCGGGCGTACAGATCCTGTTGCTGGCCCTGCTCGGCACGGCGATCGGGATGGGGCCGGCGGGCTGGGTGACCGGCCTGACGTTCGCGATCGCGACCTGGGCGGTGCTCTCCCGCGCCCTGCACCGCTCCGGACTGCGTTCCTTCGGCCCCGCCAACCGGGTCACCCTCGGCCGCGCGACCCTGGTCGGCGGAGTGACCGCGCTGGTCGCCGACTCCTTCGAGAGCACGCCGCCGGTCACCCTCCTGGTCGGCCTGACCGCCGTCGCCCTGATCCTGGACGGCGTCGACGGCAAGGTGGCCCGCCGCACCGGCACGTCGACCGCGCTGGGCGCCCGCTTCGACATGGAGGTCGACGCGTTCCTGATCCTGGTGCTCAGCGTGTACGTCTCCATGGAGGTCGGCCCCTGGGTGCTGCTCATCGGCGGTATGCGCTACACCTTCGTCGCCGCCGCCCGGGTGTGGCCGTGGCTGAACAACGCGCTGCCGCCGAGCACCGCCCGCAAGACGGTCGCCGCGCTCCAGGGCGTCCTGTTGCTGCTGGCGGGCTCCGGACTCCTGCCGTACGCGGCCGACTTCGGGGTGGCGCTGCTGGCGCTGGCGCTGCTGGTGTGGTCGTTCGGCCGGGACGTGCTGTGGCTGTGGGCGACCTCCCGCCGGCCCGAGCAGACCGTCCGCGCCGAGCAGAAGGTGCTGGAACTGGCCGCGCACTGACCGTACGACCCCCCGTCCGCCCATCCGTCGGCACCCCCGGACGAACGGACGGCCGAAGGGCCCGGACCACCAGCGGTGGTCCGGGCCCTTCGGCGTTCGGTGTTCGTCGCTGCTCGTCGCTGCTCTCGCTGCTCGTCGCTACGGGCGGGCGGAGCGCGTACGTACGACCGCGAAGGCCGCCGCGGCCAGCCCCAGCGCGCCGACGACCAGACCGGCGATGCCCAGACCGCGCGCGGTGGAGTCACTGTCGGAAGCGGCCTCGGCGTTGCTGTCGGGGGCGATCGACGCGGAGCCCTTCGCGGCCGGGGCCGCGCTGCTCCCGTCGCCCGCCGTCAGCTTGACCACCGGCGCCGGGTTCTCCGGCTCGTCCGCGCCCTCCGCGGCCTGCTCGATCCAGCGGACGACCTTGCCGTCGGAGTAGGTCTGGAGCGCCTTGAACGTCAAAGCGTCGGTGTCGTCGGGCAGTTGGCCGAAAGCGACGTCGAAGTCCTCGAACCCCCCTGCACCGATCTTCCCGCCGGTCCAGGTGATCTCGGAGACGGCCTCGGTGATGGTGCCGTCGTCGGTCTTGACCGGCGTCTTGAGCTTGGTGGTGGTCACCTTCGGCGTCCAGCCGTCGTGCGGGCGGACCAGCACGCCGAGGACGGGGTGGTCGGTCGGCAGGTACACCTGGACCTTCGTGGTGCTGACGGAATCGTCCTCGTTGGGGACACGGAAGGTCAGGAGACCGTCGGTGGCGCCCTTGGCGTAGCTCTCGGGGTGGACGGTGACGTGCGCGGAGGCCGCGCCGGCCGCCGCCAGGACTACGGTGGCGGCGAGCACGGCACCGAGACCGGCGCGGCGCAGGGGGGTGGTGCGGATCGTGGACATGACTGAGTGGATCTCCGTACGGGAGTGAAGCCGATGGGGTCAGACGGTGTACGGGATCCGGGTGGGCGGCCCCCGGCGGCTCACCGCGTGCCGGAGCAGCAGCGTCCGCGGCGGTGCCGCGTCCGTCCGCGCACGGTCAGCGACGGGAAGAAGGAACGGCGTCGGGAAATTGCCCCACCAGGCCGCGAGTCCGGGCAGCAGGGCGACCGCCCGCCGCAGCAACGACCACAGGGCGGCCTCCCCGCGCCGCAGCCACCAGGAGGCGACGAGCGCGGCGAGCACATGCGCGACGACCGCGTGCGGGGTCATGGCGTGCGGATGGGAGGCCGTGTGGCCGTACGTCCCGGCGGCCATGTGCATGTGGGCCATGTGCGTCTGGACCATGTGCGTCTGGGCCATGTGCGCGCGGGTCATCCGCATGACCGGCTCGGCCGTGGCGGTCCGGGAGAACACGGCGTGCAGTCCGGCCTGGACGGCGAGCATGCCCGCGGTGATGCCCGGCAGGGACCGCTCCCGGCCGCCGAGCAGCCATCCGGCCGCGAAGACGGCGAGGAACCCGGCACCGTCCGCCCACAGCGGCGGCACGCCCCCGGCGGCGAGCCCGTGCCCGGCCACGGCGAGCAGCACGCACACCGCGGCGAACACCGCGGCACGCAGGCTCCGCACCGCCCGGGACGCACTCATGGTGACGGATCATCCCACGGACGGCTCTCACCCGTACGGTCGGCCACGGGACCGCCCCCCGGAGCAGCGCCATCGAGGGGCTCCCCGGAGCCGTTCCCCGGAACCGCGACCGCCGCGCACGCCGTCACGGCTTGCGGGCCACGCCCCCGTAGCAGCCGGCCTGGGCGTCGGTGAGGTCGGCCAGCGGCTGGTCCGGCTCCGGGTGCCAGCGATGCGTCACGGCCAGCCCTGGCGACAGCAGTTCCAACCCCTCGAAGAAGCGGGCTATCCGGGCCTTGGACCGCAGCTGGATCGGGATGCCCGCACGGACGTACACGTCCTGGGTACGGGCCATGCCCTCCGGGTCGAAGTCGGTGGTGCCGTGGCTGAGGACGAGGAAGCTGCCGGACGGCAGCGCGTCGACCAGTTCCTCCACTATCTCGTACGCGCCGTGCTCGTCCGGCACGAAGTGCATCAGGGCGCACAGGCTCAGCGCGATCGGCCGGTCGAAGTCGAGCGTGTTCCGGGCCTCGTAGGACTCCAGGACGGACTTCGGCTTCCGCACGTCCGCCTGTACGTAGGCGATCCGGCCCTCGGGGGTTCCGCGCAGCAGGGCCCGCGCGTGGGCCAGCACGATCGGGTCGTTGTCGGCGTAGAACACCCGGCACTCAGCGGCCTCGGCCTGCGCGACCTGGTGCAGGTTCGGCTCGGTCGGCACACCGGTGCCTATGTCGAGGAACTGCCGCACCCCGTGCTCGCGGGCCAGCGTCCGTACGGCCCGGTGCATGAACAGCCGGTTGGCGCGGGCGATGCTGCGGGCGTCCGGGGTGTGCTTGAGCACCTGCTCGGCCGCCTCGGCGTCCACCACGTAGTGGTCCTTGCCGCCCAGGTAGTAGTCGTACATGCGGGCAGGGTGCGGCCTGCTGGAATCGATGGGTACCAACCCCGAAGCTGACTCGACCGACACCGTGTTCTCCTCGACTGTGTACGACGGGCCTTCGCCCCGCCTCCATGCCGGTCACACCGGAACAGCCGACCGACGGCATCACCGTAGGCGACGGTAGTACGGAGTGGCCAGAAAACCCTTACTGGGCCCACGAGTTGGGGCGATTCTGAGCCGAGTTCGGCCGGATCGCTTCGGCTACACGGCTCCCGCCGCGTCCAGGAGGCGCACCAGATCCTTCCTCCCGTAGCCGAGGAGGGCCGCGCGATGGGCGGCCATCAGCATCAGATGCGCGACGATCTGCGCCCCGTAACCGTCCTTGTCGTCGCCCAGCCATTCGCCGGGGTCCTCGACGCCGAGGCTGTTCATCACCAGCCCGTGCGTGCGGCGGATCTCCGTCACGGTGTCGGACACGGCCTCCAGCAGGGTCCGTCCCGGCCGCTCGCACTTCAGGGCAAAGCCTCCCCAGTCGACCGGTTCGCAGCCGCTCGGCGGGTGCAGTCGCAGACCCTCGTAGCGCTCGTGGCCGAAGGCGCCGTCCCCGAACTCGTCGTGCACCAGGGCGAAGCGGTGGAAGCCCGGGGCCACCGGGGACGGCGGTGGGGTGTACTCGCACCCGGCTTCCTCGTGCAGCAGCCGTCGCACCTCCTCCTCGTCGGCCGAGGTGACGGTGAAGCCCGTCTCGGTGTTGTGCCCGGTGAGTGTGCCGTCGTCGTTGCGCTGGAACTTCAGGCTCATCAGCCCCCCCGTGGTCGTCGTCGGCGGGGAACGCCGAACGCTCCCCGTCACACGAACCAACGGACCGCGGCCCACCCGCGTGCCCACCGCCACCATTGTCATCCGATCGTGTGAGCACGCCGCTCGTGCGTGACGATACGACCGGGTCCGCACCCGGCCTGCCCCCGCCGTGGTGTCGGACACGAACCGCCCGGCCGACGGCCCACCGCCGACAGCACCCCGCTCGGCCGAAGCACGGGGCAACACATTTTCTCCACCTTTTCATGCAACCTTTGCCATATCCGGAGAGTCCACATCCATATGTACATGTGCGCCCCCGGCCGGAAGGCCCGAGCGGGCCGACCGCTCCGGCGGTCGGCCCTGCTCCGCCCCGCCGCGTCCTGGGAATGCCGCTTTGAGGGCGAGGACCCTCTCGGGGAGGACGCCGTGTGCGGCGACGCGTCGTGGACGCCCGGACGCTCCTTACCCATCGGCTGCCGCCCGTCTCGCGCCGGCGACGACCGCCTCGTCGCGAGGACGCTCGGCGGACCCCGCTCCCGAACCCATGACCCGCACCTCCGATGAGCGAGCCCCAGTTGATCGACAGCACCACCCCGCAGCGGGACGGCCGCACCGCCGTCCCGCTCTCCCCGGCCGACACGAGAACCGAGCGCCGTCGGCTCATCGAGTCCATACGCGCCCTGCGCCGGCTCCTCGACAAGCGCCGCGCCTTCGAGGTGGCCGACCGCCGCCGCCTGAACCGCGAAGCGAGGGATCGCGACCGCGCCGAGAACGCCCACGGCAAGGCCCTGCAACGCATCCACGAGAAGCGGGCCCGCAGGGAGCGCTCTCTCACCCGCCAGCTGGGCGGCCTGGACGGAAAGCGGGAAAGTCAGGAAAGGCGGGCTCTGGCCATCCTGCGCCGTGAGTCCATCGAGCGCACGCTCAGCACTACGTACCTCACCGCGCGCGAGCTGAACGGCATCGGCAGCGGCCTGATCCGCGACCTCAGGGCACAGGGCATCAGCACGGCAGCCGACTTCAAACGGGTCAGCTGGGGCAAGGCGCCCAACGGCAAGGGCGGCGACGTCCTCTACATCCACCGCACCCGGGGGGGCCGAGTCCACATCAACGGTATCGGTGAGCACCGGGGCCGCCCGTTGATGGAGTGGCGGCGGGCGGCCGTCGCTCGCGCCGAGGCGCGCGCCCCGCACGAACTCCCTCCGGACGAGCGGCACCGCATCGCCGAGATCATCGAGGCGGAACGCACTCGCCTCGAGGAGGAACTGGCCCAGGCGCCGCTCGCGGCGGAAGCCTCTCGCACCGAAGCCGTACGCGTCCACGCCGAAGCCCTCGGACGCCTCACCGGCAACGAGCGCGAGGGGGCCCGCCTCGCCGTCGAGCGCCGGGCCGAGTTCGACATGATGGCGGAACAACTCCTGCTGCTCCAGGCAGAGCTGTCGACCCACATGGACCGGCACGGTGACGCGGGCCTGCTCATCCGCCGCGCCCAGTCCCGTGCGCTGCGCCCCGTCCCCGCCCTGTCCATCGTGCCCGCTCCTCGGACACCCGGGGCCAGTCGGGTACCGCGGGCATCGAAGGAGCCTGCCCGCCCCCGTGTCGACCTCACCAAGCGCGGCACGGCACCCGAAAGCACCCCCGAGCCGCCGCAGGCCCGTGCGAGCCTGGGATGGCTGGTCCCGATCCTCTACTTCGCGTTGACGGCCGTCGTCGGTGTGGGCGAGCTGGGCGCGAACACGGCTTCCCTGTGGCTGATGATCACGTCCCGGCTCTTCGCCGTCTCGGCCGTCGCCGAGCTGCTGCGGCTCTGGATTCCGCGCAGGACCTGGCGAACACCCCGCCCGATGCCCTACGGCACCGGGTTTCAGGCCACCGGAGTCTTCCTCGCCCTGACCGCTGCCGGCATGTTCGAGGACGACAAGCGCGACGTCTTCACGGCCGCCTGCGTCACGTCCGTCCTCGCCGTGCTGTTCCTGCTGGCCGGTACCGGCCTGCGCCTGGACAAGACCCGGACCGGAGGGGACGAGAAGACCCCGCCCTCCGGCTGAGCTTCCGTCCGGCCTCCGGACCGTTCATCTCCTGGACGTCGGCGGCGGCACGGGCCGTGCCGCCGCCCGCTAGGAAGAGCGGCGGGGTGGGGAAGAGTGTGGCACGGTCTGGGTAGGTATCGGTGGTGGGCGGAGAAATAAAAA
>NZ_JBSFIA010000071.1:0-27824 GCF_053597355.1 Streptomyces sp. NPDC001443
TCGCTGATGCCGCTGCGCCTGGCCCGCTACGGCGTCCCGCTGTCCGAGACCGCCCCGGCGGGCCTCGCGGCGGCGGGCATCGAACCTGTCCTGCTGCCCCCGGCCCCGCAGCCCGCGATCGCCGCGGAGGCGCCGGCCCCGCTGGCCGCCGCCCCGCGCGCGGTGGAGGCGGCCCCGGAACGGCAGCAGGCGCCCGTCGCGCAGCGGCCCGCCCCGGCCGACGACCGCCCGTACGCCCCGGAGCCCGCGTTCGTGCCCGACCCGAACCAGAGCCCGTGGTTCGTCGAGCCCCCGCAGCAGGCCGAGTACCGAGGCGGCTACGACCCGACCTACGACCCGGAGCAGCAGTACGCCGCCTGGTTCGCCGAGCAGCAGACCGCCCAGCAGTACCAGGACCAGTACGACGAGGAGCCCCCGCTCCAGGAGCCCTCCCCGGAGGAGACCGGCACCTTCCCCATCCCGGCCGGCCCCAACCGGACCCGTCAGCTCGGTGAGGGCGGCGGCACCCCGGAGCCGGACGAGGAGGCGTACTACCAGGTCTTCAAGCAGGCGATCAACGGCGGCTACCCCACCCCGCGCGAGTTCAGCGACAACGTGCAGGTGACCTGGGGCGTCTCCGTCATGGACGCCGAGGCCAAGCGCATGGTGCTGCGCTTCACCAACCGCCACACCGCCGAGCTCCAGGACGACCACATCGCGTGAGCGGAACACGCCCGCGCGAGGGGCGAGCACTGGTACTACGAGGACGGGGCGCCCGGTGAGAACACCGGGCGCCCCGTCGTCGTAGTACCAGGACCAGTACCAGCACCAGTACCGGGAGCGGCTACTCCCCGAGCAGCGCCCGCACCCGCTCCTGGCCCACCGCCAGCAGCAGCGTGGGCAGGCGCGGGCCGGTGTCACGGCCGACGAGCAGGTGGTACAGCAGCGCGAAGAACGTGCGCTGGGCGGTCTTGATCTCCGGCGGGAGCTCCTTGGGCGTGGCGTCGGCGGAGAAGCCGGCCTGGACCTTGGGAACGCCGTAGACGAGGTGGGTCAGACCGTCGAGCGACCAGTGCTCGGCCAGCCCGTCGGCCAGCAGCCGCAGGGACTGCCGGGAGGCCTCGTCGAGGGACTTCAGCAGCTCGCCGTCCGGCTCCTCGCGCACGACGGTCCGCTGGTCGGCGGGGACGTGGGTGTTGATCCACGCCTCCGCCTTGTCGTAGCGCGGACGGGCCTCGTCCACCGAGCCCAGCGGGTTGTGCGGGTCGAGCTCGGACAGGATGCGCAGCGCCTGGTCCTCGTGCCCGGCGGTGATGTCCGCGACCGAGGCCAGCGTCCGGTACGGCAGCGGCCGGGCCGTGCGCGGCAGCTCGCCGTCCGCGGTGCGCACCGCGCGCGCGTGGGCGGCGACGTCCGCGGGGAGCGCGGAGCCGTCGGCGACCTTGGCGTCGAGCTTGTCCCACTCGTCGTACAGGCGCTGGATCTCCTGGTCGAAGGCGATCTTGAAGGACTGGTTGGGCCTGCGGCGGGCGTACAGCCAGCGCAGCAGCTGCGGCTCCATGATCTTCAGCGCGTCGCCGGGCGTGGGCACGCCGCCCTTCGACGACGACATCTTCGCCATGCCGCTGATGCCGACGAACGCGTACATCGGTCCGATGGGCTGCTTGCCGCCGAAGATGCCGACGATCTGGCCGCCGACCTGGAAGCTCGACCCGGGCGAGGAGTGGTCGACACCGCTGGGCTCGAAGACGACGCCCTCGTACGCCCAGCGCATCGGCCAGTCGACCTTCCAGACCAGCTTGCCGCGGTTGAACTCGTTCAGCCGGACGGTCTCGGAGAAGCCGCACTCGTTGCAGCTGTACGTCAGCTCGGTGGTGTCGTCGTCGTAGGAGGCGACCGTGGTCAGGTCCTTCTCGCAGTTGCCGCAGTACGGCTTGTACGGGAAGTACCCGGCGGAGCCGGCGCTGCCGTCGTCCTCGGCGGCCGCGCCGGAGCCCTCCGCGGCCTCCAGCTCGGCCTCGTCGACCGGCTTCTGCGACTGCTGCTTGGCCGGGGCCTTCTTGGTGCGGTACTGGTCGAGGATCGCGTCGATGTCACCACGGTGCTTCATGGCGTGCAGGATCTGCTCGCGGTAGGCACCGGCGGTGTACTGCTCGGTCTGGCTGATCCCGTCGAACTCGACACCCAGCTCGGCCAGCGCCTCGACCATCGCGGCCTTGAAGTGCTCGGCCCAGTTCGGGTACGCGGAGCCCTTCGGGGCCGGGACGGAGGTCAGCGGCTTGCCGATGTGCTCGGCCCAGGAGTCGTCGACGCCCGGGATGCCCTGCGGCACCTTGCGGTAGCGGTCGTAGTCGTCCCAGGAGATCAGGTGCCGGACCTGTCGGCCGCGGCGGCGGATCTCGTCGGCGACCAGGTGCGGGGTCATGACCTCGCGGAGGTTGCCCAGGTGGATGGGGCCGGAGGGGGAGAGACCGGACGCGACCACGACGACCGGATCGGCATCGGGTGACGCCGTTTTGCCCGGGGCCCGACGCTCCGACTCCTCGATGACCTCGTCCGCGAAACGGGAGACCCAGTCGGTGGTCTCGGCGCTCTGAGCCACGATCGGCACGTCCTCTTTTTCTGAAGGAATTCTCTGGGGTACTGACCGACCCCATTCTCCCAGACCACCACGCGCCTGGGAAAACCGCTTTACCCACCGTGGGATACTGGGCGGGTCTATCCATTCCACGAGGAGAACGGCATCCATCCCATGGCCTCGGTCACGTCCCTCAGCGACTCCGTACAGCAGCAGCTCGCGACGGCACTCTCGGCAGCCCTGCCGGACGCCGGTTCCGCGGACCCGCTGCTGCGCCGAAGCGACCGGGCCGACTTCCAGGCGAACGGCATCCTGGCGCTCGCGAAGAAGGCCAAGGCCAACCCTCGGGAGCTGGCGACGCAGGTCGTGGAGCAGGTCCGGTCGGGTGACGTCATCAAGGACATCGAGGTCTCCGGACCCGGCTTCCTGAACATCACGATCGCCGACCGGGCGATCACCGAGAACCTGGCCGCGCGGTACGCGGACAGCGACCGCCTCGGAGTGCCGTTCGCCGCGCACCCGGGCACCACGGTGATCGACTACGCCCAGCCGAACGTGGCGAAGGAGATGCACGTCGGCCATCTGCGCTCGGCGGTGATCGGCGACGCGGTCGTCCAGCTCCTGGAGTTCACCGGCGAGAGCGTCGTACGGCGTCACCACATCGGCGACTGGGGCACCCAGTTCGGCATGCTCATCCAGTTCCTGGACGAGCACCCGCACGAGCTGGACCACAAGTCGGGCGAGGTGAGCGGCGAGGAGGCGATGTCCAACCTCGACCGGCTCTACAAGGCGGCCCGCAAGCTGTTCGACTCCGACGAGGAGTTCAAGACGCGGGCCCGGCGCAGGGTCGTGGACCTCCAGGCCGGGGACCCGCACACGCTCGCCGTCTGGCAGAAGTTCGTGGACGAGTCGAAGATCTACTTCTTCTCCGTCTTCGAGAAGCTGGACATGGAGATCCGGGACCCCGACATCGTCGGCGAGTCCGGCTACAACGACATGCTCGCGGAGACCTGCCGGCTGCTGGAGGAGTCCGGTGTCGCGGTCCGCTCCGAGGGCGCGCTGTGCGTGTTCTTCGACGACGTCAAGGGCCCGGACGGCAACCCGGTCCCGCTGATCGTGCAGAAGTCCGACGGCGGCTACGGCTACGCGGCCACCGACCTGTCCGCGATCCGCGACCGCGTCTTCAACCTGAAGGCGAACTCGCTGCTGTACGTGGTGGACGCCCGTCAGGCGCTGCACTTCCGGATGGTCTTCGAGACCGCCCGCCGGGCCGGCTGGCTGAACGACGACGTCACGGCGTTCCAGCTCGCCTTCGGCACGGTCCTCGGCAAGGACGGCAAGCCGTTCAAGACCCGTGAGGGCGAGACGGTCAAGCTGGTCGACCTCCTCGACGAGGCGGTGGACCGGGCGACGACCGTCGTGCGGGAGAAGGCCGAGAAGGTCGGCCTGTCCGAGCAGGAGATCGTCGAGAACGGCCGGTACGTCGGCATCGGCGCCGTGAAGTACGCGGACCTGTCGACGTCGGCGGTGCGCGACTACAAGTTCGACCTGGACCAGATGGTGTCGCTGAACGGCGACACGTCCGTCTACCTCCAGTACGCCTACGCCCGGATCAAGTCGATCCTGCGCAAGGCGGGCGAAGCCCGTCCCACCGCCCATCCGGAGCTGGAACTGGCCCCGGCGGAGCGGGCGCTGGGCCTGCACCTGGACCAGTTCGGCGAGACGGTGCTGGAGGTGGCGGCGAGCCACGAGCCGCACAAGCTGGCGTCGTACCTGTACCAGCTCGCGTCGCTGCTGACCACGTTCTACGACCAGTGCCCGGTCCTGAAGGCCGAGACCCCGGAGCAGACGGAGAACCGTCTGTTCCTGGTCGACCTGACGGCCCGCACGCTGCACAAGGGCATGGACCTGCTGGGCATCAGGACGCCCGAGCGGCTCTGACACCCGGCGGTCTCCTGGGCTCAGGCCTCCCGGGCCCGGGCCCAGGCCCGCTCGAAGAGCACCGGTATCGGCATGTGCGGCACGACCGCCGTATGTGCCGTGGACCGGTGCTCCCGCGCGTTCGGCAGCAGTCCCAGCTTCGAGCGCTCCAGCGGCAGGCGCGGCGCCTTGGCCTCCTGCCAGGGGCCGGGCAGGAACAGGGTGCGCCCGGCCCGCGCCCGGTCGGCCCGTATCACCCGTCCGGACGCGGCGAGTTCGGTGTGCGCGGCCTTGAAGCGGGCGGGCTTCCAGCCGGTCCACTGCTTGACGTTCCGGTCGGTCGGGTCGGGCAGGGCGAGCAGCATCAGGTACAGGGCGGCCGTGTCGGCGCCGAGCCCGTACGCGCTCGCGCACTCCTCGACGAGGTGGGGCACCGAGCGCCCGGGGTCCTGCTCCCAGCCGGTGCCCCGGTCGGCGGCCCGGCCGTCGTCGTCCGCGGTGAGGTGTGCGCCCAACTCGGCGAAGTCCGGCGAGAGCAGCATCCGTAGATCGGCGAGGCCCGGCAGACCGGACGGGCCCGGCAGCCACTGGGACGGCAGTACGTCGTCCAGGTAGGCGTCCAGCCGGTCGAGGAGCGGGTCGTCGGGGCCGGTGAGGGCGGCCGGGTCGACCCGTATGTGCCGGACCCGGGTGAACACCGGATCGCTCTGCCGGGACAGCGCCGGGTGGGTGTCCAGCCCCAGGGATTCGAGCGAGGCCGGAACCCCCATCAGGTGGTTGGGCTGGGTCGAGAACAGGGTCAGCGGTCCGGGTCCGGCCTCGAGCGCCTCCCGCAGCCGCGCGACGGTGGCCCCGACGGCCGGCCGCAACGGGTCACCGGCCGGGGTACGGTACGCCGTCCAGGCGGCGGCCCGTACCAGTCCGAGCAGGTCGGGCGCGCCGGGACGGGGAGAGCCCGCCGCGCCGTCGCCCGTGGCCGGTGCCGTGCCGCCCGATGCCACCTGGCCCAGGAGGGTGGCGACGCGTGGGGCGGGCCACCACTCCTTCAGCGCCGTGGCGCGGGTGGATGCGAGTGGGAGCTCGCCCTTGGGCCGGACGAACTCCTTCCGGGCGAGCGGCAGCAGAGCCCTCGGCACCGGCGGCGGCGCACCGAAGCGCCCCTGCCACCAGACGGCGGCCCGCTCGGTGTCCGGGCCGTCGGTCCACAGCCGCTCGGGATCGTCGGGCAGCAGCCGGTCGTAGAAGACGGTGAGCTCGTCGGCGGAGAGCAGGCCGTACAGGCTTTCCGTGGCCGTGTGACAGTCCGCGCCCTTCAACTGCCATGTGTGCTCCCGCCAGGGGATGTGGCTGGAGCCGAAGCCGGGGGTCTGCGTGCCCTCCTGGTATCCGGCGCAGACCGGCCGCGCGGCGAGCAGGACGGTCGCCTCCGCCACCTCGACACCGAGCCGGTCGGCGAACGGTTCGGCCAGCGTCGGCCGGGCGGGCACCGGTCCGCGCTCCCGGCGCAGCTCGGCGAAGCGCGCGTACCAGGCGGCCGGGCGCACCGGCCGCAGCGGCGTGGCGTGCACCACCGCGAACCCCGCCGCGGCCAGCGGCCCGCCCACCGGGAAGTCCCCCTCGGGCGCGTACTCCAGCAGGCACCGCCTCCACTGGCGGAAGTCGATGACGACGGCGGCCGAGGTCGCCGTGCGAAAGGCCTGCCCGCGCTCCGGCAGCCACCCGGCGTCCTCCGGCCTGGCCACCCATACGATCCGCCAGCGGCCCTGCCGTTCCGCTTCCGCCACGAAGGGCAGCCGGGCGTAGGCGGCGTAGAGCTGGGCGCCGAAGTCCGAGCGGACGTCGGTGACCGCGGCGTGCTCCAGCGTGATGCTGGGGGTGAAGGCGTGCAGGGTCCGCAGCGGGTCGTTGAACCGCGCGACGTCGATCTCCGCGGTGTGGGAGTTCTGCTCGCCCGTCCACACGGGCCGGTCCGAGCCGGCGAGCGCGATCAGTGCGTCGCAGGTCGAGGCGAGTCTGCTGTAGGGCGACAGCGGCGGGTCACCGTCGGCCGGGTCCGCGGTGCGGGCCGGTCCCGCCGCGTCCGTCGCGTCCACCGCGTCCACCGCGTCCACCTCGTCCACCTCGTCCACCTCGTCCACGGGGGTGAACCGCCGGACCAGTCGGGCCAGTCCGACCCGGCAATTGACCGCCTTCTGGAGGGTTTTGCCGACCTGCCACGACACCGAACGCTCCAGCTCGGGCCACAGCCGGGCCACCACGTCCATGACGGCATCCTCGGGCAGTCCGCTGTGGACGCTGTGGGCGGGCAGGCCGGCGATCGGCTTCTCCACATCCGCGCGCCCCGTCCCGTCCGCCATGTCCGGCAGTTCGGGCATCAGGAGCCCGATCACGTCCACGGCGGCGAACTCGGCCGCCGCTTCGGCATCCTTGAGTTCGGCGTCCACCGCATCGCCGACGTGCACGAACCGGCCGAGGAGCAGGGCCAACCCGGCCAGGTCGACACCGGCACGCAGCGTGGCCCGCTCGTGCGCACACCACTCACGAAGCAGCGCCCGGCCGTCGTCGTTGGCGAAGAGCGGATGCAGCTCACGCCAGCCCCCCGTCCCGTGCGGCTGGAACCAGCCGGACATGTCGTGGCGGCCGGACGTCATATGCAGCACATCGCTCAGCAGTGCGCGCAGTTCGGGCCCGTAGCGCGGGTCGGCCCGTACATGGCGCAGCTCGGGCCGGTGCACGGCGACCAGGTCGTTGAGCTGGGCGGGCACGAGCCGCTCCGGCGGGTCGGCGAGCGGGACCCCGTGCTCCAGGAAGAGGTCGATCAGGTCGAGCGGCAGGGCTCGTGCCAGGCCGGACGTGCCGGGCTTGTAGTCGATCTCCATCAGGATTCTCTCGGCTGCCAGCCGGGGGGCGATACGCTCCGCGATGCCGAAGAACGTCCCCCCGGGCCTTCCGGATTTCCGGTGGCCGTAGAGGCAGTCGGTCAGCCAGCGCCCGGCCTCGGCCGCGGTCACCCCGGGCAGTTCGCCGCACAGTTGCGCCAGGGTGCCGCTGCGCTCCAGCATGTCGAGCCAGAGCCGGTTCTCGGCCTCGCTGCTGTACGGCTGCCGCTTCGCCAGCAGGTCCGCACGCACCGTCTCCGGGTCTCGTCGGCACAGCAGGTCGAAGGCACGGCCCTTGAGCACGTCCGCCCCGAAGGCGTCGTCCTGCAACAGTCCGCGCCGGACCAGCCGGGCCTCCCCCAGCACCGTGGCCAGTTCCTCCTCCGGGTCCAGCCCGGCGGCCTTGGCCACCTTGCGCACGTCCACCGCCAGTTGCGTGTACGTACCGCCCAGCGCGCCTGTGGCAGCGGCCCGCCTGGTCACGATGGAGCGGAAGGCCACCGCCCGCTCGGGCGTGGCCGCGCCCTTGACGCTCAGCTCCTTCGCCCGCGCCCGCAGCGCGGTCGCGGCGAGCGCGCCGGCCTCGGCGAATCTGACGTAGCGCGCGTCCAGCCAGTCCTGGTCCAGCACCAGGGCCTGTTCGCGTTCGGCCTTGCGGGCGCGTCCGAAGTAGGCGGCGGCCACTTCCGGGACGCCTCTGGCACAGTCGCACAGATAGCGCTCGGCCATCGCGTCGAGGAACAGCGGCAGCAGCTCCGGCCCGGACTTCTCCAGCTCCTTGAAGTACTGGTCGGTGTCCTTCTTGTGCAGGGCGAGCCAGCTCATCCGGTCGGCCTCCGCCAGGACCGTCTCCTCCCGCCCCGGCCACACGGCGAGCGCGCGCTCGGGGAAGGGAAGCTCGAACGGACGGTCCCCGCCCTCGCCGTCGTCCGCGGGGATGCCCGTACGGAACCCCCCGACCCGCTCCCACTCGTCGTACGCCATCACCCGGTCCCGGTACGGTGCCACGTCCTCCCGCATGACCCGTACGATCCGCCGCCCGGTCACCGCGTGCGCGTACACCCGGGCGACCAGCCCGTCATCTCCCGTGGGCTCCTCGGCGACCGCCACACCCTCCTCGGCGAGCACCTCCCGCCACACCGGATCGCCCTCGGCCAGCTCCTCCGGCACGACGACCCCGGCGAGCGCCCACCCCCGGGCCAGTTCCACGCACTCCTGCCGGTGCCGTCGTACCCACCGGCGCAGCTGGGCCATCCGCTGCACGTCGCGATGTCCCTGGAGCACGCCGGGCGCGTTCTTGAGCGCGCGCCCCCGCGGGTTGAGCCACACCCATCGCAGGTCCTCGTCCAGCCCGCCCGTGTACCCCTGGACGACAACGCTCCACACCAGCACGACACGCCCCCGTTCGCCTCACTCGTTGCCACTCTAGGAGCCGCCACTGACACTCGACGCTCAACGCTCGGATCGCCCCGTGGGCCGCCCGCACACGAACTCGCACCACACCACCTTGCCGAGCTCCCGCTCGGCCACGCCCCACTCGTCGGACAGCGCGGCGACCAGCAGCAGCCCCCGGCCGCCCTCGTCGCGGTCGTCCACGATCCGCGGCACACCGGGCCCGCTGTCGTGCACCTCCACCCGCAGTACGCGCCCGTCGCAGCGCAGGAACACCAGGAAGTGCCGTCCGGGCGGCACACCGTGCACCAGCGCGTTGGTCGCCAGTTCGCTCACACACAGCAACGCGTCGTCCCCGGCCTCGGTTCCGACGAGCCCCCAGCCGTCCAGCGCCTCGTACGCGAACCGCCTGGCAGCGGGTACGGACCGGCGCTCACGGCGGAAGAACTTCTCCCTCAGGAGGGGGAGTTGGATCGTCTCGTTCACGGCACGAGAGTTACGGAGAGTCACTATCGTGGATCAGGGAGTGAACCCGTACTGATTTTTTGTACAGGTTCCCACCGGATCGCGTACGGGCGGGTGTGGGGAGTTGGACCGGTATGAACTCCAGGAAAGCGCCGCGGAAGAAGAACCTCTCGGCCATGAAGATGCTGGGCGTCCAGCTCGGCACGGCCCGGCGGGCGGCGGGCCTGACCCAGCGCGAGCTCGGCGAGCAACTGATGCTCGACGAGGAGACGGTCGCCTCGATCGAGCAGGGCCGACGGCCGCTGAAGCCGGACCTGGCGGAACTGCTGGACGAACTCCTGGACACCCGTGGGCTGTTGGCGGCAGGGGTGGCGAACCTGCCGGAGATCGACCAGTTCCCGATGTGGGCGGAGCTGTACGTCCAGCACGAGCGGGAGGCCATCGCGCTGTCCTGGTACGACGCGCTGGTCGTCCCGGGTCTGCTCCAGACCCGGGAGTACGCGCGGGCACTGCTGGCCGGCCGCGCCCCGCCCCGCTGTCAGTGCCTGCGCCTAGAGTCGGCGCCATGGCGACCCTTCCCAACCCGCTGCCCGCGCTGGCGGCCGACCCGAGCGGACGCTCGCTCGGGCTCCAACTCCCGCTGGGGAGACTGATCGACGCTACCGAAGACGGCCCCTGGCACGAGCCGCTGCTGTGGCACGCCGAGCAGCCCGTGTCCACCGGCAACTGGACGGCGCTGGGCGCCCGCGCGGGACGGGCGGGGCTGCTGCCGGTGCTGCTGGACCTCGGCGGCCGCCAGGGCGGGCCGCGGGAGTGGGGGCTGCTGCCCGGGGAGGCGTCCTACCCCGGCGACCACGACGCCGAGGAGGTGCTCGCCGACCTCTGGGACGAGTACGCGGCGGCGGGCGACGAGTGGCCCGGTCTGTGCGCGCCGCCGGTCCGTACGGCCGATCCGGACAGCCGGGCGGCCGAGGTGGCCGACCTCCTGGCCGAGGACCGCACCTGGTTCAAGGAACCGCATCTGGCGCTGGTGCCCGCGCGCCGCAGCGCGGACATCCCGGCGGCCATCGGCTGGACCGGCCCGCTGAACTACGAGAACGACGTCGCCGTGCACTGCGCGGTGCTGCGCTCCTGGGAGGACCGCTTCGGCATACGGGTCGTGGCCCTCGGCTTCGACAGCATGGCCGTCTCGGTCGCCGCGCCGCCCACCACCCCGGAGCAGGCCGAGGCGGTGGCGGCGGAGCACTTCGCGTTCTGCCCCGACACACTCCCGCAGGACGGCCCGGACGCCCTGCGGGACTACGCCAAGACCCTGATCGCGGCGCAGACCTGGTACTTCTGGTGGGACTGAGACCGGCCGGGCGCCGGCGTCACGCCTTGCGGCCGAGTGCCGCGTAGACGTTGATGTCGGCGTCCGTGACGTCGTTGATGTCGTGGTAGCGGACCTTGTCGATGGCGTCGAGCGTGGCGAGGTACTCGGCCTCCGGCTGCTCGGGGACGGGAGCGGCGTCGTCCGGGTGCCAGTGGTGCGCCGGGACGACGCCCGGTTCGGCCAGCTCCAGGCCGCTGTCGGTGAAGAAGCGCTCGACCTCGGCCCGGGTGCGCAGCACGAAGGTGAACCCGCGCTCGGTGTAGGTGCGTTGAACCGCGCGGATGTTCTCGGGGTTGAGGTCCTCGGTGAGGTGGCTGAGCACGATCCGGCTGCCGGAGGGCAGGGCGTCGACGAGTCCGCGGACGATCGGGTAGGCCTCCTCGTCCTCGACGAAGTGCAGGATCGCCACCAGGCACAGGGCGATCGGCCGGTCGAAGTCGAGTATCTTCGCGGCCTGTTCGAGGATCTGGGCCGGGTTCTTGAAGTCGGCGTCGATGTAGTCGGTGACGCCCTCGGGCCCGGAGGTCAGCAGGGCGCGGGCGTGCGCGAGCACCACCGGGTCGTTGTCGACGTAGACGACCCGGGAGTCGGGGATGATCCGCTGGGCGATCTGGTGGACGTTCTCGGCGGTCGGCAGTCCGGTGCCGATGTCGAGGAACTGGCGGATGCCGTCCTCCTTCGCCAGCGTGGTCACCGCCCGGCGCATGAAGTCGCGGTTGTGCCGTACGTCGAGGTAGCCGCGCGGGTTGGCGCCGAGCGCGGCGGCGGCCGCCGCACGGTCGACGGGGTAGTTGTCCTTGCCGCCGAGGAAGACGTCGTAGACCCGGGCCGGGTGGGCCTTGGTGGTGTCGATCCTCCTGCGCAGCTCGGCGGGGTCCTGGCTGAGCGCGTCACCGGACATGGGCGTCTCCCTGGGAGAGTCGGTCATTCAACGGGCAACCAATCCTGCGATCAACAACCTAACTCCCCAGGGGAGTTGATCGCGCCCATGTCCGGGTGTCCCGCACCGTCAGCGCAGCTTGCGCGCCACCTCGGTCGCCCAGTAGGTGAGGATGTTCTGCGCGCCCGCCCGCTTGATGCCGGTCAGCGACTCCAGGATCGCCCGGTCCCGGTCGATCCAGCCCTTCTCCGCGGCGGCCTCGATCATCGAGTACTCGCCCGAGATCTGGTACGCGGCGACCGGGACGTCCGCGACGTCGGCGACCCTGGCCAGGATGTCGAGGTAGGGGCCGGCCGGCTTGACCATCACCATGTCGGCGCCCTCCGCCAGGTCGAGCGCGAGCTCCCGCAGGGACTCCCGGGCGTTCGCCGGGTCCTGCTGGTAGGTCCTGCGGTCGCCCTTCAGGGACGAGCCGACGGCCTCGCGGAACGGCCCGTAGAAGGCGGAGGCGTACTTGACGGTGTAGGCGAGGATCGCCACGTCCTCGCGGCCGATCTCGTCGAGCGCGTCGCGGATGACGCCGATCTGCCCGTCCATCATCCCGCTCGGCCCGACCACATGGGCGCCCGCGTCGGCCTGGACCTGCGCCATCTCGGCGTAGCGCTCCAGGGTGGCGTCGTTGTCGACGCGGCCCTGCGCGTCGAGGACACCGCAGTGCCCGTGGTCGGTGGTCTCGTCCAGGCACAGGTCGGACATCACCAGCAGGTCGTCGCCGACCTCGGCGCGCACATCGCGCAGCGCGACCTGGAGGATCCCGTCCGGGTCGGTCCCCGGCGTGCCGAGCGCGTCCTTCTTCGACTCCTCGGGCACCCCGAAGAGCATGATCCCGGAGACCCCGGCCTCCACCGCCTCCGCCGCGGCCTTCTTCAGGCTGTCCCGGGTGTGCTGCACGACCCCGGGCATCGAGCCGATCGGCACGGGCTCGCTCACTCCTTCGCGCACGAACGCGGGGAGGATGAGGTCGGCCGGGTGCAGCCGGGTCTCGGCGACCATGTTGCGCATGGCGGGGGTGGTACGCAGCCGGCGCGGACGCGTACCGGGGAAGGATCCGTACTTCGTCATGCCGTCTACGCTACGCCCGCCCCGGAAGCACCTTTGCCGACGAACCGTCGGAGCCCGCACCACCGCTCCGCCGGACGCCGCACCGCCGCTCCGCCGCAGCCCGCACCACCGCTCCGCCGGACGCCGCACCGCCGCTCCGCCGCAGCCCGCACCACCGCTCCGCCGGACGCCGCACCGCCGCTCCGCCACAGCCCGCACCGCCGCTCCTGCCCGGAACCCACAGCCGGAAGCCGGGCCCGCGGTGCGCGGACCCGGCCCCCGGGAGGGAGGTGCGGTCACTTGCCGGCGATGTGCGTGATCTTGTGGTTGCGGTCCAGGTCGACCACGAGCTGCGTCGGGTCCGACTGACCCCAGGTGAGGGTGACCGCGACCCGGCCGGCGGTGCCGGTGCCCTTGACCGTCCACTGCGCCGGGACGTTCTGGGCGTGCAGGACGCCGTCCGCCTGGTTGGCGGCCTCCCACTTCTCCACCTCGCGCAGACCGTCGGTCGTGACGTAGAACTTCCGCAGCTCGGTGGCGAGCGCGCCGCCGGTCTCCGGGTCGCTCTTGGCGTCGATGTAGGCCCCGTAGAAGTCGGCGACCTGGGTCACGTTGTCGGACGCCGTGCCGGTGACCGTCGCCTGCGCCGCGGCGGCCTTGGCCGCCCGGACCGGGGTCGCCTGGGCCGAGGCGGTGAGCCCGAGCGGCAGGGCCACGGCGGCGACGAGGCCGGCGACCAGAACGGTGCGGCGGACGGTCTTGCGGGCGGTCGTGTTCTTGCTCATCAGTGTGTTCCCCGGTTTTCGATGGGTTCGGCAGGTTCGATGGATTCGTGAGGACGCCGCTGTGCGCGGGTCGCAATCGCGTCGCCGAGTGCGGGTCCGGCCCCCTCGACCCCCGTGGCGTGGGGGCCGGACCCGGCGACACCAGAAGCATCGGCGGCCCCTCGGCCGGGGCACAACGAACGACGGCCCACCCGCAACGGTGGAACCGTCCCAGGCCCTGTGACCTCTGAGTACCGGGAGTGCCTGGGATGCCGTCCTGGGACGCGAGACAGGGAGAACCGGTGCCGTCCCAGGACGAGGTGGAGGAGTTCGCGGCGCTGCTGCGCCGTCTGAAGGACCGCACGGACCGCAGTTACGCGGCCCTCGCACGCCGCCTGAACATGAACGCCTCGACACTGCACCGCTACTGCGCGGGGGAGGCCGTACCGCTCGGCTTCGCATCCGTGGAACGGTTCGCCGCGCTGTGCGGGGCCACGCCCGAGGAACGGATCGAGCTGCACCGGCGGTGGATCCTGGCGGTGGCGGCACGGCAACGGCCCCGGACGGCGCCCGAGCCCGCACCGGAAGCCGCCGGGGCCCTCCCGGCGGACGGCGCGGATGTCCCGGCCGAGCGGGCGACCGAGTCCGCGCCCACGCGGACCACCGGCCCGCTGCCCCCGGCGGCCGCCGGCCCCGTACCCCCGAAGGACGCCGAGCCCGCGCCCGGGGCCGCTCCCCCTCCCGGTCCCCCGTCGACCCCGAAGGCCCCGGAGACCCCGGAGGCTGCGGAGGCTTCGGAGGAAGGTCTTCCAGGCCCGTCACCCGAGCGCGACGCACTACCGCGCCCCGCCTCGCGGCCGCCCTGGTACAGACGCCGCGCCCCCCTCGCCGCGGCCGTCGTGACCGCGCTGATCGCGACCCTGGGCAGCCTGTCCCTGCTGCCGTCCGGGCACTCCTCGGCCCTCGGCGACGACCGGGCGGCCGCGAAGGCGGCGGACGCCGGGCACAGCTCCGCCGCCCCGTCCGCGCCCGCCTCCCCCACCCACGGTCGGCCGTCCGGCTCGTCCTCGGCGAACACCTCCGCCGCGGGCGACCGCTCGCCGGACCCGTCCCCGAGCCCGTCCACGGCCTCCGCCGCGAACACCACCCCCGTCGCCCCGATCACCTGGACGGCGAACTCCCACCGCTGGGCGATCGGTTGCGAGCACGACTACGTCATCGACAAGGCACCCGCGCAGGTGCCGCCGCCCCCGGCCCCGCAGGACGCCTCCCCGTGGGCGCGTTCGCAGGACGCGGTGCACGGCGGCCAGACCATGGTGGACATCACCGTGCAGGGACGTACGGACGCGGCCGTGGTGCTGGAGGCGCTGCGGGTGCGTGTCGTGGGACGGGCCGCCCCGGTGAAGGGCAACGTCTACGCGACGGGCCAGGGCTGCGGCGGCGGCCTGGGCCCCCACTCGTTCACCGTCGCCCTCGACAAGGACCGGCCGATCGCCCACGCGGTCCCGAGCTACGAGGGCGAGACGCTCGTCCCGGCGATGGACCTGCCCTACCGGGTCTCCGTGACGGACCCCGAGGTGCTGACGGTCGCGGCCAGGACCGACGGCTGCGACTGCCGCTGGTATCTGGAGCTCGACTGGTCCTCGCAGGGCCGCACCGGCACCGAACGCATCGACGACGACGGCGTCCCCTTCCGCACCAGCGGCACCGAGGGCCTGCCGCACTACTGGTACGCGAACGGCGGCTGGACCCTGAGCTGAGCGAGGCGCTGTCGGCTACCGCGTCCCGCGCTGAAACGAGTCCCTCCTACGCCTCCCCCACAGAGCCGGGCGGCGGTCCCGCCTCCTCGGTGACGAGTCGCGGGGAGGGCTCCGGTGCGACTCGCCGGACTCAGACGAAGGCTGTGACGTCCACCGGGGCCACGGGGGCTTCTCCGGGGCGGGCGACACGGCAGTCGCGGCACCACGCTCCCCGGAACGGCGCCCGGAAGACCCTGTTGCAGCCGCCCCCGCAGTCCGCCCAGTCCTCCATGCCGGGTGGGCGGGGCAGCGGCCGACTCAGGAGCGGCCCGCCCCCATCGACCCCCGGAAGGGGCGGCAGTGCCGGTGGGAGCAGATCCAGCAGGCGGTTACGGAGAAAGCCGGCCGGGTTGCGTACCTGGAGGGGAAGGCCGTTGGTCAAGGCGTAGATCACCGACGATCTGCCGAGACCGTTCTCGAACCAGGGGACGACCAGGGGAGCCAGCCGCCGTACCTCGCGCCCGGACAGCGTCAATTGGACATCGGTCCGACGCAGCCCGGCAAGCAACGCTTCGGCCTTGTCGTGGTGCTCGCCGCGGGGCGGCCCCGGCTCGACGACGGTCGGCTCGGGAGACCTGGCAGGCGGCCCGGCAGACCCGGTCGCGGTGACCGGTCCTCCGCCGCCGTGTACGACGTCGGCTGCCACGACCGGCTCGGACACGGCGCCGGGGGACGGCGCAGCCGTGATCGTCGGGGGTGCCGGGGCCGCCGGGGCGGGGGCCGTTTCCGACTCTCCCTCCCGCCGGGCCCTGGTGAGCGCGGGGGCGTGGTACGCGAACGTACGCGTGACCACCCGCCCGGAGGGAAGCCGCTCCCGCACCCGCTCGACATAGCCACGCTCCTCCAGCTCCCGCAGCGCGCAGGCGATCCGGGCCCGCCCCTCGGGGAACCACTCGGCGAGGCTGCGGATGTCGACCCGCGCGCCCTCGGGCAGCGACAGGATGTGCACGGCGATCCCGATGGCGGCCGCGGAGAGCCCGCGGTACTGGGCGAGGTGGTTGCCGACGATCGTGTACCGGTCGGGCTGGTACTCACGTACGTGCCTGACACCGGAGTGGGTGGCGTTGTGCCGTACTCCCTGACTCGGGGGCAGGGCATCGATAAGCTTGGTCGCAGCCATGGGGAAGGGTCTTCTTCCTCTTTGGTCAGGCCCTCGCACTGGGATTGCCGTCCCGGCGGGGGCCGAAGCATTTGCGGGGATGTGGAGTTGTGGGCGTTGCCTGCGGCGAGAGTGCCCGCCCGAGCCTCCCGTGCGCCACCCGAACCGACCGCTTTCACCCGCTCGTGTGACATACACGAGGTTTGGTTGGTTGGAGGGTTTTCTTTCCGGAGTTCTTTGGTCTTTTACCGCCCGTCGCACCGACGCCCAGGCCACCGGAGACCGCGTTTCCGGGCTCCGGTACGGGCGTCATCGACGAGGCCCCAGATCGAGTTCCGCCCACACGGTCTTGCAC
This sequence comes from Streptomyces sp. NPDC001443, assembly GCF_053597355.1. Taxonomy (NCBI): domain Bacteria; kingdom Bacillati; phylum Actinomycetota; class Actinomycetes; order Kitasatosporales; family Streptomycetaceae; genus Streptomyces; species Streptomyces sp. NPDC001443. The sequence goes on from NZ_JBSFIA010000071.1 coordinate 16,584, forward strand.
GGGACCGGCCCGGCCCGCACGCCCCAGCGGTCCGCGAACTCCTCCACGAGCAGCAGCCCGTAACCGGACTCGTCCTGCCCCTCGCAGGCGCCCCGCACCCGGGTGGGCCACCGGTCCCCCCGCGTGTCGACGACCTCCACCCGCAACGTCCGGGGAGCGAGGACGGAAAGGGCGAGGCGGAAGCTCCGGCCGGGCACGCGGCCGTGCAGCACGGCGTTCGTGGCGAGTTCGGCGACGACGAGCCGGGCCGGATCCAGGGGCAGCCCCCAGTCGTGCAGTTCCCCGGCCGCGAGCAGCCGGGCGAGGCGGGCGCCGCGCCGGGTGGCGGAGAGCGGCACCGAGAAGTGGTGGAGCGGGGGGTGGACAGTTCGCTGATTCACGTCACTCAGCGTGCTCTTCCGTACGTAACCTGTGAAGCGCGATGGCCCGTGCGGACGGTGTCCGTCCGGGTGGCGTCCGGTTCTGTCCGGGCCGTACGGGGTGACCGGGGAACGGGCGTCGAGGTTGGGCGGGCAAGCGCGTGGCGGAAGGGCGGCGGGCGTGAGCGTGTGGGACGCGGGACCGGAGGACGACGAGGAAGCCGGGGCGGTGATGAGGACCGTCCAGCGCCAACTGAAGCTGTGGCGCGAGTCGGCCGGCCTCACCCAGGCCGGGTTCGGGGCGGCCATCGGGTACGGGGAGGAACAGGTCTCCGCCGTGGAGCGCGGGCGGCGCATCCCCCGGCCCGAGTATCTGGACCGCGCGGACGAGGTCCTGTCGGCGGGCGGCCGACTCGCGGCCCTGAAGGAGGACCTGGCCGAGGTCCGCTACCCGAAGAAGGTGCGGGACCTGAAGAAGCTGGAGGCGGACGCGGTCGAGCTTTGCGCGTACAACAACTCGGTGATTCAAGGGTTGTTGCAGACCGTGGAGTACACGCGGGCGATCTTCAACGCACGCCGGCCACCGTTCACCGATGACGAGGTGGAGCAGCAGGTCGCGGCGCGCTCGGCACGTCAGAAGATTCTTGATCCGTCGACGGGACCACGCGTCTTCAGCTTCGTTCAGTGCGAGTCGACGTTGCGCAGGCCCATTGGGGGCAGGATGGTCATGCGACAGCAGCTCGAACGGCTGCTGGAGGTGGGTCAGTGGCGCAACGTGGACCTTCAGGTCCTGCCCCTCGACCGCGAGGAGAACGCGGGAACCGACGGTTCGTTCAGGCTCCTCAAGCTCAGGAACGGAGCCACTGTTGCGTTCAGCGAGGCACCTCTCAGCAGCCGGGTGACGACCGACCCCAAGGAAACGACGGTCCTCGACATCCGCTACGGAGTCATCCGCGCGCAGGCTCTCAGCCCTCAGGAGTCGTTGGCCTTCATCGGCAAAGTACTGGGAGATACGAAGACATGACCCTCAAGGCTTCCGCGGCCGACGGCAGTCCGGCGTGGATAAAGAGCAGCTACAGCACGGCTGACGGCCCCGACTGCGTCGAAGTGGCCGCCCACCCGGACGGGATCCTCGTCCGCGACTCCAAGAACCCCGACAGCCCCCGTCTCGCCCTCGCGCCCACCGCCTGGGCGGCCTTCCTGCCGTACGCGTCCGGCCGCTGACGTCCTCGCCCGACGAAGAACGCCCCGCCGTCCCGATACGGGACGGCGGGGCGTGCACTTCGACGGCGCGGGTGCGGTCAGGTCGTGGACCGGCGCCTGCGTGCTCCCGGGCGGCGCTCGCTCGGGCGGGTGACCGGGTCACCGGCCTCCTGCGCGGACGCCCTGCGCCGCAGCCCGAACTCGGCCAGCGCCTCCGCCAGCTTGTGCACCGACGGCTCCGGCGCCATGACGTCGACCCGCAGCCCGTGCTCCTCGGCGGTCTTGGCCGTGGCCGGGCCGATGCACGCGATCACGGTGACGTTGTGCGGCTTGCCCGCGATACCCACCAGGTTGCGCACGGTGGAGGACGACGTGAAGAGCACGGCGTCGAAGCCACCGCCCTTGATCGCCTCCCGGGTGTCGGCCGGCGGCGGCGACGCCCGCACGGTGCGGTACGCCGTGACGTCGTCGACCTCCCAGCCCAGCTCGATCAGCCCGGCGACGAGCGTCTCGGTGGCGATGTCGGCCCGGGGCAGGAAGACACGGTCGATCGGGTCGAAGACCGGGTCGTACGGAGGCCAGTCCTCCAGCAGACCCGCGGCCGACTGCTCGCCGCTGGGCACCAGGTCCGGCTTCACACCGAAGGCGATCAGCGCGTTCGCGGTCTGCTCGCCCACCGCGGCGACCTTGATGCCCGCGAAGGCGCGCGCGTCCAGGCCGTACTCCTCGAACTTCTCCCGGACCGCCTTGACGGCGTTGACCGAGGTGAACGCGATCCACTCGTAGCGGCCCGTGACCAGGCCCTTGACCGCGCGCTCCATCTGCTGGGGCGTGCGCGGCGGCTCGACGGCGATCGTCGGGACCTCGTACGGCACCGCGCCGTAGGACCGCAGTTGGTCGGAGAGCGAAGCCGCCTGCTCCTTCGTGCGCGGCACGAGCACCTTCCAGCCGAACAGCGGCTTGGACTCGAACCACGACAGCTGAGCGCGCTGGGCGGGGGCGGAACGCTCACCGACCACGGCTATCACCGGCCGGCCGCCGTCCGGGGACGGCAGGACCTTCGCCTGCTTCAGCGTCTGCGCGATCGTGCCGAGCGTGGCCGTCCAGGTCCGCTGCCGGGTGGTCGTACCCGCGACCGTCACGGTCAGCGGGGTGTCGGGCTTGCGGCCCGCGGACACCAGCTCGCCGGCCGCGGCGGCCACCGAGTCCAGGGTCGTCGACACCACGACGGTCCCGTCCGACGCGCCGACCTCGGTCCAGCACCGGTCCGAAGCGGTCCGCGCGTCGACGAACCGTACGTCCGCGCCCTGCGCGTCGCGCAGCGGCACACCCGCGTACGCGGGCACGCCGACGGCGGCCGCGATGCCGGGGACGACCTCGAAGGGAACGCCCGCGGCGGCGCAGGCGAGCATTTCGGCGGCGGCGTACGTATCCAGTCCGGGGTCCCCGGACACCGCACGCACGACCCGCCTGCCGCCCCGCGCGGCCTCCATGACAAGATGTGCGGCATCCCTCACTACAGGGACACCAGCGGTTGTTGACGCGCTGTCAACGACCGTCAGCTGTGGCGTGCCTGCGCCCGGGGCCGGATCCGACGAGGGATCCGTCTCCGTGTTCACGACGGCGACGCCTGGTCGGGCGTGCGTGCGTACGACGTCGAGCACCTCGTGCTCGGCGACGAGGACGTCCGCGTGCGCCAGCGCCTCGACGGCGCGCAGAGTCAGCAGTCCCGGATCCCCGGGTCCGGCACCAAGGAAGGTGACGTGCCCGTGTTCCGGACCGGTGGGAAGGGTGGTGGGGCTCACCGTGCTTGCTCCCCCATCAGACCGGCCGCGCCCTGGGCGAGCATCTCGGTGGCGAGTTCGCGACCGAGCGCCATTGCCCCGTCGTGCGTCTCGGGCACGGGACCGGTGGTGGACAGCTGCACCGTACGGGTGCCGTCGGGCGTACCGACGACTCCCCGCAGGCGCATTTCGTTGACAATCTGGCCGTCGTCCAGAAGGTCGGCCAGCGCGCCCACGGGGGCGCTGCAACCGGCCTCCAGGGCGGCGAGCAGTGACCGTTCGGCGGTCACGGCGACCCGCGTGAACGGGTCGTCGAGCTCGCCGAGTGCCGCGATGAGGTCCGCGTCGTCCGCGGAGCACTCGATCGCCAGGGCCCCTTGGCCGGGGGCGGGCAAAACCGTGTCGACCGACAGGAAGTCGGTCACCTCGTCGATGCGGCCGAGGCGGTTCAGGCCGGCCGCGGCCAGCACGACCGCGTCCAGCTCACCGTCGCGCACGAAGCCGATCCGCGTGTCCACGTTCCCGCGGATCGCGACCGTCTCGATGTCGAGCCCATGGCTGCGCGCGTAGGCGTTGAGCTGCGCTGCGCGGCGCGGCGAGCCGGTGCCGATCCGGGCCCCGCGGGGCAGATCGGTGAACTTCAGCGCGTCGCGGGCGACGATGACGTCGCGCGGGTCCTCGCGCAGCGGGACGGCGGCCAGCGCCAGCTCCTGCGGCTGCGTGGTCGGCAGGTCCTTCAGCGAGTGGACCGCGAAGTCGACGTCGCCGCGCGTCAGGGCGTCCCGCAGGGCGGTCACAAAGACGCCCGTGCCGCCTATCTGCGCGAGATGTTCCCGGGAGGTGTCGCCGTACGTGGTGATCTCGACGAGCTCTACGGGCCGTCCGGTCACCTGGCTCACGGCGTCCGCCACCTGCCCGGACTGGGCCATGGCGAGCTTGCTCCGCCTGGTCCCCAGCCTCAGTGCCTTCTGACTCATGCTGGCCCTCGGTTCTTGGCGTTCTTCTCGATGCTGTCCTCGGCCCGGGAGACGGAGGCCACCGTCTCCGGGTCCAGGTCGAACAGGGTGCGCAGCGCGTCCGCGTACCCGGCGCCGCCGGGTTCGGCCGCGAGCTGCTTGACCCGTACGGTCGGCGCGTGCAGCAGTTTGTCGACGACGCGCCGCACGGTCTGGGTGATCTCGCCGCGCTGCTTGTCGTCGAGGTCGGGCAGCCGTCCGTCGAGCCGGGCGATCTCGCTCGCGACGACGTCGGCGGCCATGGTGCGCAGGGCGACCACGGTGGGCGTGATGTGCGCGGCCCGCTGGGCCGCCCCGAAGGCCGCGACCTCGTCGGAGACGATACGCCGGACCTGGTCCACGTCGGCCGCCATCGGCGCGTCCGCGGAGGCCTCGGCGAGCGTCTCGATGTCCACCAGGCGCACCCCGGCCAGCCGGTGCACGGCGGCGTCGACGTCACGGGGCATCGCGAGGTCGAGGAGGAAGAGGACCGGCTCGGGCCGCGGGGCCTCGGCCGACGGCTCGGGCCTGCGGCGCTCGGGGACACGGCCGACGGAGGCCGCCGTCGCGGCGAGCGCGGTGATCAGTTCGGCGTCGGCCTCGGCCGCGTCCCGCTGCGTCTCGCGGCGGTCGACGGTGACCGTGCCGTTGTCGACCCAGGCCGCGTGCTGCTCCAGCGTCGCCGCGTCCATCCCGGCGACGGCCGCCTCTCCCATCACGGAGAAGCCGGACTGTACGGCGGCCAGGTCGAGCGGGCAGTTGTCGTCGGCGCCGGCCGGGGCCGACGGCAGCGGCCGCGCGTCCGTACGAGCGCTGCCGGGCCCGCCGGTGGCGTCGGCCGAGCCCGCGAGCGTCGCGGCCGGGCGGCCGGGACGGCCCGCCAGCGCGGCGGCGATGGTCTCCGCGCCGAGCACGATCCCGGTCGCGCCGGTACACGAAACGGCGATATCGGCACGTGTCAGCTCGGCGGGCACGGCGTCCATCGACACCGCCCGGGTCACGACGTGCGTGCCGTCGTCGGCGTCGTCGTCGAGACGCTGCCCGTACTGCTCCTCGAGCAGCTGGGCGAGGCGCTCGGCACGGTCGGGGGTGCGGTTGGCGATCACGATCTCGCCGACCCCGGCTCGCGCGAGCGTCGCGGCGGCCAGCGAGGACATCGAACCGGCCCCGATCACCAGCGCCGACCTGCCCCGGGCCCAGGCGCGCACGTCGGCGCCCCCGGAGAGCTGCTCCAGGCCGAAGGTGACCAGGGACTGCCCGGCGCGGTCGATGCCGGTCTCGGAGTGGGCGCGCTTGCCGACCCGCAGGGACTGCTGGAACAGGTCGTTCAGCAGCCGCCCGGCGGAGTGCAGCTCCTGCGCCTTGGCGAGGCCGTCCTTGATCTGGCCGAGGATCTGCCCCTCGCCGACGACCATGGAGTCGAGCCCGCAGGCCACCGAGAACAGGTGGTGGACGGCCCGGTCCTCGTAGTGCACATAAAGATAAGGAGTGAGCTCCTCCAGCCCCACCCCGCAGTGCTGGGCGAGCAGGGTGGACAGCTCGGCGACACCGGCGTGGAACTTGTCCACGTCGGCGTACAGCTCGATGCGGTTGCAGGTCGCCAGGAGGGCTGCCTCGGCGGCCGGCTCGGCGGCGACGGTGTCCTGGAGCAGCTTGAACTGGGCGTCCGCGTTCAGCGAAGCGCGCTCCAGCATGCTGACCGGGGCGCTTCGGTGGCTGAGTCCCACGACGAGAAGGCTCATGCGGGCATCACGGCGGGTACGTCCCCGTCGGGTCCCTGCTCGGCGGAGTCCTTGCGGACGACGGCGGCCGCGGTGGCGCCCTCGGCGTCCGCGGCCTCCTCGCCGGCCTTGCGCTGTTCGTGGAAGGCGAGGATCTGCAGCTCGATGGAGAGGTCGACCTTGCGCACGTCGACGCCGTCCGGCACGGACAGCACGGTCGGCGCGAAGTTCAGGATGGAGGTGACCCCGGCGGCCACGAGCCGGTCGCAGACCGGCTGGGCGGCACCGGCGGGCGTGGCGATCACACCGATCGACACGCCGTTGTCCTTGATGATCTTCTCGAGTTCGTCCGTGTGCTGGACCGGGATGCCCGCGACGGGCTTGCCGGCCATCGCCGGGTCGGCGTCTATCAGCGCCGCGACCCGGAAGCCACGGGAAGCGAACCCGCCGTAGTTGGCGAGGGCGGCACCGAGGTTTCCGATACCGACGATCACCACGGGCCAGTCCTGGGTCAGGCCCAGCTCACGGGAGATCTGGTAGACGAGGTACTCGACGTCGTAGCCGACACCGCGCGTTCCGTACGAACCCAGGTAGGAGAAGTCCTTGCGCAGCTTGGCGGAGTTGACTCCCGCCGCGGCCGCGAGCTCCTCGGAGGAGACCGTGGGCACCGAGCGCTCCGACAGTGCCGTCAGAGCGCGCAGGTACAGCGGAAGCCTGGCGACGGTGGCCTCGGGAATCCCTCGGCTACGGGTCGCCGGTCGGTGAGTTCGGCCAGTTGCCACAGTGCTCCTGCGGGTAGAGCGGGGCTGTGGGCGGTCGTATGTCCCCAGACCGCCCCGTCGAATGCAGGCTATGTCTTTGTGAACGTGTGCACAAAGATGGTGTCCGATTTGCCCAGCCAAAGTGACCGGGGTCACGCACCCGCGACGCGAGTGAGGGAACCCGGCGCACACGCAGCGCTGCTCCTTGTTTACCAGGGGCAAAAACGCACACTCTCCTCACGAATCCCGCCCCCGAGGCCAAATCACCATCGATCCTAAGCGACTTTCCCGGCTACTTGGACTAGTCGGTCAGTGCTTTGCGCAACCTTCGCTCGTCCACGCGCCAGAAGGTGTGCTGCCGTCCGTCCACCAGGACGACGGGGATCTGCTCCCAGTACTGGTCGTGGAGCCCCTGGTCCTGCGTGATGTCCTTGCGCTCCCACGGCACGCCGAGCTCGCCGCAGACCTTTTCGATCACGATCTGTGCGTCATCACACAGATGACACCCCGGCTTGCCGATGAGCGTGACCACGCGCTCCGAGGGGGACTTGCGCCGAAAGAGGGGACTCATGCCCCCCATTCTCGCGCCCCGCGGGCCGGTTCTTTAACGGCCCGGTAGCGGAGAGTTCACACCGTCCAAACCTCGCGACTCCGGAAGCACCGAACAGAATGGCTATGCTCACGCCATGGCCGCTCTCGGATGGCTCACTCCCCGTAGGCGCTCCGCCACGGCGCGGAGCGTGTTGGCAGGCGAGGCCTCGGCGGAGGCGGCGCGCAAGTCGTCGCAGCCGGAGGCCTCCGCCCAGGAGCCCGATTTCCCCGTGCTCGGCGACGAGAAAGCCGCCGCGTTCTTCGACCTCGACAACACCGTGATGCAGGGCGCCGCGCTGTTCCACTTCGGCCGGGGCCTGTACAAACGGAAGTTCTTCGAGACCCGCGACCTGGCGAAGTTCGCCTGGCAGCAGGCGTGGTTCCGGCTGGCCGGCGTCGAGGACCCCGAACACATGCAGGACGCCCGCGACTCGGCCCTGTCCATCGTCAAGGGCCACCGCGTCTCCGAGCTGATGTCGATCGGCGAGGAGATCTACGACGAGTACATGGCCGGCCGCATCTGGCCCGGCACCCGCGCCCTCGCCCAGGCCCATCTGGACGCGGGCCAGCGGGTCTGGCTGGTCACGGCGGCACCCGTGGAGATCGCCGGGGTGATCGCCCGCAGGCTGGGCCTGACCGGCGCGCTGGGCACGGTGGCGGAGTCCGTAGACGGCATCTACACGGGCAAGCTCGTGGGCGAGCCGCTGCACGGCCCGGCCAAGGCGGAGGCGGTACGCGCCCTGGCCGCCGCGGAGGGCCTGGACCTCTCGCGCTGCGCCGCGTACAGCGACTCGCACAACGACATCCCGATGCTGTCGCTGGTCGGCCACCCCTACGCCATCAACCCCGACGCCAAGCTGCGCCGACACGCCCGGAGCCTCGACTGGCGCCTGCGCGACTACCGCACGGGCCGCAAGGCGGCCAAGGTCGGCATCCCCGCGGCGGCGGGCGTCGGCGCGGTGGCGGGCGGCACGGCGGCGGCGATCGCCCTGCACCGAAGGCGCCGGTGACCGCCGCCCGAGGCCGAAGGCGCCGGTGACCGCCGCCCGGACACAGCGGCAATACACGCGACCCACGGGGCGTGGGGACCGGTCCGACGGTCCCCACGCCCCGATTCGGTCACGCCCGCTCATGAAGCGGCCATTCGCGGGGACGTACCCGCCCCCCGCCCCGCCCAGTCCCCTTTACCCGACCCGGCCACAACACGCCTGGACCCACTCTCAACCCGAAGATTTCCGATCAACAATCGCTCACTCTCCGGTACACGATCGGGCGTCAATCAGTTGCAGAAGCGACGTAATCGACGATTTGAGCAACTGGGTGTAGCAGTGCCTGCACGAAGCGTTATTCTCCTCAGACGCAATCCGGTACCCCTCCGTCGTCACGACGGGTGAACGGTTCCGCACTGCACGTGATGGAAGCTCTGCCTCTGGGAGTCCCGTGTACCCACACGTCGGGGTTGACGCCTCGGGCCTGGCTACGCTGCGCGCAACGGTCGCTACGCTCAAAGATCTGTTGCGCGGCTTCGTCCCCACCGCGTACCCCGTCCCCGCCGGCCACTACGCCCCCGCCTTCGCCACCACCACCCCCCTCGGCCCGTGCTACGCACTGGCCGAGGGCAGCGCCACGGTCGGCAGACGAGGACGTTCGGCGAGCACCGGCACCGGTGCCACCGTCCGCCGTCCGGCCGCGGACAGCGACAGCGCCCGCATGATGGACCTCGTGGAGCGCGCCCAGTCCGGCGAGACCGAGGCCTTCGGCCGGCTCTACGACCAGTACAGCGACACCGTGTACCGCTACATCTACTACCGGGTGGGCGGCAAGGCGACCGCCGAGGACCTCACCAGCGAGACGTTCCTGCGTGCCCTGCGCCGCATCGGGACCTTCACCTGGCAGGGCCGCGACTTCGGCGCCTGGCTGGTCACCATCGCCCGCAACCTCGTCGCCGACCACTTCAAGTCGAGCCGCTTCCGGCTGGAGGTCACCACCGGCGAGATGCTCGACGCCAACGAGGTCGAGCGCTCCCCGGAGGACTCCGTCCTGGAGTCCCTCTCCAACGCCGCCCTGCTCGACGCCGTGCGCCGGCTCAACCCCCAGCAGCAGGAGTGCGTGACACTCCGCTTCCTCCAGGGGCTCTCCGTCGCCGAGACCGCACGCGTGATGGGCAAGAACGAGGGTGCCATCAAGACCCTCCAGTACCGCGCCGTCCGCACCCTGGCCCGGCTCCTCCCGGACGACGCCCGCTGACCCGGCGGACACTCTCCGCAACCACAACTCACGTTCAGTGAAAGACTGTTGACTTCGCGATCCGATCATCCGTCGTCCGTAACCCAAGTGCCGCGCCGCTCGTTGTGCGGGATGCAGGCTCCCTGTGGTCACTCCCTGGCCGACTTCGATCACTCGTTCGTATGGGCATGGGCAGGGTGTGCAACCCTCAGGACCCCCTGGGGAGCCGACCGTCATGACGAGAGGAGGTGCCGCCAGTGATCGCGAACGTTTCGGCACACCGGCGGGCGAACGCCTTCGCCCAGGCCCTGGAGGAGCTGTCCGACCTGGGCACGGCGGCCGAGCAGTCCGAAGGACCGGCTCTGTCGTCCCCGGCTGCTGCGGAACGGACCGAGCAGGGTCAGCTGCTGACCTTCGCCACCGGTCTCGGCGCACTGCCCAAACCGGAGCTCGACCCGGAGGTCAAGGTCGTCCAACGCGCCCGGTTGGTGGCCGCGATGGAGACCATGCTCCGCGAGGGCACGCTGGGCGACGGGGCGACGGACACCGCGGTGCCCGAGCAGCGCTCCAGGTCACGGGGCGCACACCGGGCGACAGGACTCGGCAAGTTCCGGCCACGCTCCCGCCTGGCCAAGGGCCTGACCGCGGGCGGACTGAGCGTCGGCGTCGCCGCGGGAGCCTTCGGCGGAGTCGCCTCCGCCAGCTCCGACGCGCTGCCCGGCGACTCGCTCTACGGACTCAAACGCGGCATCGAGGATTTCAAGCTCAACCATCTGACCGACGGGGACGACGAACGCGGCCGTTCCTACCTCGACCAGGCCTCCACCCGGCTGAGCGAGGCACGCCGACTGATGGAGCGCGGCCGCAGCGGCCCCCTCGACCACGAGTCCCTCAGCGAGGTCCGCCGTACCCTGTCCGGGATGCAGCACGACGCGACCGAGGGCCACCGACTGCTGCACGCGGCCTACGAACGCGACCCCGAGTCCCTGGGCCCCATCCAGGCCCTCTCCACGTTCTCCAGCTCCCACCGGGAGGCCTGGGGCGCACTGCGCGAACAGCTCCCGGTCCAGCTCGGCGACGTCAGCGACCAGGTGTCGTCCGTCTTCGACGCCATAGACGAAGAGGTCGCCCCGCTGAAGTCCATGCTCCCGCAGACCCCGCCCCGGACCGGCGGAGGCCAACGGCAGAGCCCCGGCTCCACGTCCGACGGTTCGTCCGGCGCCCACCGGTCGGCCTCACCCAGCACCGGCTCCGACACCTCCGACACCGACCGCTCCGGCACCGGCGGGCCGAGCAAGTCGGCCGGCACCGGCAGCGAAGGCGACGGGCTGCTCGGCGGCAGCACCGGCGGTCTGCTCGACCCGCCCAAGGACACCGGCAGCGCCTCCCCGTCCACGAGCCCGTCGACCAGCCAACCCGACGTCACCCTCCCACCGTTGCTCCCGGGCCTGCTGCCCGGCCTGGGCATCGACAGCCAGGACGCCGGCTAGACACGACGGCGACAGCGGTACGGCGATCCGTGTCGCCGCCACAGGCCGGACTGCGCGGTGAACTGGTCGAGGGACGGCTCACGGCGGGCGCCGACATCGCCTACGACCGGC
>NZ_JBSFIA010000072.1:0-26011 GCF_053597355.1 Streptomyces sp. NPDC001443
CTTCACCACCGAGCCGGACGAACCCGAACCGCAGATCACCCCACAACCGGAACCGAAACAGCTGCCGTGACTACACCACCCCACGGGACATGACCAACCAGCAAGGGCACCGGCTGCGACGGGGCAGCCGGTGCGGCCGGCCACCGGCCTTCGACCGGGAGGCATACAAGCGACGAAACACCGTCGAGCGGTGCATCAACCGCCTGAAGCAGTGGCGCGGCATCGCCACCCGCTATGAGAAGACCGCGACCATATACCTCGCCGGACTCCACATGGCGGGCATCTTCCTCTGGTCAGCACGCTGATCCAAACGAAAGCGACTAACTTCCTGCACGTTGCCGATGCTGGCGTCGGGCGCGTACCAACGCCTTATGCGGGCCGTCGCCTCCTGCTCGGAGGGCCAGATACGTGCCCCATTCACATTCAGTCAGGTCTTCACCGTCGGGGTCGAGCACGCGAACCAAGTTGGTGAAGGGGCTCACCTGAAGCGTCGACGAGTCCGGGGCGTTCCCGTCCCAGCTGATGTACAAGAGCCAGCAACGATCGGAGGGCTGCACGTCGATCTCAGGCTGGAGCCCCAAGTCAAGCAGAGTGGTCCGAGCTTGCCCCAGGAGCCGTTCAAGCCGACTCGCTGATGATGCGTCCACCGGCGCAGTTTACTTGGTCAAACCGCCACCGCCCTGGCCACATTCCATTTTGTTGGCGCACTCCACAACGCTCTCGCTGATCCAAACGACAGGCCCTAGCGATGAGCGTGCCGCCGATCAGGGCCGCCTTCTCGCCCTGCTCGACGACCCTCATCAGGGTGCGGTCCAACGCGGCGCATGAGTGGCGAGCAGGGCGTCAGCGAAGAGCCCGGAGAAGATGACCCTCTGGCGTCGCAGGTGAACAGGGCCTATTGACGGGCACGACATCGCTCAGGGCAGGGAGTCAGGCGGGCGGTGCAACCGTCCCGCCGACTTCAGCCGAATGATCCACGTGTCGAGGCAGGTCGCCGCCGGGCCCCCAGACCGACGAGGTCCGGTCGGCCGTCGGAAGGGATGCACGATGAGGGGTTGCATCAAAGGGCTGGAGAGGCAGATGCCTGAGCCGTGCGGCCCGGGGGGACGCGTTGCCGCGCTGGTACTTGCTGTACTGATCCGTGCTCGTTCCGCATCGATTCAACGGCGAGCAGAGGTTCTTCGTTTTGGTCCTGGAGCCCCGGATGACTGACTTCCAGGGGATGCGGCCCGGGGCCCGGCACATCCGTCGCGCAGAGCCGCTCACCCCTCTGCCGCCCCACCGCCTTCGCCATGTTCTGTTCGACCAGTTCTGGCGCGATCTGGTTTTCCTGCACTGGGAGATCGACCCCTTCGAGGCCGCCCGCTACCTGCCAACCGGAACAGTCCCTGACCTGCATCACGGGCGCACGTATGCAGGCCTCGTCTTCTTTCACATGGAGGATCTTGCTCTCGGACACGGACCGCCGCTGCCCTACCTGGGCACGTTCAACGAGGTCAACGTGCGCTTGTACAGCAAGGATGCAAGTGGGCGCCGAGGCGTCGTGTTCCTGTCGCTGGACTGCGATCGGCTGCTGCCAGTTCTGGCCGCACGCTCGGGCTTCGGGCTGCCCTATCGCTGGTCGCGTGTTTCCCGTCAGTGGTACGGGCGCCGTCTGCTGTACCGCACGCGGGGCCGTGGACCCGACGGGCCCGGCAGCCATGTGTGGCTCCAGGTCTCGGACGACGTCGTCACGCCCAGGCCCCTGGACAAATTTTTGGCCTATCGCTGGGGTCTGCACGGACGGAGGCTGACACGGTCGTACTACATGCCGGTCGCGCACCCGATGTGGACCTTCAAGCGCTGCGATCCCTTCGATTGGGATGTCGCCCCGCTGCAGTCCGCGGGGATCACTCCGCTGCGAGCCGAGCCGGACAGCGTCCTGTTCGCCCCCGGTGTCCCGGTGCGGTTCGGCTCTCCCGTCTCCCTGACGACATCGCCCAGCCGCAGGCGGTGACCGGGAGGCGCTCCTCTGCAGCGCTCAAAGGATCTGGGCCGGTCCTGTCGAGGCTGTCAGCCGGCCAGAGGCACGGCCCGGGACGCGGCTGCCCAGCGTGTCCTGCCACGGCTTCACACAGGACCCGATGGTGGGCCGTCCGGCTGCTCGACGCGCCACTGGTAGCACTGCGCAGAAAGCCCGCCCGGGAATCGGGCGGGCTTTCGGCACCAGCGCAGCATCTCGCAAAGTGATCACACGCTTTGCGAAGGACGCAGCGCCCGGGAGGCAGCCGACAACGGTCACGGACAGGCACGCTCAGGTGTTCACGGATACCGTCGTCCGGTTGTCGGCGTGGCTCCCGGAGACCGGCCCTTGCGCAGGAAAGGTCCTGCCGGGCAGGGACAGCGACTTGCTCGTGGTCTACATCTCGTGAGGGCCGCCGTTTGATGACGCGGCGGTTTGGGCCTTGGGTGTGTCCTCGTACTGCGCCAAGGCGAGACCCAGGCCGAAGAAGGTGGGGGCCCACTCGCCGACGAAGATGCCCCATCGGTCGGCGCGTTCCAGACTCTCGTTCCTGTTGGAGGCGAGCCAGGACGCGAGCGAGAGGCCGATCGAGGCGGTGGCGGCAAGGTAGGCATGCTCGCTCTTGAGGCCGGCTTCGTGCAGCTTCTTGACGATCATGGATACTCCTCGGGCTGTAGGAGAGGTCAATCCCGATGCCGAAAATGAGACATAACGGGACGTAGTGCACTTACATGTTCGGTCCGAGAGAGCCCCTTGGATGCCCTTCGACAAAATCTTCCCAACATGCATCCGGCGACGAGCCACGCACAGAAGCACAGATCGCAGGGGATACCGGCTCTCGTTGTGATCCGAAGCTGAAGCGGGAGCTGGTCCGGGCGCCGCCCTGATCTGTGTCAATCGGGACGGCGTCCGGTTTGTCTGCTGCTCCCGCTCTGCGTGCCGCTGGGAGCACCCGGGGTTCGACTCAGTTCGAGTGCTGATGGCTCTGCTCGGAGGATGGCACTGCGTCGGCGTCGAGGCGGCTCGCAGAGCCGATCGCCCTCACTGCGTCGCCCAAGCCGTGCGGACGCACGAGTTCAGGCTCAGTGCGCAAACCCCATCCCGGCCCGCAGAGAAGCACACGGCTGCAGATGCGGGCACCGTTGATGCCCCAGCGGACGGCCGCGATGTGACGGGCCAGCGGAACGTCGGCGGTGGTGCGGGTCTGTGACCACAGAGCCACACAGGCGGGGTTGATCCGCAACACGGTGGCCTCAATGGCTTCAATCGGGACGCTGCTGCCGAGCATCAGAACGCGCTGTCCGCGTTCCGCCAGCGCGGCTGACAAAGCTTCCAGGGGCAGAGTGTGCTGCTCGCCGGGCAAGCAGGCCAGCAGTGCCGGGCGTGTATCCGCAGGCCGCCTCTGGAGGGTGAAGTCAGCGTAAGCATGGCGCAGCGCCGTCGAGATGTGCCAAGACAAAAAATGCTCTATCTCTACATACTGATCTTCGGAGGATTTCCACTTACGCCCTGCTGCCCGCAGGGCGGGGCTCAGCACCTCTTCCCAGGACGGGACCAGGCCGTAGGACTTGATGGCATCCGTGACCTGCTCATGTACTGCCTCGGCGTTCATCCGAGCCGCTGCACGGGCCAGGCCACGAAGCCGCCGTCGGGCCTCCGCCGTGCCAGGGGCCGATCCCGCCGGGCTTGCCGCCGGTCCGGGAAACGGCTTGCCGGCGGGCGCCGGCGGGCGGTAGGGCGCCCGGCGCGGGGCATGTCCCGCCGCGTGGGCCTTAGCCGCGCGTGCCGCTTCGGCGGGAGGTATACCGTCCGCGGTGAGACGGCACATCTCGTCCACCATCGCGACGTCCTCGACGGTCCAGCGTCGGTGGCGGCCACTGATTCTCGTCGCCGGCCCGAGTCCATAGCGTCGGTCCCAGGAGCGCAGGGTGGTGGGGGAGATGCCGAGTTTCCGGGCGAGTGCACCGGTCGTCACACTCGCACCGGTGGTGCTGTCGTCCTGGAATTTCATTGTCTGCCTCCCCTCGGCAAGTGGAAGCGCCCGCCTGCGGGGCACGCCGCATCTTCTCCGTCGGAGAGCAGTACGGATGCATGATCCCGAAAAGCCGCAAAAAGATTTTAAAATTTACAGCTAAAACATTTTTGCATTATTTAGTATCATTATGTGACCCTTCGACCCCTGGGGTGACAGGGCTGATCAAGTTGGATCGCCTTCGCGCCCGCATCCCGTCGGGCAACAGGCAGCCTGTCGGCGGTTGCTGTTGCGTGAGTGCAATTGGGCAGCGCTCCATCAGGGCGGGAGAGTTCGTTCGGTAACTGGTCGCACAAGGCGGCCAGTTCTCCAGTCGATACCGATGCCTTCTGCTCGACCGCCAATCCAGACGGAACCCCACCTCCCTGACGCGATGGCTGTGTGCTCGCCTCCGTCCCGCGCACAGAAGGCCGAGACCGCCACTGCCTCCGAGGCCGGCCCTGACTTCGACATCAAGATCACCAAGCCGCCCCACTCCGCCACCTGAACAAGCGATGACGGCTCCCGCAACCAGAGGCGCAACGGAATGCGGATCACCAACTCAGCGCACTGCGGCTGAGGCCGCGGCGGGCGCGGAGCTCGAGGAGCCAGGTGTCGGGCGTACACGTCGGCCTATCCGACATCCCACTCGGCGCCGAGCGAACCAGTGGGCGAGCGCGTCGGCCCGCTCCGCGCCGTGCGCCTCAGTTCACAGCAGCCCGGTGCGCCGGGCAGTGCTCTCTGCGTCCTTCATGCGCTGGTGCGCATCGGAACCGAGCCGGTCGAGCACTGACGAGATCAGCGTCTCGATGACTGCGAGTGTCGGGGTGAGGCTGTCGTAGGCAGAGCCGGAGGTGACCTGGCTGATCAGGACGACGTCGGCGTGCGCCGAGGCGGGGGAGAGCCAGGGGTCTGTGAAGACGATGACTTTCCCGCCCCGTTCGCGGGCGAGTTCGGCGATGAGCGTGATGTCGTCCTCGTAGCGCCGGTAGTCGAAGAGTACGGTCACGTCGCGGCGCGCTAGTTGGGTGAGGAACGATGTCCTTTCCACGTCTTTGTCCGGGAGGAAGGCGACCTGATCGCGGATCTGCATCAGATGCAGACCGAGATAGTTTGCCAGCAGGTGCGTGAACCGGCCGCCGGCCAGGTGGACGCGGCGCCGCGGATCACTGAGCAGTTCGGCGGCAGTGTCCAACTCGTGCGAGGACACCTCGTGGAAGGTCTTGGACAAGGCCTGCTGCAGCAGTGTCAGGCGAGGTTTCATCTGCGCGTCGTGGTCCATTGCCGCGTCCGGCACGTCGGCCTGCATCGACTCCGCCGACTCGTACAGGGTGATGGGCGATGCGTTGCGGGCGTCGAGCTCCGCGCGAAGCGCCGCCTGCAGGTCCGGAAATCCGCGATATCCCAGCCGGGACGCACAGCGAAGGACGGTGGGAGTGGAGACAGCCGCCCTCTCGGCGATCGTAGCGACTGTTTCGAACACGGCGGCTGGGTAACCGGCCAGCAGCACGCGGGCGACCTTGCGTTCGGCGGGACTGAGATCGCCCAGCCGGCTGCGGATCTCGTCGGCCAGTGTGCCACTCATAGTGCGGTCCTCCCTGGATGCGCGCTCTCTACGACATGGTGAAAGGACGGTCGGCGCGCGATGCGCCGACGGCATCACGCCTGTCGCCAGGGCGACCGCAGCGCCCGACGATCTCCGGGCGCCCGGCGTCCTGCCGGTCACGAGACAGTACAGGATTCACCTGCTGCTCAAGCAAATGTACCGCCTGTTACAGCCGTGGAGGGAGGCCTCGTCGATGCCGAGCCATCCGAGGACAGGCGAGGGCGTGCCTTGCTGAGCGAGCAGCCGCCCGTTCACTGCGGCTGTGTCCCGAGAGGGGCCATCCCACAGACCGGACAGCATCGGTCCGCGTCGCCTCATGCTGCCCGAAAGACGGGCTGCGCTCGAAACTCCACGGCGCCCAAGTGCAGGCATTGCGGGAAACTGCACTGCCATGCCTCGGACAGTGGCTCCCTCCGAGGGCGCCCCATCATACTTACGTCACCTGCGCAGCGG
Source organism: Streptomyces sp. NPDC001443 (assembly GCF_053597355.1). Taxonomy (NCBI): domain Bacteria; kingdom Bacillati; phylum Actinomycetota; class Actinomycetes; order Kitasatosporales; family Streptomycetaceae; genus Streptomyces; species Streptomyces sp. NPDC001443. The sequence continues at coordinate 6,073 of NZ_JBSFIA010000072.1, forward strand.
TATCTGCTGGCCACATGCCACTGCCCGGACCGGCGGGAGCCGAACGCCGTTCAGTAACTGGCTCTCGACCATGGCAGCCATCGACGTGGGGAACTGGGCCCGCACTGCCAAGCCTCACCGCGCACAAAGCGGCGGACGCCGTCATGACCAGCGGTTCGCCGCCGGGCGAAGAGCACGGGTTCTTGGCCGCCGCGCCGTGCAGGACAAGCGTGATCTCTGTTCGGCCATCGTCGACCGTCGCGCCGTGACAGCCGGGATGCCGAGACCGTCCCACCAGCAGCCCGGCGCCCTCTACCTCGCCTGCTGCTGAGACCTGACCAGGGTTCCGATTCCCCGGCTGCTCGGCCGGCCGTTCACCGCGATGGCAAGTCACGCCAGGAGTGGTCTCGAAGCATCTCCCGCGCAGACGGCACGCGAACCTGCCCCGGCCGATACCGCCCAGGACATGCTCACCGTTGCTGAGTTCGTAGTCAGGTCTCAGCATTCCGGGCATTTCGGCCCGGAAGGTCCGTCTCGTCACCAGAGCGTCAGGGGCGCGGCTTGAGTACGGTCCCCCGTTTCCTCCTGCTGCTGGTGCGGCAGGTTTGCGCCACATGCCCGCCCACTCGTGACCTTGCGGCTGCGGGTGGTGGTGCGGGTCTTACGATCGGCTCCGCGAGGCTTCAACACCCGCTCGGGGGTGTCCTGGTCTCCGGCCACTCCGGTACCAGTCATGCAGACTGCCGCGAGGGCGGCGAGGTTGCGTGCAGCGTTGTCGTCCCGGTCGGTGACCAGGTGGCAGGTGTTGCACTTGTAGGTCCGGATGTGCAGCGGCAGCTTGGCTTTCACCGTGCCGCACCCGGAGCAGGTCTTGGAGGAGGGGTACCAGCGGTCGGCGACCACGAGGCGGCTGGCGTGGCGCTGGCGGGTTTTGTAGTGCAGCTGGCGGCGGATCTCGCCGAATCCGGCGTCGGCGATGCGCCGGGCCAGGCGCCTTTTGCGAAGCATGCCGGCGACGTTGAGGTCCTCGACCACGACCGTGCCGTACTCGGCGGCCACCGTGGTGGTGAGCTTGTGCAAGGCGTTGGCGCGGAGGTTGGCCACCCGGTGATGCACGCGGTTGCGGGCCGTGTTGGCTTTCTCCCACCGCTTCGACGGCTTACGCCCGGTCCTGCGGTCGGGTCCCTGGCGGCGGGACACGGTCCGGGAAGCGCGGCGCAGCTGTCTTCGGGCCCGGTCGTAGTGCCTCGGGTTGGGGACGGTGCGGATCTCGCCGGTGCTGTCGGCCATGACGGCGAGGGTCTTCAAGCCCAGGTCGATGCCGACCGCCACGTCCGGCCGCGTCACGCGCCGGATGTCCTGCTTCACCTCGGCCTGGAAGGAGACAAACCAGCGTCCGCGTTCGTGGTGCACGGTCGCGGACAGGATTTGCGCCGTCCCCGCCTGGACATAGGCCAGGAGTTTCGCCGTGGGCTCGTGAGTGCGGATCGTGCCCAGCCGGGGCAGTGTGACATGCCGGCCATCGCGCTCGACTCGGATGGTGCCGGTGGTGAACCGGCAGGCCAGACGCGCCTTCCGCTTCGACTTGAACCGGGGCGCACCCACACGCTGGCCGCGCCGCCTGCCGTTCTTCGACTTCGCGTAGTTGTCGAACGCGGCTGATGCGTTCGCCAGACCGGTGGAGTACGCCTCCTTAGCAAACCGGAACGCCTGCACCACAAACCCGGACTGCGGCCGGAACTTCTTCACCGACGGCCTCGCCCTCGGCGGTCGCCTCGGCCACCGCCCGGGCCGCACGGTCCTTCGCCGCCCGTTGTCCGTCCAAGCAGGCGCACAGCGATGTCAGCACCTCGGTGATATCCCTACGAGGTCGTCAGCGGTCTCGCCGGGGTCGAGGACGACCAGATGCCGCCCGGACGCGGACAGCACGGCATCGAGGTACTCGACCCCGAACCGGGCCAGCCGGTGCCGGGACCCGGCCACAATCGCCGCGGTCTGCGGGTCGGACAACACACCGTGCAGCTTGCGGAGCCGCCCGTCCAGCCCTGAACCGACCTCGGCGACGACCAGGCCCCGCCCGTTCGCACCGGCCCCCCGGGCAACCTGCCGATCAAGGTCAGCCTTCCGACCGGCGGACGACACGCGGCAGTACGCCACCACACGCCCGGACGCCTGGACAGCGACCTCATCGACCAGCCACGTCCCGGACGGCGCCTGACGGACCGGGACCGGCATCTCCCCGTCTTTCACCCACCACCAGGCCGTCTGGCAACCCACACCCTGCTGACGCGCCCACTCCGGCAGCTTCACGAAGCCAACATATCGAGATACGCGACTACAGATTACTGTGAGTGACTAAAACCTGGAGCAGCGTTTACTCCCGGCCGGTAGCTCCCGAAGCTCCACTCGCGACCTTCCGGGTCGAGAACCCGAGCACGCCGACTGCCCCACTCGGTGTCTTCCGGAGGAAGTACCGTGCGCCCGCCCGATTGCACGGCCCGGTCGAAGAGCTCGTCCACGTCCGATGACGCCAGGTAAACCCAACAGCCGGTCGAGGCGCCGTGCAGGGGCGGAACAACATAGGCGGCATCCGAGCTCGCTACCATCACCACCGCATTGCCAAGCCGCAGCTCAGCATGCAGGACGCGACCGGCGTCGTCGTCTTGCCGCGTCGAGGCGACGAAACCGAGTGCCTCGAGCCAGGCCATGGCCCGCGGAGCATCCTGATAGCTCAGATATGTGTGGAGGGACGTCTCCTCGATCTGCATCTCAGCTCCTGACGGTCGTGGCCGCGACGTGCGATCGACGGGTTCTGACCAACCCGGCCGGGCAGAAAGGAAGGCTGCACGTTCAACGGGAAGCGTTAGCCGAGCGGCTCCATCACACGGCGCAGAGCGTGCAAGCCCCTTCTGATGTGACTCTTGACCGTACCCAAAGGCAGACCGGTCTGCTCGGCGATCTGCACCTGAGTCATGTCCCCGTAGATGGCCATACCCAGCAGACGTCGCTGCACTGGCGTCAGGCTCTCGAACTTCCCCAGTACCAACACCCGGTTGACGGCGGCCTCGCTCTCGTCACCCCACTGCCGGATCCGTTCCTGCTGGGCGGCGGACGCCCTCTCGATCTCCGCTCGCCGGGCCCGGGCTGCGTGAGCGTCGGCAATGACATGGCGGGCAATGCCGACGAGCCAGCCGGCCAGCGCACCACGCTCCGGCTGGTATCTTGCGCGTGCTCGCCAGGCGGCCAGGAACACCTGCTGTGTGACGTCCTCGGCGTCCTGCGAGTGGTTGAGGGAGCGCCGGGCGAGTGTGAAGACAAGAGCTCCCCAACGCTGGTAAGCCTCAGCCAGAGCGGGCTCTTCTCCGGCGCAGAAGCGGCGGGCAAGACCGGCGTCTTCACCGGTCTCCTCATGCGGGGGCGCCAGGGCGGGCTCATCGGCCAAACCCGAAGGCCGATGATACGTGCCCTGCGTGGAGGCGCCCAACGGTATCCCGGGCCGAGTAGTAGCCATGATTTGCTCCCGGATCGAGGAACATCGTTGGAATAACGTCCCTCAAAACGCTGCGCGACCGCAATTCGCATCGTTAATGCATCGAAATAGTCGCCTCCCTGAGGCGCAACATCCGATCCGCAACGATCTGCATCCTTCATTCCGGCATCAAAGGAAGACTCTCTGTACTCGCTCGCACGAAGTGAGCGAGTAGGAGGGACGCGTGGCTATGAACACGATGGTTTCGGCGGACGCCGCCCTCGTCGGCTCCGACCACGCTGTCGTTGACCTCGCCGGCGTCGCCCTGAATGGGGAAACCACCGGCATGCTCTACGTCGTGGGCAGCGACGGTGACGAGGACCTCGTGCTGAAGGTGCGGGCGCCGATCGCCATGCGCTCTGCGCCGTCGGGCATGAGCACGGAAATACCGCAGATAGGCAACAACCCCACTACATCGATCGCTCGCGCGTGCAGCTCTGCTCTGCTTACGCTCGGCGCAGCCCACTCGCCGCTTGCCCCGTGGTGCTGGGCAGTCGTGCCTGACATCGACGCGACTTCACGCTTCTCGCGGTGCATGGATGCGGCATTGCCTGAGCTGCCAGCCCCCTCCACAGCCGCGGTGCTGGCTGTGACAACCGTGATTGACGGCTTCCTGCCGGCTTCGTACCTCGACGCCCGGCCACCCGACCCTTCCTTGCTGCGACTCACCGCGGTAAGGCCAAACACAGCATCGCCGGCCCCGACGTCCGGCGTTCCCGCCCACTGGGGGAGCGGACCGGCTGCCGTCTCGGTGTGTGTCGAGATCGAGTTCGGCCCAAGCACCGGTATCGAACCGGTTGGCGTCTCTGAGGGCGGCAGTGCCGACCTACCCCACGCCCCGGGCCGTGCTGGTCTGTACCGCTACGGCCCACCCCTGGCAGAATGCTCCGCTCGCCCGGAATGCATCAGCGCAGTCGCCGGCTTGATAGCCGTGCGCGTGGGCGACGAAGCGATCGTGCAACGTGCCGTCATCCGCACCTGGAACTTGTCAATTGCCCGCCCTGCAAAGGTCGACAAGGATCACCTGCTTGCTTCAGCCTTCGTCAGGGCCGGTGAGCTGGTTCTCGCCCTGATCACCTGCGCCCTCCCTGCGACTGTGACGGCGGCGGTAATCAGTGCAACCTGAACGTGACCGTGGTGACAGGCGCAGACCGAAGACGGGGTTTGCTGCCAGAGAGAGCCACGCCTTGCTTACGCTGCTGCCTGTGCTTGAATCGCACAGCTCTAAGGCTGGGCTGCTGCGGTTGGCTGCCGACCTCGCACCGGATGAAGTGAGTGCGCTCGATGCAGCGTTCAACCGCTGTGTGGCGGAGGGGGAGCATGGCTGAGCATCTGGATGCCTACGAAATCATTAGGTTCGCGCTTGACCACGATGCCTTCCCCACCGCGCAGCAGCGTGAGCATCTCTATCGATGCGCGCAGTGCCGCCAGGAGCTCGAGCAGCTTCGTGCAGTGGTCCGCTGCGCGCGGGCAGCGTCGACCGACGACATCGTCACTGCACCGCCTGAGTCGGTGTGGCGCGCCATAGCTGCCGAACTGGACCTGGCATCGGGCTCCGAGCCGGAAGCCAAGAGACGGTTATCCCGGGAGCCTGAAGACAAGCCCGAGACAGGAGGTGAGTCGGTGCCGCGCCGGAATGTCCTCTTCCACGACCGCACCTGGCTGAGCCGTCCATCCCTGCTGGTTGCCATCCTGAGTCTCCTGATGGGGGCAGCGCTGGGAAGCGTAGTCACACGATGGCAGTTTGACGGCGAGTCACCGAACGCCGACATGAGCCGAACAACCCGCCTATCCTCTCTTGCAGTCCCGGATGCCACCGGAACAGTGCGCCTTCTGCAAGGCCCCGAAGCCAGTCAGAAAGTCATGGTGGCTGTCGAGGGTCTGCCGAAAACGGACGGATACTACGAGGTTTGGCTCATGGACAGAAGCCACAAGAAGCTCATAGCCATGGGCGCACTCGGGCGCAACGGCACAGCCGTACTCCCGATCCCTGAGGGAATTGACCTCTCGGGGTACCCCTTGCTTGACGTCTCCGCACAGGCGGACAACGGCAATCCTGCCCATTCGGGTGAGAGCGTAGTGCGCGGCAGCCTGCCTGGCTGAACAGCCGCGTGAGCCTCGCGACTGGCTCGGTTCGGGTGCCTCAAAGGGAGTGGTGCTCAGCACCGGTGGATTTGCGTCGGGAAGGGCGTCAAGGGCGTTCCTTCCCGAGTGATCGCGCTGAACTGCTGGCGTTCTACGGTTTCCCCATCGAGCGCTGGGTTTCCGCCTGTGGACCACGGATCCGGTCGAGTCGACCTTCGCCGTCGTCCGGCTACGCACGAAGGTCACCAAGGGCGCCGACGTCCGCGAGGCAGCCCTGGTTATGGCCTTCACGCTCGTGGAGCCTGTCCAGGTCTGCTGGAGGGCCGTGAAAGTGCCGTACCTGGTTGTGCTCGTGAGGGCCGGAGCCCGCTTCGAACGCGGCCAGCCCACTTCCGGGCGCGTCACGCGTTCGAGGTCGCTTTCGGCCTCGGCCTGGGAGGAGACGAACCAGCGGCCGTGTTCGAGCGCACGGTTGCGGACCGGATCCGCTCCGCGGCGGCCTGGACAAGGGCGAGGAGCTCGTCGGCGGGGACTCCGCAGAGGCCGAGCGGCTGGCGATTCCTCGTTGAACAGCAAACCGTCACCCGGCCTCTGTGCGCAGCCCGGGTGACGGTGAAGTGCGGCGTCGCACGACTGAAGGCATGACGAATCCTCTGCACAGCTTGGAGTGGCTTGGACCCTATCTGGCCGTTGAGGTTGGTGCGGTCTCGGGGCGCCCTGGCCACCAGAAGCGGTTGCCCGCGAGGAGTACCAGCGCAGGGACGAGAACGGTGCGGACGAGCAGAGTGTCGAGCAGGACTCCGATTCCGACGATGACGCCGATCTGGGTCAGAGCGATGAGAGGGAGGACTCCGAGAACGGCGAAGACAGCGGCGAGGAGGGTTCCGGCACTGGTGATGACGCCGCCGGTGGATGCCAGTGCTCGCAGGATGGCGTCGCGGGTGCGATGGCCGGCGACGGTGTCTTCTCTGGTGCGCGCGATGAGGGAAAAAGTGAGCTTGCTCCGCTTTGACGGACACCATTGGCGTGGTGGTCAGGTTGTGCGTGCGGTTTCGTATTCGGCGGGGCTGCGATAGCCGAGGCTGCTGTGCAGACGGTGCAAGTTGTACCAGCCCTCGATGAAATCGAAGATCGCGGTGCGGGCGGCGGCCCGGCTGGGCCAGACGGTGGTGTCGAGCAACTCCCGTTTGATCGTGGCGAAGAACGACTCGGCGAGTGCGTTGTCCCAGCACTGCCCGGTGCGGCCAACCGACAGACGGACTCCCAACCGGCCTGCCAAGAGGGCAAGTTGCTGGCTGGTGTATTGACAGCCGCGGTCCGAGTGGAAGATCACCGGGCTGGCGGGGCGACGCTGTCGGCAGGCGGCCGTGAGGGCATCGGCGACCAGATCGGTCCGCAGATGATCAGCCGTCGCCCAGCCCACCACCCGGCGCGACGCAATGTCGATGACGGTCGCCAGATAGAGCCAGCCCTCCGCGGTGGCGATGTAGGTGATATCGCCGCACCAGCGGGTGTCCAGCGAGCTGGGGTCGGGCTGGAAGTCCCGGACGACGAGATCAGGCCGCACGGCAGCTCGCGGATCGGGGATCGTCGTCAGGTGCCGTCGTCTGCGGTGTCGGCCCTGCAGGCCGGCAGCCCGCATCAGCCGTGCGACACGGCGCCGGCCGCACCCGGTGCCCCGCCTCTTGAGTTCGGCATGGATGCGCGGGGCACCGTAGGTTCCCCGCGATCGCAGATGAACATCGTTGATCTGCCTGGCCAGCTCGGCGTCACGCACTGCCCGCGGGCCGGGCATGCCGGAACAGCGGGCGTAGAAGGCGGCCCGGGAGACCTTCAGCAGCTCACACGCTCGTTTAACGCTGTGACCTGCACGCTTCTCCGCCTCGATGAACGGGTGCACCGTCACCGGGTCTCCTTCGCGAAGAAAGCCGTGGCCCGCTTGAGGACCTCGACGTCCTCGCGCAGGCGGCGGTTCTCCCGCCGCAGCGCGGCCAGTTCCTCGCGTTCGCTGCTGGTCAGGCCGTCCCGCTCGCCCGCGTCGACCTCGGCCTGTTTCACCCAGTCACGCACCGCGGTCTCGGTCAGATCGAAGTCCTTGGCAATCTGACCGACCGAACGGTCACCGTGCCGGCACAACTCGACGATCTCGGCCTTGAACTCCGGCGTGAACGATCGGCGAGGGCGAGGCTTCTTCTTCCCCATGCTCTCCATGATGGACATCCTCCCGGGGCAGAACCCCTGATCTCGGATGTCCGTCAAAGCGGATCAAGCCCAGTCCGCGACCAGGCCGGCTGACCGGGCACGCGGAGCACGAACTCGGCCCCTCAGCTGGTCGGTGAGAGGCTGCGGGGCCGAGGGGCTGTCCCGGCTGCTGTTCTGAACCGGATCTACCCTGCCGCCAGATCCCCTCACAGTCCCGCCGCTACACGCCGCTGCGGCGTGTGCCGCCGAACGGCGAGAGCGTTCATGCAGGCGCAACCCAGATCAGGTCACAGATCCTGATCTGCTGTTGTTCCGGATAGACGCTGTAGTTGAAAAAGACGGGATCGTTGGGCACGGGGAGGCTATACCAGGTGACACCGCGAATCATCATGGGCAGGCCTGGAGGCGGGTTAGCGGATTCCACTGCGCTGCCTACTTCCAGCGCCAGGGCCCGGAGAAACCGGACGATGTTGTCGTGGAGGTCGGCGTAGCCCGCATCACGCATCTGTCTGAGTACCTTGGAGGCGGTCACCTGGGTGACCGCCGTCCAGCCTGTCGAAGCCGGCTGCATCAGTCGTCCGCCTCCGGGAGTTCGACGAGTCCTACCGCGGCGGCAGTGTCATCGAGGCGTTGATCCCGGTCGGGCACCGCCTCGAACATGGCCTCAAGCCACCATGTGCTCATCACCGTATCCAGGGCGTCGCCTTGCTTGGCGTGCGTCACGGCGGCGTGAAACTCTTCACGTCGCACGAGGGGCAGGGCGTCATTGATAGCGGCGATGGTGCGGGGAATCGCCGTCACGCAGGGATCGCCGTGCGATGGAGCAGCTCCATTGGCGTTCACTCGAATTCCGCGTCCTTTCGGCTCGAATGGTCCGGTGGCCACGCTACGCGGGCAGAACACGTCGGCGGGTCGAAACGGATCATGTCGCTCCCGGTTTCGTTTTGGCCAAAGCTTGTGTCCGGTGCTCGCTCTGTCGGCAGGATCGCGCAGCCGAAGGCCCGGTCCTGCGCGGCGTTGGCCGCCATCACCGGATGAGCGTGTCGCTGCGGGCGGTTCGGCGTGCACACCGGTCGCCTGTCATGCGCAGCCGAGGATCCCCACCAGCACCGCGGCCGTCACGGTGAACACCGCGATCGGCAGCATGACCACACGCAGGCGCAGCGGCGGGGCATCCTGCCCGGACACCGCCTCGGGCGGTGCATGCTGCTGGTCATTCTCTGCGCGGAACAAGGCATGGCACCAGCAACAGGGCCTTCCCCCGTGATGGTGGACACGCTTCGTTGATCACGCGGCGAGCGTGAGCTTAGCCGCGTGGTGTCGGCGTTCGTATTCGTTGGGGCTGAACTGACCGTTGGCGGAGTGCCGACGGCGGGTGTTGTAGCGGGTCAGCCAGGCGAAGACCTTGTTCCTGCAGGTGAGCGGGTCGCCGTAGTCGCGGGCGCCCTGAAGCGTCTCGCGTTTGAGGGACGCGTGGAAACTCTCGCAGGCCGCGTTGTCCGCGCTGCTGCCGACCGCGCCCATTGACCGGGTGACCTCGAGCTGGTCGCAGAGGTCGGCGAAGACCCTGGAGCCGTATTGGGCCCCGTGATCGGAGTGGAACACGGAGCCCTCCAGGCCGCCGCGGTTGCGAGCGGCCATCCGCAACGCGTCGGCAACCAGGCCGGTGCGCATGTGGTCGGCAATCGACCAGCCGACGGCCTTGCGGCTGAAGCAGTCCAGCACCGTCGCGAGATAGAGGAACTCACCGTTCGCCAGGGGCAGGTAAGTGATGTCGCCCATGTATTTCCGGCCCGGTTCGACGGCGGTGAAGTCCCGCTGGAACAGGTCCGCAACCTGGGAGGCGGCCGGGTCCGAGATGGTGGTGCGGACGCGTCTGCGCAGACGGATGCCGGTGATGGAGAAGGTTCGCATGACGCGGGCGACCCGCTTCTCGTTGACGTGCAGGCCCGTCTCCTTCAGCTCCGCGGTCACCCGCGGAGAGCCGTAGGCGCCGCCGGAGTCCGCGTGAACCTCACGGATTCTCGCCGCCAGGCGCCGGTCGGCCCACTGTCGGGCCGTCCTGGCGTCGCAGCCGGCCAGCCGCTTGTAGTAGCTGGACCTGTTCACCTCCAGGACCTCGCAGAGCCGCTTCACGCCGAAGGCGTCCCGGTGGTCGTCGACGAACTGGAAGCGGCTCCTCACCAGTTCGTCTCTCCGGCGAAATACTTGGCCGCCTTGCGGAGTATGTCCCGCTCGGTCGCCAGCTTGCGCTCACTCGCCTCGAGCTCGGCCACCCTGGCCTCGAGCTGCCTGATCCTCTCGTCCGGTTCCGAGGACGGCGTCGCCTGCGAGGCGCGGGCCGCCCTCCCGGTGTCCCGGGCAGCGTCCGGACCGACGCCGCGGCGCTCGCGGTCTCGCAGCACCCAGTTGCGCAGACTGCCCCTGCTGATACCCAGGTCGGCGGCGATTCCCTTGTAGGTCGCCCCGGGCGTGGACTCGAACAGGGCCACCGCATCAGCCCTGAACTCATCCGAGTAATCCTTCATCGCCATCGGCGGTCTTCTCGCTTCCTCCGGAGGAAGCAGATCCAGTATCAGCGTGTCCACCACTCAGGGGGAGGTCCCACAATCGCCCTCAGCACTGTCCGGCTGGTAAGCATCGGTAAGCCGCTCGAACACCACATCGCCCTCATCCCTGGTACAACGCGCATGCCGCGCCAACAACGCCGGGCAGCAACGAGCACCGTCATGCCGCTGCCACAAAACTGTGATCGCCACCCAGGCAGAGGCCGCTGGCATCCGGTGTTCCCGCTGCTCGGAGGGGCCATCTGGTCACTGGCGGACGCGGAAAGGAGACGCCGCCACAGGCTTTTCACGCGCTCTCAAGCGCGCGGGTTGACTCGCAGGGGCGCTGCCGCTGCCGTAGGCGGCGCGGCGAGAGTCCCCGGCAAGGAGCGGTTCGACGCCGAGTTCGCCAAGGTGATCAAGGGGCAGCGACATCGCTCCGCGCGCTCCCCGGCAGCGGTGCGCGACGGCCGCGAAGCGGCTGACCAAAGCCAGTGCCCGCAAGCTCATTACGGCCTTGGTCGGCCACTACTAGTCCGGCTCGTCGCCCCCGTCGTCGTCCTCGTCCAGCTCGGGCGCGTCCAGGTCGCGCAGGGGGCGCAGGGGGCGCAGGGCGACGGTGCCGGACGCCTGCCGCCGTCGGGGCCAGTGGCGCAAAAGCCGGAACCGGAGGAACCGGAGGAGGGCGGCGGCATGACGGGATTCCCTTGCGTGCCAACGGTCTGGACGACGAACTACCCCGCACGCTCCACGAAGCACAGACTGCCGACCGCCGTAGCGAGGCAGCCATCGGGCAGCGGCCGGATCAGAGAACCTCAACGCCTTTGTGTGCATGCCGCGGCGCGCGCTGCGCCGTTTTTGCTGCGCCGGACCGCCGACCCTGCTACGACTTGACCGGAACAGGGGAGGAGGGCCATGTCGGAGTACCAGCACTACCAGTTTGCGATGTGCCGGTTTGGTGTCGGTGGGTTGGTGTCAGTGACGGTATGTCAGGTCGGGGTGTTTGTGCTGCTGGTGGGTGTTGAGCGTGGGGGAGTCGCTGGCGTGGGGCGGTGTATGCGAGGGCCACGGCTGGCGTGGGGCGGTACACCCCACTCCGCTCCGCTGTCTTGAGAACGGCACTTCTGATCCTTCCGAGGACTGCGCGGAGGCACGGTGGTCGGTGACGGTTTCCGCGGGCGGAAGGGTGTGGGGGTGGGGGAGCCGGGCGCGTGGGGTGAGGTCACCGCGGGGCTGAGGGTGTCCAGGCCGGTGCTGGTTGCGCGGCTGCTGGAGCTCGATGCGGCCGGGGCGTTGACGACGGCGCACGTGCGTGCGGGCGCCCAGGTCAGCGGGGTAAATGCGCGCACGGTGTGGCGTTGGTTGGAGGCTGCGCGGGCGGAGGGCCGCACGGAGCGCAGGCCGCGGGCCCGGCTGGAGCTGTCCGACCAGGCGTGGGAGGTGCTGGCGCAGGCGGGCGGGAATGTGGCGGCGCTGCACCGGCATCTGAAGGAGGCCGACGGCGAGGTGCCCTCGCTGGCGTCGTTGCACCGGGTGGTGCGCCGGGACCTTCAGGCTGGAAGGGTCCTGCCGGACCGGGCGGTGGTGCGGCGGGAGCGGGATGAGCAGCAGACGCGGCATGCGCTGGCTGACCTCGCCCTGACCGGGTCGTGTGAGGCAAGCGCGGCGAAGACGTCTGCGCCACCGCGACCGAGTCTCGTACCAGAGGCGACCGGGGACTTCCCGGTGGGGGAGAGCGGTGCGCCGGCGGGTGTGGCGTTGCCAGCGGGAGCCAAGCTGGTGCGGACGTCGTCGGTGCGGGCGGTGGCCGAGGCGGTAGGCCAGGCGATCGCGACGGAGGGCGCAGTGTGCGTGTTCGGTGACGCGGGCCGGGGCAAGACCGCCGCCGTGCGGATGGTGCTTGACGGATTTCCTCCGGGCTGGAAGGTGACGTGGGTGCCGGTGCCGGTGCGCCCGTCGGTGGCTGGCATGAGGCGGGCGGTGTTCGACGCACTGGCGTTGTCGGGCCGCTTCCCGCACACGTCGGCGCTGGCCGACGCCGCGGTCGCGGGGGCTCTGGGTGAGGCCCGGGTGCTGGTGGTCGATGAGGCGCAGCGCCTTTCTGTGCCGTGTCTGGAGTACTTGCAGAGCCTGTGGGACCACCCGGGTACGCGGATCACGCTGGTGCTGTGCGGGGCGGGCAGCGAACGGTCACTGGCCCGGCTGCCGCAGATGGCCTCGCGCATCGGCGCGTGGCAGGAGGTTCCACGCCTTGCCGCAGCGGAAGCAGCGGCCGCGATGGTCGGCTTTCATCCGCTGTGGCGCACCGTCCCGGCCCCGGAACTGAGGTGGATCGACCGGTCATGCGCGCACGGCACGTTCCGCAGGTGGGCTGCTTTGACCGCGCATCTGCAGAACGCGCTGCTCACCACCGCTGATGTATCCGTCGACCGGTCTTTGTTGGGGCGGCTGTTTAAGCGGGTCGCGCCGCCGCTGTGAGCGGAGGGTTCCTGCAACGGGCAGGGGCTCACATGCTCACGGTCCCGGCGAACACACGACGTCCCACCGCGCGAGGGGAGCTGGCATGGAGGACGGTGACGCGGTCCGCGCAGGCGGTGGACTGCCTGCGGCGTCGAGGACGGCACTGCGCGGTCCGGCCGTGCGGCGGCTGCTCGCACTACGGGCAGGGAAGAAGCTGACAGCAGGGCACGTACGAGTGGCGGCGGACGCGCTGGGGGTGTCGGAGCGCACGGTGTGGCGCTGGCTGGCCGCTGCTCAGAGCGATGTGACCGCAGCTGCCTATCCCGGTGCACGCTCCCGAGTCGATGCGAGGTTCACGATCACGCCCGAGGTCCGTGGGCTGCTGGCGCTGTGGAAGGGGAACGTGCGGGCGGTTCACCGTGAGCTGGTGCTGCGTGCCGCTCGGCAGTCCCCGCCCGCAGACGTGCCGTCGCTGACGACGCTGCACCGGGCGATCCGCCGTGATCTGATGCCGGGGGAGCGGGCCGGGCTCGCGGGTGGGGAGCAGGCGGCACGTAAGCACGATGTGTTCCTGGCAAGGCCGCGCCCCTGGCGTAACAAGGTGTGGGAGACCGACCACGTCCAGGCGGCGGTGCTGGTCGACGTCGAGGGCGAGGCCCGCAGACCGTGGATCACCTGGTTCACCGACTGCGCGACGAACGCGATCATCGGTGTCGCGGTCACGCCGGGGGATCCGTCGCGGGAGTCGGTGCTGGCTGCGCTGCGTTCCGCCGTGTTGCGTGAGGATCCCTACGGTCCGTTCGGCGGTCTGCCAGAGAAGGTGCGGGTGGACCGCGGCAAGGACTTCCTGTCGAGGACGGTGACCGCCGCTTTCGATCTGTTGGACGTCGCCGTGGAGGATCTGCCCGCCTACACCCCGCACCTCAAGGGCACGGTGGAGGGCCTGAACCGGGCGGTGGAGAGCATGTTCCTGGCCGCGCTGCCCGGCTACGTGCGCCAGCCGCGCCCCGGCAAACGGGCTTCCCGGCCGAAGGACGAAGTGCTGCTCGGCTTCGAGGACTTCACCGCCCGACTGCTGGACTGGACGTTCTGGTGGAACACCGAGCACCGTCCCACGCCGTTGCGGGGCAGGACCCCGCTTCAGGCGTGGCAGGACGATCCCACCCCGCTGCGGGACGTGCCCGCCTCGGATCTGTGGACGTTCACCCTGGAGGACGCCGGCACCCGCACGCTGACCACCCGCGGCATCCGCTTCAGGAGACGTGATTACGTGGGGGCGTGGATGACCGGACGGGCCGGGATCCAGGTCCGCGTCCGTTTCATGCCTCACCACGACCACCGGATCGAGGTCTATCACGCGGGCACCGGCCGCTACCTGGGGTCTGCGGACCTGGCCGACCAGGCCACCGGTGAACAGATCAGCGCCGTACGGCGGGCGCGGGCCGCCCGCTCCCGCCGTCTGAGGAAGGATCTGGAGGCTTCCCGGCGCGAGCGCTACGCTGCCGTGAACCAGCCCGCCGCCCCTCAGCGGCTCGGCGCGCTGACCACCGCGCAGGCGGAGGCCGAACTCGCCCGGTCCGCCGGTACCGACCTGTCGGATCTGGCGCTGCGGGACCTCGTCCCACCCGCTGCGCCTCCGGCTGGGTGGCGCACCCCTGCTTCCCTGGCCGCGCTGACCACACCGGGTCTGCCCGTCCCCGTGCCGTCCGGCCGTGATTCTGCCTTGGTCCAGCCCGGCCCGGACGGGCAGACCGCACAGCCCACCGCCGACGAAGAAGGAGACACCCTGTGACCGCGGCCTCCTACCAGTACGTCGGCCTGCCGGACGCGTCCGTGGTCACCACCCGCGCCCTGCTCACCGCGCGGGAGAACATCACCGACACGGTCGCGGCCCGCGCGATGATGTGTATCCACGGCGGGGCCGGCTTCGGCAAGACCCTGGCCGTCAACATGTGCCTGCGCGAACTCGAACCTGCCGAGGATGTCCGCCGGCTCGCTTTCCGTGCCCGGCCTACCGCCCGGGCGGTGCGCTACGAACTGTTCACCGCGCTCGACCTGCCCGGGGCACCGCCGCGCCACCCCAGTGAGTTCGACCGGCTGCTGAGGACGGCCCTGGCCGAGCGCCCCCGTACCTTCCTCGTGGACGAGGCTCAGTGGCTCAACGGGGAGGCGTTTGAGTACTTCCGCTACCTGTGGGACGACCTCTCGACCCACCTCGCGGTCATCTTCGTCGGTGGCGAGGGCTGCCACACGGTGCTGCGCCGCGAGCCCATGCTGGCATCGCGGATCTTCATCTGGCAGCACTTCACCCGCCTCACCCCCGGCGAGGTCAGGGAGACGATCCCGCTGTTCCACCCGGTGTGGGCCGACGCCGACCCCGATGACATCGCCTTCGCCGACCAGCATGCCGCCCACGGCAACTTCCGTGACTGGGCCCGCCTCACGGCCCACGTGCGCCTGGCGCTGTCGCGTACGGGCCGGCCACGGGTGGACCGGGAGGTCCTGCGCTGGGCGTTCGGCCGGCTGGGCAGCTGTGCCTGATGCCCGCTTGGACGCGGCCCGTGGCTCATCGCCCGTGCACGGGAGTACCGGTGGAATACGAGGAGGAGGCGGAGGACTGCGGTGGGTCTGCTGGATCCGATCAATGCGCTTGGTGAGATCGCCGTGGACGTGCTGGCGTGCGGTCCGGCTGCCTCCCGGCGCTGCCCGCCCCGCAAGACGCTGCGCACGGCGGGTCGTTCGCCCTTCACCGTGGTCGTGGACCGCGAAGACGATGTGCGCTTCACCCGCACGGTGCTGGCCGCCCACCATCCGGCGGCGGGACGGGTCGCCATCCACCCCACTGTTGGCGGGGGTGGTCGGCTGCTGTGGCACGACGTCCTGCACGCGGTGGCCGACGGCGGTCCCCTGCGAGCCCCGTCCTGCGCGGCCCGCGGCAACGCACCGGCGCAGGAGCGCTCAGCATGCGCCGCACTGAAGGCCGGGGCGGTACGCCGGCTGACCGTTTTGCGGGCGCACCGTATCGGATGGGGCGTCTGGGCGGACCTGGTGGCCCTGCATCGCACCACCGGCACGGACGTGACCGTCGTGCACCACGCCGAACTGTCGGCAGACCTGGTGCATCTGCTGCGCCACTGCGACCACCGCATCCTCACCACTCACGCCGCCGTGCGGGCGCTGCACCCTCCTGCGGGGACATCGGGGCAGTCCCGGGCGGGGGAGGGGCACCGGTGTTCTCCCGCTTCGGATGGGTGACCGCTGAAAGGCCGCAGTACAGCCTTCGTACCGTGCTCACCGTCCGGCTCTGTCTGGGTCAACTGAACAATGAATCGTTGTTTCATTGCTTGCGGGCGGTAGGGTGAGGGTATGCCACGTGATTCCCGTCAGCAGGCCCGTGACCGCCTGTCCGCGCTGGCCCCCGCGTTCGGGGACGACACCACGGCCGCGCGCCGTGTCGAGCAGGATGCATCGCTCGTGGGGCGCCTGCTGGCGGCCGCCGGTGAGCAGAGCAACGACGGGCAGCAACCGGGCGTGGTCCCGGACGACGTGGGAGCGGCTCTGGGCCTGTTCGAGGATATGCGCGAGGAGTTGGACCGGCTGGAGACCCAGGTGGTCATCGAGGCGCGGCGCCGCGGCATGGACTGGCGGCAGATCGCCGCCCATCAGGGTCTGAACTCTTCCCAGGCAGCCTCTCAGCGCTATCAGCGGCTGATGACACGCCTCGAAGAGATCCGCCAGGGCGTCCGGTAGCAGCAGGAAGAAACGCAGATGACGCATCAGCCCGACGAGTTGTTCTCGGCCGTTGACTCCCTCCTTGCCGCGGTCGACGGCGGCACCGTGCTGCCCGCTCCTACGGAGCGGGTGCGGTTGCGGGAGGCGGCCGGTCTGACCCCGGCTGCCGTCGCCCAGGCGCTGGGTGTGCGCGTACCGAGCATCACCGCGTGGGAGGCGGGCCGGGCCGAACCGAAGGGGGAGCGCCTGGAGGCCTACCGCAGACTGCTCGAGGGGCTTGCCCACCGATACCCGCCGCCCGCCTCGCCTTCCGGCACCGATCCCGGCTCCCCGCCCTCCCCGCAAGCCGCACCCGCGTCCGCAACCTCACGCTCCGGACCGGCAGGCACAGACCCGCAAACCCCGCCAGTCACCGCGAAGCCGGACGTCCCGCAGCGCTCCGGTCAGGCTGCCCGCCCAGCCAGGAACCGGACACCGCTGTCCCGGAGACCGGATGCGAAGGCGGCCGGTACCCCGGCGGGCGGCGCCGATCCGCAGTTCGAGAACGGGCCGCTGGCGGTCGTCGATGTCGAGGACGGGCATGTGCTGGCGTACTGCACCGGCGGCCTGATCCTAGACGTGCCCGCCAAGTCCCTGCCGTCCCTGGTGGACTGGACACTGAAAGAGGCGAAGCTTGGCCAGCCGAGGCTGTCCGGCCCCGGCAAGGACGGCGACCCGCTGCTCGTCCTCACCGAGGCCGCCCTGGAGCGCTACGATCTGCCCGTCACCCTCGCCGACGACGAGCGCCTCGCGGGTCGGATCCCGGAGAGCCACAAGGTCGTCAAGCAGCTGGTGCGCGCCGAGTGGCAGCTGACCAAGCGCGGGTTCGGGCCGTGGGCGCGGATCTACCGTCCTGCGAAAGGCTCGGACCGCCAGTGCGTGCAGCTGTGCATTCCGTCCTGGCACGCCCTGGACACCCGGCACTGGGGCGCGGCCGGACAGCTGGCGCCGGCCGAACTCGCCCGCGTCCTGGGCGCGTTCGCGTCCCGGGTGATGACACCACGCGGATCCACCGCCGTGACCGGCCTGGAACTGATGACCGCGCTGCACCCGCCGACCAGGGCCTCCGACCCGGACGCCGACGGCAAGCGCCACTCCGAGCACAATCCCGGCAGCCTGGGCAGGGATCCGGTCGATCCGGCGCCGTGCGAAGCCCCCGACGGGCACCCCCTCCTCAAGGACCTGCCCCGCTTCCACGTCCGTGGACCGGCGGAGAAGCTGTTCGAGGAGGCGTACGACTGGGCGCGGCCGCTCACCGACGCCGAATGCATGCAGCGGCACCTGGTCGGCATCGACGTCAACATGGCCTTCGCCGCCGGCGCCAACGGCCTGACCGTCGGCCTCGGCGCGCCCACACACGTCACGGCGCCCGTGTTCGACGCGAAGCTGCCCGGATCGTGGCTGGTTGACCTCAGCCATGTGGACCTGTCCCGGGTGAGGGTCGGCAAGGACAAGTGGGCAGACCTGGACGTGGCGTTGCTGCCCAGCCCGTTCACGCCGAAAGGCGACCGGCCCGAGGGCCCGGCCTGGTACGCGACACCGACCGTCGCCTACGCGGCGGAGCTCGGCTACGACGTCACGCCGGTCGAGGCCTATGTGCGGTACGAGAACGGCCGCTACCTGGACGGCTGGTACAACCGGCTGCGCGATGCCTACCTCGCCACGATGGCCGACCTCGGCGTCCACGCCGACCTCGCCCCGGCCGACTTCCTGGCGGCGATGGACGGCTACAAGGACCGGGATCCGGAGCTGGGAATCGTCGTCTCGGCCATCAAGGCGACGGTGAAGGGCGGGCTGGGCAAACTGCGTGAGCGCCCGCGGGGGGAGGGCTGGCGGCCGGGCGAGCCGTGGCGGGCGCTGTCGCGTCCGACGTGGCGGCCGGACATCCGCGCGGCGGTCATCTCCCGCACCCGGATCAACCTGCACCGCAAGATCGTCAAGCATGCGGCGTTCACCGGCCAGTACCCGGTCGCGGTCCTGTCCGACTGCGTCGTCTACGCGGCCGGCGGCGAGAGCCCGCTGGACTTCCTGCCCTACCGGGACGGCAAGCCGCTACCCGGCGGTTTTAAGCTCGGCGTCAATCCCGGCCTGGTCAAGCACGAGGGCACCCAGTCCGTCCTGTGGGGCGAGGAGGTCCGCGAACGGTTCAACGCGCCGGAGCTCAACCTCGCCCGGTACATCAAGGACGGCACCGTCACCGACGCCGACAGCGGCGAATAGGAAAAGGCGACGATGACGATGAGCATGTTCGGGGACGGCCTGGACGCCGCAGTCCAGAGGGCGTTCACCCGCCCGGCGCCCAAGACCGCGCCCGCGCAGATGCGCTACCTGGTCAAGCAGTTGGGCGGCACCAGGGCGGTCGCCCAGATGCTGAGGATCTCCCAGCGCACCGTCGAGCGGTACGTCAAAGACCAGATCAAAAAGCCCCGCCCGGATCTTGCCGCACGCCTGGAACGTGAGGTGAAGGCCCGCTGGCAGCCACAGATCCGGGCCAGGGCCCGCAAGAAGGCGGCGACCACCGGCGGCATCGTCATCGACACCCGCGCCCGCCTCGGCTACACCGCCCCGATCGGGTCAACCGACCAGGACCGCATCCGCCACCTCACCGTCGCCCTCCCGCCGCAGTACGCCGCCCGCCTCTTCGACGCCCAGCAGGCCGGCGCCAGCGATCAAGAGCTCAGGGAAATCGCCGCCGAGGCGCTCAGGGAGGTCTACTTCCAGGACGGTGGCCGGCGCGCTGGAAGCCTGGAGGAGGTCCGTTTCACGGATGTCGAGCACCTGGAGTTCGAGCTGTAGCAGCTATGTCTGGAACAGCCCGCGCCCCTCGATGGGGTCCGGCTGAGCGGAGTTCGTGTCTGAGTTGGCGAACGCGGCCGGGCCCGTCACCGTGACGAGATCCGCCGCCTGAAGAGCGCCGCGTTCGCGTACCTGGACCACCGCACGCCCGCCAGGTCCTCCAGGTCGTGCGCTGGAGGGCCTGGCGGGCTCTGCGTTAGAAGGTCAGGTTCCAGGCGTCGATCCTGCCTGTGTCGGAGGCGGCGTTGTCGTTGACGCGCAGCGTCCAGGTGCCGTTCGCGACTTCCGAGGAGGCGTTTACGGTGTAGGTCTGGGCGATGTTGTCGGCGCTGGCGCCGGTGTGGTTGTGCAGCGTGTAGACGGTGCCGTCCGGCGCCACCAGGTCGACCTTCAGGTCACCGATGTAGGTGTGCTTGATGTCCACACCCACCTTGAGGGTGGCCGGGGCGTTGCCGGTCACGCCGGTTATGGCGATCGGGCTCTCCACGGTCGCGTTGTCGTTGATGGCGAAGTCCGCGAGGTTTTCGAAGTACGTACCGGGCGGCGGGGTGGTCCCAACAGCCTTGAGGGC
>NZ_JBSFIA010000073.1:0-24134 GCF_053597355.1 Streptomyces sp. NPDC001443
CCGACTGTGCCTGGCGGACTACTTCCGCCCGGAGGAGTCGGGGGAGACCGACGTCGTCGGACTCCAGGTCGTCACCGTCGGCTCCCGGATCGGCGCCGTCGTACCGCGCGCCGCCCTGCTCGTGGTGCCGGCCGTGGTGCTGGCGGTCGGCGCCTTCCTGGTGGAGCCGGTACGGGTCGAGTCGACCAGCATGGAGCCGACGCTGCCGGCGGGGGACCATCTGCTCGTCGACGTCCGCGCGTACCGCGACGCCCCGCCCGGGCGCGGCGACCTCGTGGTGTTCGACGGGCCCGGCGGGACGCTGGTCAAGCGGGTCGTGGCGGTGGCCGGGGACACCGTCGCGATCGAGGACGGCGTGCTGGAGGTCGACGGCCGTGCCGTCGAGGAGCCGGCGGTGGATCCGAAGACGGTGGACGGGATGTACTTCGGGCCCGCTCGGGTACCGGACGGCACCGTCTTCGTGCTGGGCGACAATCGCCGGCACTCGGAGGACTCCCGGCAGTTCGGACCGGTGCCCGTCACGAAGGTGACCGGGCGGGTGATCCTGCGCTGGTGGCCACGGCCCGGCAGACCCTGACGTATGCGCGGGCCCGGTCCGGCGGATCCTGACGGGTGCGCGGGCCCGGCCGGACCGGGCCCGCGCACCCGTCAGGGCTTCACGCCTTCGGGGGAGACCGCCGTGACGGCGTCGAGGACGGTGTCGATCCCGGCGTCCTTGTGCAGGACCGCGGCGGCCCCGGCGTCGAGGGCCGCCCGTTCCAGCCGGCCGCCGACCGCGGAGGTCAGCACCACGACCCGGGTCCCCGGAAGGAGCGTCAGCAGTCGTCCGGTCGCCTCGGCTCCGTCGAGGACGGGCATGACCAGGTCCATCAGGACCACGTCCGGCAGCAGTCGTACCGCCGCCTCGACGGCCTCCGCGCCGTCGCACGCCACTCCCACCACGTCCACGAGCGCGCTCCGGCCGAGCGCGGCGGACAGGGTGTCCCGCACGAG
This sequence comes from Streptomyces sp. NPDC001443, assembly GCF_053597355.1. Lineage (NCBI taxonomy): Bacteria > Bacillati > Actinomycetota > Actinomycetes > Kitasatosporales > Streptomycetaceae > Streptomyces > Streptomyces sp. NPDC001443. The sequence continues at coordinate 994 of NZ_JBSFIA010000073.1, forward strand.
CGGGTGGTCGTCGACGACGAGCAGGCGAATCGGCATGGTCCAACAGTGCCCGTTTCCACGCGTATCAGCCATCCCCAAACCAGAGGGGTCGACAGCGCATGCGGGCACATTTCCTTCACAACCAGCACTTTCCCTCGATCGTGCCGCGGTTGCGTGACAGACGCTTTCCGGCCACGGCGATCCTTGTAAGCGGTCGGGAACGTTCCAGAACAGGATGTTTCGTCGACGGCGCGGGTGCCGATCGAGGACACAATTCCTTCACAGGCTGTGGTTTCCTTCAGCCGTGCCGTGGTTCCATGGCATACGCGATCCGGCCACCGTGGCGGTTCGCCGAGGTAGGGGGAACATGCCGGAACAAGAAGGTTCGCCGACGACCCGGGTACTGATCGTCGACGACCACCGAACCTTCGCGGAACTGCTGGCGTTCGCGCTGGGAGCCCAGCCGGACTTCGACTGCGCGGGCTGGGCGGGCACCGGGGCGGAGGCCGTCGACCTGGCGGCCAGGGAGCGGCCCGACATGGTCGTGATGGACATCTCGCTCGGCGCGGAGAGCGGACTCGAGGTCACCCGGCGGATCCGGGAGGCGACGCCGGACGCGATCGTCGTCATCGTCTCCGCGCACCGCGACCCGGACTGGGTGGTACGCGCCGCGCAGGCGGGCGCGAGCGCGTTCGTGCCGAAGTCCGGTTCGCTGGACGAGATGCTGAGCGTCCTGCGCGCCGTACGGCAGGGATCGATGCTGGTGTCGGCGTCCATGTTCGGTGAACCGCCGCCCCGGCCACGGGTCACGGACGATCCCGCGGTGACCAGCCTGACCGCCCGCGAGTCCGAGGTGCTCACGCTGATGGGCAAGGGGCTGGCCCCGGCGGAGATCGCCAGACTGCTGGGCATCAGCGTCAACACCTGCCGCGGCTACGTGAAGTCGATCCACCTCAAACTCGGGGTGCGCTCGCAGTTGCAGGCCGTGGTGAAGGCACAGCAGCTCGGTCTCGTCGGGGCGCACGGTGACGGCTGACCGCGAGGGCGCGGTCCAGGCACCGGAGCAGGGAGGCAGCAGGACCGTCCGGCACGCGGTGATCGCGATGATCGTGATCGGACTGGGGGCCTTCACGGTCGTCGGCGCCGGCACCGTGCTCGCCGCCGAGTCGATCGCCAGACGGACCGCGCTCGCCGAGGCCGCGCGGTCCGCGCAGCTGATGGGCAACGTGATCTTCAAGCCGGTCATGCCCGCGGTGATGCGAGGCGACAGCGTCGCACGGGCACAGCTCGACGAGGCGGTCCGGGCCCGGGAGAGCGAGGCCGGCGTGGTGCGCGTGAAGGTGTGGAACCGGCAGGGCGATGTGCTGTACAGCAACGAGCACCACGCCATCGGGATGTCCTTCCCCCTCAACGACGACGTGCGCAAGACCATCGACCAGCACGCCAGTTGGGCGGACCTCTCCGACCTGTCCGACGAGGAGAACATCACCGAACCCCGCGGCGGCAGCCGGCTGGTGGAGGTCTACGTCCCCCTCGACCTGGCGTCCGGCGAACGGCTGGCACTGGAGGTGTACTCCACCGACGACCGGGTGGTCACCGCGCGCGGCGAACTGATGCGCACCCTCGTCCCGTTCTCGGTCCTCGCCCTGCTGCTTCTGCTGGTCACCCAGCTCCCGGTCTCGGTGCAACTGCTGCGCCGGGTCAGCCAGGCCGACGCGGAACGCAGCCGGCTGCTGCGCAACGCGCTCACCGCGTCGGAGCGCGAGCGGCGCGCGATCGCCCGCGACCTGCACGACGGTGTGGTCCAGGACCTCGCCGGTGCCGGGTACGCGCTGGCGGCCGTCCGGGCCGACCTGCCGCCCGGCACCCCGGAACCGGCCGGCCGCATGCTCGACCGGGTCTCCGAGGTGCTGCGCGGGGCCGTCGGCTCGCTGCGCACGCTGATGGTGGACATCTACCCGCCGGACCTGACCGAGGACGGTCTGCCGCAGGCGGTCGAACTGCTCGCCGAGCGCCTGCGCCGGGAGGGGATCGCCGTCACCACGACCGTCGACGTGCGGGCCGCGCTGGGTCCTGACCTGACCGCCGCCGCCTACCGCTGCACACGGGAGTGCGTGACCAACATCCTCAAACACGCCCGGGCGGACCGGGCCTGGATCGACGTCACCGGCAGCCGGGACCGGCTGCTGGTCGTGGTGACGGACGACGGCAGGGGACCGGGTACCGCCTGCGGCACGACCGGGCATCTCGGGCTCCAGCTCATCCGGGACACGGCGAGCGAACTGGGCGGCGAGGTCACCGTCGCCGAGCGCTCCGGCGGCGGCACCGAGGTGCGCGCGGTGCTGCCGATACGGCCCTGACCCCCTCGTTTTGAGGGGGTCCCACCCCCCAAGGGCGAGGCTGCCGGTGACCGCGGCGGGGCGCCACCCTGGAGGCACCGTCCGACCAGTGCACCCGGGGGAAACAGCGGATGCGCCGCATCGTCACCATGCTCTGCCTCGTTCTCTGCGCCCTGGGCCTCCAGGCCGTGTCCGCGGGTCCCGCCGCCGCGCACACCGGCCTGCTGTCCAGCGAACCCGCGGCCGGACAGGTGCTGCCGCGCCTGCCCGCCCAGGTCGCGCTGACGTTCCGCCAGCCGGTCACCGCGGGAGTCGACGCGATACGCGTGTTCGACGACCACATGCGCCGGATGGACCTCGGCGGCCACCCCGACGACCGGCGACGGCAGACCCTGCGGACCGCCCTCCCAGGAAGCCTGCGCGCGGGCACCTACTCCGTGGCGTGGCAGGTGACATCGGCCGACGGACACCCGGTGGCGGGCACCTACCGGTTCTCCATCGGTACGCCCACGCACGTCGTGGGCGTGGTGCCCCCGCTCGCCGGTGCGAACGCCGCCTGGGCCGGGCGGGTGCTCGGGGCGGCCCGCGGGATCGGCTACGCCGGACTCGCCCTGGGACCGGGCGTGCTGCTCGTCGCGCTGTGGCTGTGGCCCGCCGGGCTGCGCGATCGCAGGACCCGCGCCCTGGTGCGGTGCGGGCTCGGTCTGCTGGCGGCCGGCACGCTCGCGGTCCTGACCGTGCACACCGTCTGGGCCGACGGACGGCCGCTGGCCGAGGCCTGGTCCGGCGCGCACGCCCATCAGTACGCGGCGACGGCCGACCTGGCCTACGCGGTGCGCTTCTACGCCCTGTTGGCGCTGGGCGCCGCGACCGCGGTGGTCACCGCGTCGGCCGGGCGGGACCGGCCCGCCAAGCCGCTGGTCCTGGCGACGACGGCCGTGGTCATCGTGCTCTGGGGCACCTGGCCGCCGACCGGGCACGCCGTCGACGGCCGGTACGCACCGCTCGCGATGGCCGCCGATCTCGTCCACCTGGCCGCCATGACGCTCTGGCTGGGCGGACTCGCCCTGGTCGCGGCCGTCCTGTCGCGCCCCGCCCACCTCGGCGAACTGGCCGCCGTGCTGCCCCGGTTCTCGCGGCTGGCGTTCGCGGCGGTCGTCGCCCTCGTCGTCACGGGGACGGTCCGGGCCTGGCGGGAGCTGGGCTCCGCCGGGCACCTCCTGGACACGGGGTACGGCCGGCTGCTCCTTGTGAAGTCGGCCGGGGTCGTGGCGGTCGTCGCGCTCGGCGCCGTCGCCCGCCGCTGGGTGCACCGCCACACCGGCCGCCCGGCACCGCTTCCCCCGCCGCCGGCCGAGGCGACGGGCACGACGCTCACCCGCACCGCCCCGGCCCCGACCGTGCCGCCCGAGACCGCTGTCGTACGCACCCTCAGGCGCGGTCTGCTGGCCGAACTGCTCGTCGCTGCCGCCGTGCTGGGTGTCACCGCCGCCCTGGTCACGGCCGCTCCGCCAGGCTGACCACCCCCGCCGCCGGCCCGCACCCGCCCCCGCGGCCCTGAAGCCGCTCCGGCCCGGACCCGTCCCCGCGGCCCCGTAACCCCACCCGCCCGACCACACCCGTCCCCGCGGCACCGAGCCGTTCCGGCCCGCCCCGTGCCCTTGGCGCACGCGAGCCCGCCGGGACCCCCGAGAGGAACCGACCCATGAAGCTGCTCTCCCCGGCCCGGACGGCCGCGGCCCTGCTCACCACGGGACTGCTGCTGGCCACGGCGACCCCCGCCCGGGCCCATGTGCACGTGCACGCCGACCAGGCGGTGGCGCCGGGCGCGACCGACGTACACATGACGTTCCACGTGCCGAACGAGAAGGCGTCCGCGCGGACCGTCGGCGTACGGATCGAGGCGCCGAAGGGTGTGCGCGGGCTGCGCGCGGAGCCGGTGACGGGCTGGACCGCCGAGCCGGCCGCCGCCGGCGACGCGGGCCGGACCGTCGGCTGGTCCGGCGGGGCGATCAGCGGCGAGGACGGAGTCGACTTCGTCGTCCACCTCGACCGCGTACCCACCGGGGTGTCGGAGCTGGCCTTCGTGGCGCGGCAGCGGTACGACGACGGCGAGGTCGTCACCTGGGACCAGAAGACGGTGGCGGGACAGCCCGAGCCGGAGCACCCCGCGCCCGTGCTGAGCCTGGCCGGGGCACCTGCCGCCGACGCCGCGACCGTGGCCTCGACCGGCCCGGACGCCGCGTGGAAGGCGGCTGTCGTCTGCGGCGTACTGCTGGTCCTGGCAGCCGTGGGCCTTCCGGTGGCGCGGTCCGCGGCACGGCGGCGCGACGCCACCGCGAGCTGAGGCGCCCGCCGCCCCTCCGCCGTCACCGAGCGGGGCGGTCGCCGCCTTCGGGGCGCTCCAGGTGGGAGGCCAGAACGGCGGCCTGCACCCGGCGCTGGACACCGAGCTTGGCCAGCAGCCTGGAGATGTGGTTCTTGACCGTCTTCTCCGACAGATAGAGCCGCGTGCCGATCTCGCGGTTGGTCAGGCCGTCCCCGATCAGGGCCAGGATGTCCCGCTCCCGGGGGGACAGACCGGCCAGTTCGGGTGCGACGGAGGGCGTCTCGGCGGGGTCGGCACGCAGGGAGCGCATCAGGCGGGCCGTGGTCGCCGGGTCCAGCATCGACTGGCCGGAGGCGACCGTGCGGACGGCCGAGACCAGGTCGGAGCCCCGGATCTGCTTCAGGACGTAACCCGAGGCCCCGGCCATGATGGCGTCGAGCAGCGCGTCCTCGTCGTCGAACGACGTCAGCATCAGACAGGCCAGTTCCGGCATCTGACTGCGCAGCTCCCGGCAGACCGTGATGCCGTCGCCGTCCGGGAGACGTATGTCGAGCACGGCGACGTCCGGGCGCAGTGCCGGGCCGCGGACCAGGGCGTGTTCGACGGTGTCGGCGTCACCGACCACCGTGATGTCCGGTTCGGCGCCGAGCAGGTCGCTGATGCCACGTCGGACGACCTCGTGGTCGTCGAGGAGGAAGACACGGATCGGATTCTGCTCCGTGAAGGTGCGTGTCTCGGTCATGGCGATCCCCTGTTCCCTGTTCCCCGCTGGCGGACGGACCGCGGTTGTCCGTGATGCCGATCATGCCCCGCCGGGTCCGGGTGCACCAGGGCCGACCGGCCCCACTCGGCCATGGGAAGTTACCCCACCGGCCCTGGTCACGGCCCGGCGGCCCCGGCCGTCGGACGTTCCGCACACCCGGTCGCCGGCCGGCGGACGGGGATCAGTCGTCGCTGTCGGCGCCGGACGGGGCGTACAGGTCGAGCAGACAGGTACGGGCGGAGCGGAGGCGGTGGGCGAGCACGTCCCCGACCCAGGGCGTGACGGTGTTGCCCAGCGCCGGATCGTCCTGACACATCAGACGTACGGCCGTGGCGTCGAACTCGTACGCCCGGACCGGGGTCGTCGCCACGGCGCCCAGGTGCCAGACGTGCGGGCCGAACAGCCAGGACCAGCCGAGGAGTTCGTTGTGCCTAAGGGTCTCGACCACGGCGGCGCGACGGCCGGGCACCCGCATGTCGAGCTCGACCGCGCCGCTGCGGACGATCCAGAACCGGTCGGCCCGGCCTCCCTCCTCGAACAGCCGCGCCCCTTGCGGGAAGGACACCTCTCGGGCGACCCGCATGAGCCGCTGCCGGTGCTCGGCCGGCAGGGCGCGCAGCATGGTGGGCGCAGGGACGGTGATCACGGCGTGCCTCCCCGGTGGGTGGTGGGAACTGCCACGGCCAGTGTGGGTCCGGCACTCCGGGGCGGGCCATGGGCCGATCGGCCCGCCGGCCGGGCCACCCGGCTCACGGCGGGCGCCCTGCCGGGACCTCGTCGGGCAGCAGGACGGCGTCGGCCGGGCGTGGAGCCCAACGGTCCCTGGAACCAGGGCCGTTCAGCCCATCCGTGATGGACCTTCGGCATCCGGCGGTCGCTCGTCCGCGAGCCGAGAGTTGGAGGTGCCAGACAGCGAACGGACCCCTCCCGCTCCTCCCCGAAGGGATCACCACCATGGCCGTGCACGAGCACCCTCACCGGAGCCCGGGCTTCCACCTGCTCCCCTTCCGCAGGAACCGGACCGCCGCCTCCGGAACCGCCGTGCCGGCACTCGTCGGCACACCCACCGCCCAGGCCCACGCCTTCGCCGCCCTGCGACTGCTCACCGGGTTCGTCTTCCTGTGGGCCTTCCTCGACAAGACCTTCGGCCTCGGCTACGCCACCCCCTCCGGCAGGAGCTGGCTCGACGGCGGCTCGCCCACCCGGGGCTTCCTCGGCTCGGTGGCCGCCGGGCCGATGCGGTCCACCTTCCACTCCTGGGCCGGGGCCGCCTGGGCCGACTGGCTGTTCATGCTCGGACTGCTCGGCATCGGCGTCGCCCTCGTCGCCGGTGTGGCGCTGCGCCTCGCGGCCGCCGCGGGCACGTCGATGATGGCCCTGATGTGGCTGGCCGAGTGGCCGCCCGCCAAGCACCTCGCGGACGGCTCGGCGAGCATGTCGGCCAACCCCTTTGCCGACTACCACCTCGTCTACGCCGTCGCGCTGATCGCCCTGGCCGCCGCATCCGCCGGTGACGTCCTCGGCCTCGGCAGGATCTGGGCCGCGCTCCCGCTCGTCCGCCGCAACCGCTGGCTGCGGTGACCCGCGGCCCCTGCCACGGGCCCGACCCGAAGACGAATCCTGCGATCAGCCGACGAATCGAGGATCGGAACCCCGATCCGGAAGGTGGAGATCATGACCCGTACCGTCACCGTCGGTCTCGACGGTTCACCCGAGAGCCGCGCGGCCGCCGAGTGGGCGGCCGGCGAGGCACGGCTGCTCGGCCTGCCGCTGAAGCTCGTGCAGGTCTGGGAGCCGGTGCCGGACCCCATGGTGCAGACGCCGCTGCTCGGCACAGAGGTCCACCAGCACTGGACCGAGCGGATCCTGCGTGAGGTGGCCGAGGGCGTCCGGGAGCGCCACCCCGGGCTCGACGTGAGCACCGAGCAGCTGTCGGGCCGGCCCGCCGATGTCCTGGCGGCCGCGGCGGAGGACGCCGAACTGCTGGCCCTCGGCTCCCGTGGACTGAGCGGCCTCGGCGGGTTCGTGATCGGCTCCGTCGGCCTGTCCGTCGTGGCCCACGCCGGGCGGCCGGTCGTCCTGGTGCGCGCCGGAGCACGGGACGCCGACCCGCACGAGCCGGACCAGGACGGTGCGCCGTCCACCGCGACACCGTCGCGGCCCGTCGTCCTCGGCCTCGACACCGATGGCCCGGACGACCGGCTCATCGAGTTCGCCTTCGTCGCGGCCGCCCGCCGGGGTACGGCCCTGCGGGTCGTGCACGGCTGGAACCCGCCCCCGTACTACGCCTACGGTCTCGCGGTGGACATCGAACTCCAGGCCGATCTGGCGCGGAGCGAGAGCGCCCGGCTGACCGAGATCCTCGGCCCGTGGCGCACGAAGTTCCCGGAGGTCGAGGTCACCGAGGAGTCCCGGTACGGCGCCCCCGGAAGCCACCTCGTCGACGCCTCCCGCGAGGCCTGCCTGGTGGTCGTCGGCCGACGGGTCCGCCGCAGCCCGGTCGGCGCCCGCATCGGCTCGGTCACCCATGCCGTCCTGCACCACTCCGCCGTCCCCGTCGTCGTCGTACCGCACGACTGACCCGCCGCCGAGGGAGCAGAGAGATCATGCGTGACCGGAATGGGACGGCGGGAGCGATGGACCGGCCGGTCGTGGTCGGCGTCGACGGCTCCGTACCCAGTCTGCGCGCCGTCGACCGCGCGGCCGACGAGGCAGCGCTGCGCGGTCTGCCGCTGCGCCTGGTGTACGCCTCGCTGTGGGAGCGGTACGAGGGCTCCCGCCCCGCCGGGGATCCGGACCGGCCGTCCGAGGAGGTGCGGGCCGAGGACGTCGTGGCCCGTGCCGCCCGGCGCGCCCACGACCGCCGGCCGGACGTGCAGGTCACCACCGAGGTGCTGCCCGAGGAGCCCGAGTACGCGCTGGTGCGGGAGAGCCGGCACGCCTCCGTGCTGGTGCTGGGCAGCCGCGGCCGCGGCAGCAAGGCCGCGGCCCTGCTCGGTTCGGTCAGCCTGACCGTGGCCGGGCACACGCACTGTCCGCTGATCGTCGTGCGCGGCGACCAGGACGAGCCGCCCCGGTCCGGCGCTCGCGGCCGGGTCGTCGTGGGTGTCGGCGAGCAGGCCGCGGGCTCGGCGGCGGTGCGCTTCGCCGTCGAGGAGGCACGGCGACGAGGGGTGCCGGTGGAAGCCGTACGCGCCTGGGAGTGTCCCGAGCACCGGAGCGCCGGTCATCCGCCGCTCGCCGGAGAGCCCGCCCGGCTGCACCGGCAGCAGGCCGGGGAGACGCTCGTGGCGGCCCTGCGAGACCTCCCGGCCGACGTGGAGCTGCACGGTCGTACGGTCGAGGGGCACCCCCGGACCGTCCTGGTGGAGGCCTCGCGCGACGCCGGCCTCCTGGTCGTCGGGGCCACGCCCCGGCACGGGCACCACGGCCTCCGGCTGGGCCGGGTGGCCCACGGTGTGCTGCACCACGCCGCCTGCCCGGTCGTCGTCGTGCCCGAGCACGGGTGACCGCGGCCAGGACAGCGGGCAGCGAAGCACACGGCCTCGGCCCCCGGATCTCCGGGGGCCGAGGCCGTGTGTGTGTCCGAGAGCTCCGAACGGAGGTGGGGTCCCCTTCTGCCCGGAGCTCTCAGAACCCGCCCGGGTCGCCGTCCGCGGTGAGCAGGACACCGGTGACCAGGTCGGGCTGGATGCGGATCGCCTGGTCCATGGTCTGATCCACCCAGGGGCGCAACAGCGTGTGATAGCGGGCCAGTTCACCGGGGTCGGTGACGAGACGGGCGTAACCCGTCACCACCACGCTCCAGCCCAGGTGTGTGTCGGGGTCGATGACGTCCGCCTCGTAGGCGACGACCACACCGGGGCCGTGGTTCTGCCGGGCGTACGAGGTCAGGGCGGCGGCCTCATGGGTGCGGATGACGACGGCGCCGTCGTCCAGCACGTGGTTGACCGGGCGGACGGTCGGCAGGGCGTGCTGGGTGAAGACGATCCTGCCCAGGGACACACTGCCCAGCAGGCGCAGCGCCTCGGCGCTGTCGAGTTCGACACGGCGGCGCGGTTCCGCGATGACGTGCCGGTGGCTGTCGTGAACCATGGCGGGCTTCCGTTGGTGTGGGCGGGATGGGACCCGGGGCGCGGTCGGCAAGGGGCCGGAACGGAGCGGCACCGCGGGGGATCGGTGCCGCCCTGGTCCCACTGTCTCCCGGACCGTCGCGCCTTCCTAGGGCCGATGGTCCCCGATGCGGGTCCGTACGGCTCCCACTCGTCGAGGCGCGCCTGCGCGTCGGCTTCCCGCGCGGGTACGACGAGGGTCGCACTTACCCCTACCCGTACCGCCCCTCGCCTTGGGCCGGTAGCGTGACCCCCGACTGGAGCGGCCGGTGACAGCCCGCCCGAGGAGTCGGAGGAGACGCAGGTGGGAAGCCCAGAGGAGCCCCAGGAGGCTCGTGTGCGGTTGCCTCAGCTCAGACTGGACGAGCTGCTGGATGAACTGCAGGCCCGGCTGGACGCGGCCCGTGGCACCCGGGACCGGGTGCACAGCCTGCTGGAGGCGGTCCTCTCGGTCGGCCGGGAACTGGACCTGGAGCAGGCGTTGCACAGCATCGTGGAGGCGGCGGCAGTCCTGGTCGACGCCGAGTACGCGGCGCTGGGCGTGATCGGGCCGGACGGCACGCGCCTTTCGGCCTTCCACACCGTCGGCGTCACCCAGGAGCAGATCGGCCGGATCGGCCCCTTCCCGCAGGGCCACGGCATCCTCGGAGAGCTGATCCACCATCCCGCGCCGTTGCGCCTCGCGAAGATCTCCGGGCATCCGGCCTCGCACGGCTTCCCGCCCCACCACCCGCCGATGAACAGCTTCCTCGGCGTGCCCATCCGGGTGCGCGAGCAGGTCTTCGGAAACCTGTACCTCACCGAGAAACGCGGCGGGGCGCAGTTCGACGAGGAGGACGAGTCGGTCCTGTCGACCCTGGCCGTGGCCGCCGGCGTCGCCATCGACAACGCCCGCCTGTACGAGGAGACCCGGCTGCGGGAACGCTGGCTGCGGGCGAACGCGGAGATCACCCACAGCCTCATGTCCGGCGGCGGACGCACCGACGTGCTCGCCCTGATCGCCGAGCGGGCCGGAGAGATCACCGGATCGGCGCTGGCCGCGGTCGCGCTGCCGATGGAGGACATGGAGGCCACCGGGTCGCTGGCCGTCGAGATCGCCGTTGGGCTGGACGCGGAGGTGCACCAGGGGCTCGTCCTGCCCGTCGGCACGACCTTGATGGGGCTGGCGTTCTCCACCGCGGCTCCGGTCGTCAGCGCGGATGTCGCCCACGACGAGCGGGTCCCGCCGGGGCCGCAGCGCTTCGACGGACTGGGCACCGCGGTGGCCGTGCCCATCGGCACCGTGGAGGGCGGTGTCCGGGGCGTGCTCCTGCTGGCGCGGGAGAGCGGTCGGCAGCCGTTCTCGGCGACGGAGACCGAGCCCCTGCTGGCCTTCGCCGCACAGGCCGCCGTCGCGATGGAGCTGGCGCAGCGGCGGCAGGAGGCCGAGGAGGTCGCGGTGCTCAAGGACCGTGACCGCATCGCCCGCGACCTGCACGACCTGGCGATCCAGCGACTGTTCGCCACGGGCATGACCCTGCAGAGCGCGGGGCGGTTCATCGAGCACCCGGAGGCCTCGGAGCGCGTCGCGCGGGCGGTGGACGACCTCGACGAGACCATCAAGATCATCAGATCGACGATCTTCGGGCTGCGCGCGCGTGAAGGCGTGGAGGGGGCCGGTCTGCGGGCGCGCGCGGTGCGGATCGCGAGCGAGGCGACGCCGGTGCTGGGCTTCGCGCCCAGTCTGCGGATGGAGGGACTGGTCGACACCGACGTGCCGCGCGAGATCGCCGACCACGTGGTGGCCGTACTCTCCGAGGCGCTCACCAACATCGCCCGGCACGCCCGCGCGGGGCGCGCCGGCATCGTCCTGGCGGCGGACTCCGGTCTGGTGCGCCTCGCGGTCACGGACAACGGCGTCGGCATCGCGCCGGGCGGCCGCCGCAGCGGTCTGCGCAACATGGCCGAACGCGCCGAACAGCTCGGCGGCAAAATGGAGTTGAGCACCCCCGTCGGCGGCGGCACCGCTCTGGTCTGGTCGGTGCCGATACCGGCCGGGTAGAGCCGAACCGGCCGCGGCGGGGACGCGTCCGCATCTCGGCGACACCTTCAACGATGCGAGCCCGGAGGCCACTTGGGCCGCCCTGTCGTCCCGGCGCCCTGTCGTCCCGGCGCCCTGCCGCGCGGTCGCGCGGCCTCGATCCGGCGGAGCGGCGTGCCGGATTCTCGTATCGCTACAAATGCTTATGGCTGTGTATGAATGGTGCATACGGGAACTCGAGGGGTGGACATCACTACTCCTCGAGGAGCGTGCGGCTATGTCGACAGGAACGCTTGTGGCGATCATCATCGCGATCGTGGTGGTGGTCGTCCTGGCCGCCGTGACGGTCTCCCTCATGCAGCGCCGTCGTCACCTCCGTGAGCGCTTCGGCCCCGAATACGACCGGACGGTCGAAGGATCCGACAGCCGGCGTGCGGCCGAGCACGAGCTCAAGGACCGCGAGAAGCGGCACGACTCGCTGGAGATCACGCCACTCGCCCCCGGATCACGGGACCGCTACACGCGCGAGTGGAGCACGGTCCAGGGGGAGTTCGTGGACCGGCCGGTGGACGCCGTGCACGACGCGGACCGACTGGTGACGTCCCTGATGCGTGAGCGCGGGTATCCGACCGAGGGGTTCGAGCAGCAGATGAAGGATCTCTCGGTGGAACACGGCCGCACGCTGGACCACTATCGCGCCGCGCACGACGTGGAGACGCTCAGCACCCGCAGCCAGGCGACGACCGAGCAGTTGCGGGGTGCCATGGTCCACTACCGCGCGCTGTTCGAGGAGTTGCTCTCCGACGGCGGCCGGGCGCAGCCCGCCCGGACCTGACGTCGAGATGACCACCATCCGGCGACCCGCACGGAGGAAACCATGCACGGCCACGAGGAAACGAATCGCACGACCGGCGGACTGACCACCGACGACCTGGCCCGACCGCCCGGCGCCGACACCGCAGCGCCGCAGGGGACGGGCGAGGCCGCCCCGAAGACCCCGATCTACCCAGGTGAGAGCACCGGGCCGGACGAGGCGGAGCGCCCGGACACCGAGTCCGCTCCCGGCCCTTCGGAAACCACGGGCACGGACATCGGCACGGATACCGGCACGGGCACGGAGCGTACCGCGGATGCCCCCGGCACCGGGGGCGCCACGGGCGAGAGCACCGAGAGCACCACGAGTGCCCCGGAGGACGAGGCCCCGCAGCTGCTCACGGATGACGAGGAGCGTGACTACCGCGACCGATGGCAGCGGATCCAGAGCAGGTTCGTGGACGACCCCCGCGACGCCGTGCACGACGCTGATGCCCTGGTGGCGGACGTGATGCAGACGCTGGCCGCCACCTTCGCCCGGCACAAGAAGGACTTGGAAGGTCAGTGGGGCCAAGGGGAACAGGTGAGCACCGAGGAACTGCGCGGCGCGCTGCGCCGGTACCGCTCCTTCTTCAATCGGCTGCTCAGTACGTGAGAGCCCACCTGGGAGGCCGGTGATTCGGTTCCGTGGGGTTGGGACGTCAGCCCCGGAGCGGGGCTCCGGGCCGTACGACGGCGCGGAGCCCTCGCCCTGTGTCCGCAACGTTCTCGCTCTGTGTTCCCGGAGCTCTCGCTGCTCTGTGACTGCCTGCTCGCTCTGTGACTGCCTGCTCAGTGACTGTGCGGCCGACCGGCCGTGGTTGTCAGCAACCACGGCCGGTCGCGCGGGCGCGCGGTCGGTCACCAGTAGTGGCGACGACCGGCGACGGAGTGTCCCACTGCTCCCAGGATCCACAGGATCACGCCGATGACCACCAGGATGATCCCGATGGTCCACAGGATGGCGATCCCGGTGAGGAAGCCGATGACGAGCAGAATGACGCCCAGGATGATCATGGTCTCTCCCTAGGGAGCTGATGCGGGTTCGGGGGACTCGGTGATGTCGGTCGCCTCCTCACTGCGCGCGGAGCGGTCTCCGGTGGGCGATTCTGCGGGTTGGACCCCGGCGAATACGGTTGGCCGGTGGCGGTGCCTCCGGACGTGATCTGTACGGACACCGGGTACCCGCATTGCGGCGTCGAGGAACGGAGCCGCGGCGTGCGGACGGCCGACTTTCGACGTCGCCGGACCGGGCCGCTGCCCTCACCGTGTGCCGCGGCCCCCGGCGCACAGCGCGTGGTCGATGAGGGCGCTGCCCGCGGCCTCCTGCTGCTCGATGTGTTCCAGGGTGTCGCCGCGGGCCTCGGACATGGAGACGACGGCGCTTCGCCCGCCGTCCTCGGTGACACCGTTGAGGGTGATGTACCCGCCGTCTCCACCCTCGTGGCTCCAGTAGGTCCCACCGCAGCTCAGCGGACGCTCGACCAGGCCGAGTCCGTACCGGCCGCCGGGCCACAGCCGTTGGACCTCCGCGCTCACGGGGACGGTCCGCTTCATCTGCACGAGCTGCCGCGCCGGCAGCAGGCGGCCCGCGAGCAGCGCGCGCAGGAAGTCGTTCTCGTCCCGCGTGGTCGTGACGAACGACAGGATCGTGTGGTCCACCGGTGTCTGGTCGGTGACGTCCACCCGGGAACCGGGGCCGAAGAACTGATAGGCCTGGGCGTGCGGCCGGGGCAGCGTGGGTGAGGTGCCCAGCCATCGGGTCCGGTCGAGGCCGAGCGGGCGCAGGACCCGGTCCTCGATCTCCTCGTGGGCGGGTCGGCCGGTGACCTCCTGGATGATCATGCCCAGTACGACATAGCCGGTGTTGGAGTACCCCCAGCCCTTGCCGGGCGGGAAGTCCGGCGCGTGGGCCATGGCGCGGGCCACCAGCTGCTCGGGACTGTAGACGTCGTGGCGCTGCCGGTAGTACTCGTCCGGCGTGGTGTATCCGGGTACGTCGTCGTGGATGCCGCTGGTGTGCTGGAGCAGTTGGCGGACGGTGATCCGCCTGCCGTCGTTGCCGTTGCCCCGGATCAGCCCGGGCAGCCAGTGGTCGGCCGGGGCGTCCAGGGAGAGCCTGCCCTCGGCCTCCAGTTGGAGGACCACGGTGGCGACCAGCGTCTTGGCCGTGCTGGCCATGCGGAAGTAGCCGTCGGAGGGGACCGGTCGGCCGGTGTCCAGGTCGGCGGTGCCGCTGGTGGCGGTCGACTGCCGACCGTCGGGCGCGATCACGCGGGCCTGCACACCGCTCACCCCGAGGGCGTGGATCGCCCGGGTGTCGTGGCGTAACTGTTCCAGCGGGGTGGGACCGGCGGGCCGGGCGACGGCGGTGGTCGTCGCGGCGGCGAACAGCGTGGCGACACCGACTGCCGCCAGGGCGAGGTGCTTTCGCAGGGTCGAAGACATGGCCGAACGCTAATTTCGCCGTCCGACGGGGCGCGATCCGGCGCACCCCCGGGCCGGAATGGGGATATCCCCCGGAGTTCTAAGGGCGCTCGTAGAGCTGGAGGACCCCGGCGAGGGAGAAGCTCAGGGCGCCGGTGAGGGTTCCCCAGTTGGCGATCCCGGCGTTCACCGGGCCGCCACCGGCAGGACGGGTGAAGGCGGCGATCGCCGAGATCATGAACAGGACGGAGCCGAGCTGGTTCACCGCGACGATCCACCAGCCGAGGCTGCGCCGGCGCAGGCAGAACCGGCCGTGGCAGATCTCGACGAAGCCCAGATGTCCGGAGATCAGGAACAGTACGCAGCCGATCACGTCGGGGGCCCAGACCAGCCGGTTGACCTGTTGGACGCTCAGACCCCGCAGGAAGGAGTCCAGCAGGGAGACGGCGAAGACGAGGGTGCCCGCGAACAGGACGAAGGTGCACAGCCAGTCCACCCGCATCGGCTCGTAGCTCCACCAGCGCCAGCGTGGGGTGACCAGCCGTCCCTCGCCGCCGCCGGTGTGACGGGGTGCGTCGATCACCTGAAGCAGGGAGACGTAGCCGCCGGTGTTGAAGAACAGGCCGCCCACGAAGTAGATCGACGCGCACCGGGTGGCGTCGCCGGAGCCGAACTGGGCGACGGCGGCCCCGGCGGCGAACAGCGCCCCGCCGACGACGAAGGCGACCGCCGAGACGGTGTTGAGCCGCCGCAGCCTGCCGATGCCGACGTCGTCCGCACGGGTGTGCCGTCCGGCCCCCGCGCCGGGCGGTCGCACGGCGAGCGTCCCGCGCCGCCGCGCGATCCGTGACTCCCACACCGTGGTCGCGCCGCCGGGATCGTGCCAGGTGAGCCTGGTGGTGAAAGGTCCCGCGCCCTCGGCGCGCCGCTCCGGTTGCCCCACGGGCCGAGCGTAGACGGCGGACCCGGACCGCAAAGCGTACGAAACGCCCGCAGCCGCCGGGCCGGGCCGGGTGTCTCAGGCGCCGGGCCGGACCGTCTCCTCGGCGCCGTCCCCCTCGGCACCGCGCCGGACCACCCCCACGGCCCGTTCCGCGTCCGGGTGCAGTCGGCGCTCGCGCAGGTCCGCGACCGCCAGCAGCAGCGCGATCAGGCTGAACCCGACGGCGGTGAGCAGCCCGAGCTGGATGGCCGTGACGGAGTGCCCGTGGTCGGCCGCGTGCGCGAAGTACACCGCGCCCACCACGGCGATCCCGGCCGCCGAGCCGATGCGCTGCCCCGTCTGCAGTACCCCGCCGGCCGCCCCGGCGCGCCGCACGGGGACGCGGGTGAGGGTGAGCGTCGTATTGGGGGAGACCGTCAGCCCGGAGCCGATGCCGCCGACGACCATGGGCACGGCCGTGGCCCACCCGACACTCTCCAGGGGCACCAGCTGCACCGCCACGATCACCCCGAGCAGCCCCACCGCCACCCCGGTCAGGCCGAGGACGACCAGCCTGCGTCCGTGGCGTGTCACCAGCCGGCCCCCGACGGCGGCACCCACCGCGGAAGCCGCCGCGAAGGGCAGCACCGAGACCCCTGCCGCCAGCGCGCTGTATCCGACCGTGTTCTGCAGGAACAGCGAGTACACGAAGAACACCGTGGTGAAGCCCGCGAAGTAGGTCAGACTGATCAGGGACCCGAAGGTGAAGGAGCGCAAGGAGAACAGCTCCAGATCGACCAGGGGAGCCCGCCCGAGCCGCCCCTGCCGCCGCTCCCACGCCCAGAACGAGGCCAGCAGCAGCGCGCCCACCGGCAGCAGCGCCCACTTCAGCCGTCCGGTCCACTGCTGCTCCTGCACCAGCGGCAGCATCAGCGCGAGCACGGCGGAGCCGAGGAGCAGCACGCCGAACAGGTCGAACTCCTCCCGCTTGCCGGTCGACGCCGGGAACCGGGGCAGCAACCGCAGTCCCGCGCCGAACGCGGCCACCCCGATGGGCAGGTTGACGAAGAACACCCAGCGCCAGCCGTCGTCGGTGCCGACGGCGTCGATCAGCAGGCCGCCCGCCAGCGGGCCCGCCGCCGTCGAGATCCCGATGACGCTGCCGAGCAGACCGAAGGCCTTGGCCCGCTCGGCGCCCTGGAACATCTGCTGGATCAGTCCCGAGGTCTGCGGGGCGACCATGCCCGCCGCCGCGCCCTGGATCAGCCGGAACACCACCAGCCAGGAGGCACCGGGCGCGAGACCGCAGGCCGCCGAGGCCAGTGTGAACACGGCGAGGCCCGCCAGGAACGCCCGGCGCCGTCCGTGCATGTCGCCCAGCCGGCCCGCGGGCACCAGGACCAGCCCGAAAGCCAGCGCGTACCCCGAGACCACCCAGGACTGGGCGGCCTCCGAGGCGCCGAGTCCGTGTTCCATCGAGGGCAGCGCCACGTTCACGATCGAGGTGTCGAGGAGCGAGATGAAGCCCGCCGTCAGACAGACCGCGAGCGCCTTCCACCGTCGGTCGTCGGGGGCGGGCCGGGTCTGGACTGTGGTCATGGGGTCACGCTAAGCAGCAACCCCGGCCAACTGGTGGAAGGAGCCCTTCCGCGCGCGTCGTAGGCCGCCGGGCCCGTGCCCCGGTTCCCGGGTGGAGCTGTGGGAACCGGGGCACGGGCCCGGGTTCGGGGCATCGGGGCGGCGCAGGGCGCCGGTGTCGGTCGTCAGGCCGCGGGCAGGCCCCACTTCTGTGCCGCGGTGCCGTTGCAGGTGTAGATCTGGAGCCGGGTGCCTTCCGTGGTGGAGGAGTTCGGGTCGTCCAGGCACAGACCCGAGTTCGTGTTCTTCAGGGAGCCGTCGGACCCGACGGTCCACTTCTGGGCGCCGGTGCCGTTGCAGGTGTAGAGCTGCACGAGGGTGCCGTTGGTCGTTCCGCTGCTGGTCACGTCGAGGCACTTCCCGAGGGTGCGCAGGGTGCCGTCGGCCGCGATGTTCCAGTCCTGGGCGTAGGTGCCGTTGCAGGTCCACAGGCGGATCGCGGTGGAGTCGGCGGTGGCGGAGTTCGCGTCGTCGATGCACTGGGACGCGGTGACCCCGGAGGTGACGGGACCGACGCGGGGCTTGGCCGGGGCGGTCGTGTCACCGGGGTAGGAGGGAGGCGCGGCGGACGCGGAGGCCGCCCAGGCGGTGTTCGGGGCGGTGCCGAGCGTGAAGGAGAGGGTGCCGCCCGAGGTGATCGCGGACGTGGGCGCGTAGGCGTTGTTCCAGGCCGCCCCGTCGAACGTCGCGGACTGCACATAGGGTGCGTTGTCCGCGGCGCCGTTGCCGTTGATCGTCAGGGTGCCGCCGGACGGCAGCGTGATCACGGCCTGGGAGAAGACCGGCGAGCCGAGCGCGAGGTCGGCGGTGCCCGGGGTCATGGGGAACATGCCCAGCGCGGACCACACGTACCAGGCGCTCATGGCACCCAGGTCGTCGTTGCCGTCCGCCAGGCCGGCCGGACCGTTCGACCAGATCTGCTGCTGGACGGAGCGCACGGTCGCCTGGGTCTTGTACGGGGCGCCGATGTAGTCGTACTCCCACGGCAGTTCGATGCTCGGCTCGTTGCCGACCCAGGCGTAGCCGTTGGCGCCGGTGTAGCTGCGCAGCACGGTGTCGAGGTAGTGGCTCATCGCCGTGTTGCCGCCCTTGGCGGTGGCGAGTCCGGCCACGTTGAAGGGCACCATGCCGGTGTAGATCCAGGAGTCCGCCTCGACCATGTCCGTGCCGCTGGTGGGGTCGAAGCCCGAGGTCCAGGAGCCGTTGGCGTTGCGGGGCTGGACGAAGCCGGAGGCCGGGTTCAGCGTGTTGCGCCAGTCCTGCGCGCGATGGGCGTACTTCTGCCGGCTCGCGGTGTCGCCGAGGGCGCCGGCGAAGGCGGAGAGCGCGAAGTCGGCGGTGTCGTACTCCAGGGTCGTGGCGACGGGGCCGTAGAAGTTGCAGCAGCCGTAGCTGCCGTCGTGGGGTTCGTATCCCGGGCTGTCGAGGTAGTTCAGGCCGGGTCGGTCGTTGTTCGCCGTGCTCGCCTGCTTCAGCAGACCGGCCAGCGCCGTGGCGGTGTCGAAGTTCCGGGCGCCGAAGGCGTAGTAGTCGGCGATGATCGCGGCCGCCGGGTCACCGACCATGACGTAGGACTCGCCGTTGTTCTCCGACCACTTGGGGAAGATGCCGGTCTGGGTGTAGTCGTCGGTCATCGACTGGGCGGTGTCCGAGGCGACCTGCGGGCTGACCAGCGCCTCCAGTTGGGCCTGGGAGCGGTAGATGTCCCACCCGGAGTAGTTGGCGTAGGCGGCGCTGTGTCCGGCGTCCACGGTGTGCGTCCTGCCGTCGAACCCGTAGTACTGGCCGTTGGTGTCGCTGATGACGTTCGGGTGCAGCAGCGAGTGGTAGAGCGCCGTGTAGAAGATCCGCTGCTGGTCGTCGGTGCCACCGGCGATCCGGATCTTGCCGAGCGCGGTGTCCCAGGCGGAGTGGGCGGCGGCGCGCACGCCGTCGAAGTTCCAGCCGGTGTTCTCGGCGGTGCGGTTGGCGACGGCGTTCGCGACGGACACGTAGGAGACGCCGACCTTGGCCTGGACGACCTGGTTCGCGCTGGTGTCGAAGGTGACGTGCCCGTTGGACGCGGCGGCCGCCACCGCCTGCGTCTTCGCCTTCGCCGACGGCGCGAGCGCGCTGCCGCTGGAGCCGAACGGCCGGTCGAAGACCATGTCGAAGTAGACCGTGTAGGTGTTCCCGGCCCCGCAGAACTTACCGCTCGTGACCTGGCCGCTGACCTCGGTGCTGGAGACCACGTTGAACTGGGTCGAGGTGCCGCCGTTCTGGCTGCCGGTCAGTTTGAACAGCAGGTTGGCCTGGGTGGTCGCGGGGAAGGTGAAGCGCGCCATGCCGCTGCGGGTGGTGGTGGTGAGTTCCGTGGTCACCTTGTTGTCGAGGGCGACCTTGTAGGACCCGGCCGAGGCGGACTCGTTGGCGTGGGAGAAGGACGCCGACGCGTTGTTGACGACGGCACCCACCGTGGGCAGCACGGGTATGTCACCGGCCGCGCCGCACCCCGGGCCCGCGATGTGGGTGAGACTGAACCCGGTGATCGAGGAGTCCTTGTACTCGTACCCACCGCCAGGGGGCCGTGACGAGGTGTCGGGACTCCACTGCACCATCCCGAACGGGACGTCCGCGCCCGGGAAGTCGTTGGCGTCGTTGGACGTGCCGATGAACGGGTTGACCAGGTCGGCCGGTGCCGTCACGAGTTCGGCCCGCTGTGCCGGCGCCGCCCAGGCGGCGGGGGCGGGCAGGACGGACCCGCCCAGGAGCGCGGCGGCGAAGGCGGCACCCATGGCCGCCCCGAGCCTGGGGCGACGACGTAAGGAGCGTCTGCTGTCGGCGGGCCGGCGGACACCGGCCGGAGTGGGGGACATCGCGATCTGCCTCCTGAGGAGATGCGGCGGGGAGCGGGGTGACAACGTTGTCTGCCGAGCTGCCGTCTCTCGTGCGGGAGGCGGGCGGGAGGCGGACCCCGGTCGCCTGGTCGTGACAACGTTGTCTGGCTGTGCCGGGAAGGCGGGCGACCTGAACGTCGGTGCAGGGGTTCGGACCTGCTGTCGCACCGGAGGGCCGCGGCCCGACCCGCTCCGGAGCACTTCGGAAGGTAGCCACAGGTCGTGTGCACGTCAATAGAGTGGGTGCGGTTCCGTGCGTGGCACGCCGGTGCCGGGCCGGGAACGGCTCTGTTGGTTGCTGTGGGTTCATGGGCGTGACGCCGGATGCGGGCGCAGGCGACGGTGGCCGGATCTGTTTGAACCGGCATCGCGGCCGGCCCTCCGTCATCGGCGCCGGTCGCCGCCACCACGACGTAGTGAGCGCTTTCTGATCGCGCTGCCGCCCTCCGATGGCTGCGTAATGTGAGGTCAGAGCCCTGGGTGTCGAGCCGGGGTGCGGGTGTGGGTGCCCGTGGAGCCGAACGGTGAGGTGCGGCTGCGGGAGTGAACGCGTACCGACGCCCAGCAAAGTACGTACCAAGCGAAGCCACAAATATTGACGTCTTCAAACAGGCTGCGTAGGTTCCGAGCCGGTCGACGCACGGCCCGTCCGCGTCGGCCCGCGGCCCGTCCGCGTCGGCCCGCGGCCCGTCCGTGCGGGTGTACGTCCGGTCAAGGCTCGTCCTCGGAGGAGATATGTCATGCCTATAACAAGATTCTCTTGGGCTGGGGCAGCGTTAAGAAGGGCTGTCGCCTCCGGTCGCCGAACGGCGCGGGCGGTGGCGGTCGCGGTGTCGGCTCTCGGGCTGGCCCTCGGCGCCCTGATCGGCTTCCCCGGCGCGTCGCAGGCGGCGGGCTCCCTGCCCTGTGACATCTACGGCGGCGCCGGCACCGCCTGCGTGGCCGCGCACAGCACGGTGCGCGCCCTGTACTCCTCGTACAACGGGCCGCTCTACCAGGTCACCCGGGCCTCGGACGGCACGAGGAGCGACATCGGGCTGCTGGCCGCGGGCGGTTACGCGAACGCGGCACAGCAGGACACGTTCTGCGCGAACACCACCTGCCGCATCACGAAGGTCTACGACCAGAGCCCGCGCCACAACGACCTCACGCCCGGGCCCGCCGGCACCGCCGGCGGCGTCGACCGGGGGGCCGACGCGAGCGAGATCGCCGTTACCGCGGGCGGTCACAAGGCGTACGGCATCTGGATCTCGCCCGGCGTCGGGTACCGCTACACGGGAGTGGCGTCGGGCGTCGCCGTCAACGGTCAGCCCGAGGGCGCCTACATGGTGGCCAGCGGCACGCACGTCGGCTCCGACTGCTGCTTCGACTACGGCAACGCCGAGAGCACCCCGGCCGACACCGGCAACGGGCACATGGACGCCGTCAGCATCGCGACCACGTGCTACTTCGCGCCGTGCACCGGTTCGGGACCGTGGGTCGAGGCCGACCTGGAGAACGGCATGTTCCAGGGCGACAACGGCTCCAACACCGCCAACCGCGGCAACAACAGCGCGTTCGTCACGGCCGTGCTGAAGAACGACGGTCAGACGAAATACGCCCTCAAAGGCGGAAACTCCCAATCCGGCGCCCTGACGACGTGGTGGGACGGAGGTCTGCCCACCCGCGGCGGCTACCGGCCGATGCAACAGGAGGGCGGCATCATCCTCGGCATCGGCGGGGACAACAGCAACCGCAACAGGGGCACCTTCTTCGAAGGCGTCATGGTCGCCGGCTACCCGACCGACGCCGCGGAGAACGCGGTCCAGGCGAACATCGTCTCCGTCGGCTATTCCGGTCGGACGGACCTGCCCAACGGTCCGCAGGGGACGATCGCCGGTCCGGGCGGCAAGTGCGTCGACGTCGCCGCGGACGACACCGGCGCCAACGGTACGGCCGTCCAGTTGTGGGACTGCCAGGCCTACGCCGAGGACCAGCACTGGACCCACCAGGCGGACGGCTCGCTGGCCACCATCGGACGGTGCCTGGACATCAATGGCAACGGCACCGCCAACGGCACCCAGGTCGAACTGTGGGACTGCAACGGCGTCGGCGGCCAGAAGTGGGTGCAGCAGGCCGACGGCTCGCTGCTCAACCCCCAGTCCGGTCGCTGCCTCGACTCGCCCAGCGGCGCCACCGCCAACGGCACCCGTCTGCAGATCTGGGACTGCAACGGCTCCGCGGCCCAGAAGTTCGCCGTGAACGGCGGAGCCGCGGTCACCGGTCCTGGCGGCAAGTGCGTCGACGTCGCCGCGGACGACACCGGCACCAACGGTACGGCCGTCCAACTGTGGGACTGCCAGGCCTGGGCGGTGGACCAGCACTGGGCGCGTCGCACGGACACCTCGCTGGCGACGCTCGGGCGGTGCCTGGACATCAATGGCAACGGCACCGCGAACGGCACCGAGGTCGAACTGTGGGACTGCAACGGCGTCGGCGGCCAGAAGTGGGTGCAGCAGGCCGACGGCTCGCTGCTCAACCCGCAGTCGGGCCGGTGCCTCGACTCGCCCGACGGCGCGACGGCGAACGGTACCCGTCTGCGGATCTGGGACTGCAACGGCTCCGCGGCCCAGAAGTTCGCGCTGCACTGACCCGGCCCCGCGGTCCGTCCGGGCACCGGCCAGGTGCCCGGACGGCTCCCGCCCGGAGAAGACCGAACCGGAAGGCGTGACGCAGGTCACTCGACGTTCGGCGGGATCTTGGAATGGGTGGGTTTCCGCCACTGTTGGCTTGATGGGGGCTTAGGGCCTGTCGTCGGCATCAGATCGATCTGATGCCGACGACAGGCCCTAAGAGCTCCGAACAAAAGTGGGGCCCGGCGGGCGGCGCCCGGCACGCGCTCCCC